>NZ_JALT01000018.1:0-60806 GCF_000525585.1 Streptococcus sp. ACS2
AGTGTTGAAGTTCCCGCTTGCTCGAGAAGAGGGATTTTAGAAGGCTTTTGAAAGTCATACTTGATCATCATTCCATGACAATGAGGGCATGGTGGTGCAGAATAATCAAGTTTTGCATGAATCTCGATATGAGTATTAGTTTCCAAAACAAGAGAAATAATGATGTTAGGGTCTTTAATTCCAATTAATTCTGTGGTATTCTTAATAAGTCTCATAAGTTCTTCCTAATGATGGTTTGGTCGCTTTTCATTATAGTTCTTATGGGACTTTTTGTGTACATTGAAAAAGCTCCATAATCTCTACAGTGGTTTTACCCACTACAGAAATTATAGAGCCCTTTTTTTCTATTTTAGAGTATGCTATAATAGTATACTGTTAGCACCCTTAGTGTAATGGATATCACGTAAGATTCCGGTTCTTGAGATAGGGGTTCGATTCCCTTAGGGTGCAAAAAGAAAAACGTTGAAAGATTTGTTCGTTCAACGTTTTTTACTTGCTAAGTTTTAGTGAAAGTATTCCAAAAAACTTTCAGTGTTGAAAGGAAAAAGGCAAACATACAGATGAATGGCTACTAGCTTATCCTAAAAACAAAGTTGACTACTGTATTAGCGTCTCTATAGTGGATTTATTGGGGGAGACAGTTTGGCTAATCTTTTGCAATTTATTAAAGAATTTGATATAATACTCAGTATCTCATATTGGGGTCGTTACGGATTCGACAGGCATTATGAGGCATATTCTGCGACTCGTGTGGCGACGTAAACGCTCAGTTAAATATAACTGCAAAAAATACTAATTCTTACGCTGTAGCAGCCTAAACACCTGCTCGCGTGACTTCTAGCAGATTGCTTATGTTTGTTTAGAGGTTTTATTGATTTATAAGCTACGTTTGACCATTGCCTAGCTGGTTGAAAAGAGATTTATAGGCTCGCAGATAGAAGGCTTGAGTTATGTGTCGTCTATCTGTTAAATGAAAGACATAACCTATGGTTGTAGACGAATATGTTGGCAGGTGTTTGGACGTGGGTTCGACTCCCACCGGCTCCATAAATACTTGAGGCGTCAGCCTTTTATTTGTGTATATAGGAATTTATTATGAAAAAACTTTTGTCTTTGACCGTTTTAGGTCTCTCACTTTTTACTCTAGCTGCTTGTGGAAAATCTTCGTCTAAAACTGAGTCGAAGGGATCTCTGGATAATGAGGCTTCAAAGATTTTAACTGTTAAGCATGGGAATGTTCGCCAGAACTTTGATAAAATCACCATGGCAAATGCTTCTCAAGAATTCTCAGGAGGCTCAAATCTTGATAGCTTGAAGGGCTGGTTTGGTGAACCCTCATCAACTGGTCAAGAGCAAGCAGGAGATGCTAAGCTTGATGTTTATAATTGGCAGTATGATAATGTTGTTGTCACGGCGAAACTCTTTAACAATAGTACTGTCGTTAAGTCAATTTCAAACTTTTCTTACGTCCGTGATCCTAAAATCACACTGAGGATGTATGAAAACCTCAAAAATGGAACTAGCTATGATGATGCTGTCAAAACGCTTGGCACACCGGATGTTTATTCAATCGCTGTCTCTTCAGATGCAACAATGACACAGGCTCTTTGGTCATCAAACCTTGTCGCTAAGAAGGGTGAAACAGGTAGCCTTACCCTTAACTTTAAAAATGGTGCCTTGGAAAACAAGTCACAAGCTAATTTGATTAACAAGTAATCACAGTAAAAAATGCCTTTCTAAATCAATGAAGGCATTTTTTTGTTATAATAAAAGGAGTGATTAAAATTGTGGAGATGTAATGACCCAAAAAAGACTATTTTTTATAGGGATAGCAGGTTTAATACTGGTGTTCTTATGGCCTCTTTTAAATAACTTCATCCCCTTAATCAAGGAATGGATCAACGCTAAGCATGATCAAGCCTTTTTAAGAGAAGTTTTTAAGCAGGCTAATTTCCAAAATGCACTTATCCTTATTAGTCTTATGATTCTGTCATCAGCTATTCCTGGAGTTTCAAGTTCTATTTTTTGTATTTTTGTTGGGCTACTCTATGGCCCTTTGCTTGCGATTCCGATGAATATTATTGGTAATACTTTTGGAAATTTGACTAGTTTTGAAATTCTGAGAAGACTTGAAAAGCCAGAGAAGTCCAAACGTATGGAGAAACTCCTAAACTATATTGAAAACTTTAAGCATCGTTTTATTGGGATTTCTTTAGCCTTCTCTATTCCTTTTATACCATCAGCTCTGGTCAATTATGCTTGTGTTCAGATGAATTTACCCACAAGGACGAGGGTTTTGGCAACCCTTATTGGAGTGACGCCAGTCTCGATTGTTTATGCAGTTAGTGGAGATTTGTTGCTTAATATCCGTCCGATTCGAATACCATTAGTGGCAGTACTTGCCATCTTGCTCTTTATCTCACTCGTCATTTACTTTATCCATTTTAGGAAGGAAAAAAATGAGCTTCATTCAAGTAACTAAAGAAGAATTTAACACACATGCTCAACAAGTGTCTGAGCGTTCTTTTATGCAAACGGAGGAAATGGCTAAGCTTCTTGAAAAACGTGGATTTAGCATTAGCTATGTCGCTTGGAAAGAAGGAAACCAACTAGAAGTCTCAGCAATTGTCTACAGCATGCCTATGACTGGTGGGCTTCGTATGGAGGTGAATTGTGGACCGATTCACTCAAATACAGCTCATCTGAGTGACTTTTATCAAGGTTTGAAGGACTATGCTAAGGCAAATGGTGCTCTTGAGTTGTTAATCAAGCCTTATGATACTTATCAAACTTTTGATAGTAATGGTGAACCAACTGGTGAAGAGCAGAAGCAATTGATTAGTCAATTGACAGATTTAGGCTATAGCTTTGATGGTTTACAGACAGGTTATCCTGGTGGTGAGCCTGACTGGCACTATGTTAAGGATTTATCTGGGATTGAAGAAAAAAATCTTATCAAGTCTTTCAGTAAAAAAGGGAAGCCTTTGGTTAAAAAAGCCAAAACTTTCGGGATTAAGTTGAAAAAACTGAAACGTGATGAGTTATCTATTTTTAAAGAAATCACTTCGGCGACCTCTGATCGTCGTGAGTATAGTGACAAGTCCCTAGATTATTACCAAGATTTTTATGATGCTTTTGGTGACAATGCTGATTTTATGGTGGCTACCTTGAATTTTCAGGATTACTATGACCATTTGGAAAGTGATCAAGCGAAGTTGGGAGCTAGAATTGTCAAATTACAAGCTGATTTAGAGGCTAACCCAAAATCTGAGAAAAAACAAAACCAATTAAGAGAATTATCAAGTCAGTTTGAGACCTTTGATGTTCGAAAGGGCGAAGCGACTGCTTTTATTGATAAATATGGTCAGGAAGACATTGTTCTTGCAGGAAGTCTTTTTGTCTATACACCTCAAGAAGCTGTTTATCTTTTTAGTGGATCTTATCCGGAGTTTAATAAGTTTTATGCGCCAGCACTCTTACAAGAGTATGTGATGACCCAAGCCATTAAACGTGGAATTACTTTCTATAACTTCCTTGGTATTATGGGGATCTTTGATGGTTCAGATGGGGTTTTGCGATTTAAACAAAACTTTAATGGTTATATCGTTCGCAAGATGGGAACCTTCCGTTATTATCCACAACCGCTTAAATATAAAGCGATTCAAGGAGTTAAGAAACTGCTTGGCCGTTCTTAAATTTTAGAGGGCTTCTATTTGAGTCCTCTTTCACTATAGTTCTGTTTATAGAATTACGCTGTATAGTAAGAGAGTTTAGAGGAAGAAGGAGGTAAGTTGATGAAACTTGCATTATTAGGGACAGGAATGATTGTGACAGAGGTTCTTCCTGTGTTAACAACTATTGAGGGCATCGAGCTTGAAGCTATCTTATCGACACCACGATCGCTCGATAAGGCAGAAGCCCTAGCTAAACAATATGGCTTATCTCAGGCGACTAGTGATTATGAGTTAATTTTGTCTAATCCAGAAGTTGATACGATTTATGTCGGAACGCCCAATCATACCCACTATGACTATGCTAAGAAAGCACTTTTGGCCGGAAAACATGTGATCTGTGAGAAACCCTTCACCCTTCATTTAGAAGATTTTGAAGAGCTAGCTAAGCTTGCTCAAGAAAGAAAGCTTCTCTTGATGGAGGCTATTACCAATCAATATCTGGCTAATTTTACAGCGATTAAGGAAGCCTTGTCTGATATTGGGGATATTAAGATTGTGAATATCAATTATTCCCAATATTCTTCACGTTACGATGCCTTCAAACGAGGGGAAATTGCTCCTGCCTTCAATCCTAAAATGGGTGGAGGAGCACTTAGAGATCTGAATATCTATAATATTCACCTTCTTGTTGGCCTTTTTGGTAAGCCTAATCGTGTGGAATATCTTCCTAATGTGGAGCGAGGAGTGGATACGTCAGGAATTCTAGTTTTGGACTATGGTAACTTTAAGGCTGTTGCCATTGGAGCTAAAGACTGTAGTGCGGAGATTCGTTCAACTATTCAAGGGGATAAGGGAGCTATTACTATTTTTGGTGCAACCAACACTCTTCCTGAAATTGGAGTCACTCTCAATGATCAGAAAGAGAGAGTTGTCAATCTTAATAGTCCACAACATCGTATGTATGATGAATTTGTAGCTTTTGAAAAGATGGTGGCGACCAAGGATTTTGACAGTGTTGCCCAGCAGTTGGAACATAGTCGTCAGGTTATGGTAGTTCTGGATCAAGCTTCGAAAGCTTTGTAACATACTAAAAAACAAGCAGTGGTGTTAGCCATTGCTTGTTCTGTCTTATACAGTTGTTGGGAATGAAATCTCAATCAATTTGTCAGTGTGTACTGTTCTAAGCTTGTCCATCAAAACGATATCTTTGTCGATTTTTCGTTTGAGGAAGAATTCACGGATAACTTCTAATTCGTTGTCTTTAACAGCACGATGTTTATTTGAAATCAAGAGTTCATAATGCTTAGGTGCTTGTGTAAAGACAACATCAGTATTCCCAGCAGAGTAGGTCTCTACGAGAAAGGCATCCGTGTTGTCTAGTTGGTTTTGAACGAGTTCTTGGTGTGTACGGGTCGTATTAATGAGTTTCATAGTTTCCTCCTAAGATTTGCTAGTTGTTATGTTGTTTGCTTTCCATTGTTCGATTCCCCATTTATGGCTGCCACGTTTAAGTTTAGCAATGGCTTCATCAATTGGAAACCAGGCCAGGTTATTGAAATCTTCGAGAGGTTTGCCAATTTTTGAAAAATCTACAACTTCATAAATATAGGCTGGATTGTAATAGTAAGTGTCACGGTGGCTTGAATAGAAGTATTCATCAGCCTGGCCATAGTACTGGCCTAAAGTGGCTGTAAACCCAAGTTCTTCAATTAACTCGCGTTCTAATGCGCTATAGTGATCCTCGCCTGCTTCGATTTCTCCACCTGGGAGAAACCAAGCTCCGTTAGGAGCCTGGACTAAAATAATCTTTGTCTTTTCTTGGTTAGGAATCACAGCATAAACACCGTAACGTGTTTGATAATGAGCTCCCTCAACCTTGTCACCAAATGTTGGATTCATGAGTTGCTCCTTACGTTTATTTGCCTATATTATACTAAAATTTTGCTCATTTTCCTATTGATTTAGGCAGAATTAGGGATAAATTTGAAAATAGGAAATGAAAAGATAAATAAACCAAGTCGTAATGACTTGGTTTATTTGTTTAATCAGATTCTTTTGCTGCCTCAGCTTTTTGAGTAGCTTTATCGGCTTTTTTAGCAGACTTAATGGTAATGTGGCCTTTTGAAGTCATGACTGCCTTGAGATCTTTTTCGTTTGGATTTTCAAGGTAGAAGTCGGTAATAGCATCTTCAATGTGATCTTGGATGGTACGACGTAGTGGTCGAACACCCATCTTAGGATCGTAACCAAGGTCAACCAATTTTTCCTTAACTTTCTCTGTTACACTGAGGTGGATACCGTTGTTAGCCAAGCGTTGGTTGACATTATCAAGCATGAGGTCCACGATAGTAAGGAGATTTTCTTTGCTGAGGGCAGAGAATTCGATAATACCGTCAAAGCGGTTCATGAATTCAGGACTAAAGAAATCTCCAAGTTGGTTAAGAACAGAATTGGTACGATTTTCACGAGTAGCTCCAAAGCCAACGCTAGCTTCAACTTTACCAGTACCAGCATTTGATGTCATGATGATGATGGTATCCTTGAAGCTTACAGTGCGCCCTTGACCATCAGTCAAACGACCGTCGTCAAGTACTTGGAGGAACATGTGAAGAACGTCTGGGTGAGCTTTTTCAACCTCATCTAAAAGAATAAGTGAATAAGGATTACGGCGGACTTTTTCAGTTAACTGACCCGCTTCGTCGTAACCAACATATCCTGGAGGGGCACCAACCAATTTAGCGACAGCGTGTTTTTCCATGTATTCTGACATATCGAAACGAATCATACTGTCAGCTGAACCAAAGAGTTCAATAGCTAATTGTTTAGAGAGCTCAGTTTTACCGACTCCTGTAGGACCTACGAAGAGGAAGCTACCAATTGGGCGGTTTGGAGCACCCAATCCAACACGATTACGGCGGATAGCTTTAGCAATCTTATCAACTGCAGCATCTTGTCCGATAACATGTGATTTAAGATCATCTGCAAGACTAAGAAGTTGTGATTGTTCTTTTTCTTTCAAATCACCGACAGGAATATTGGTCTTTTGTTCCACAATAGCTTCGATATGTTTTTCGGTGATGACAGGCATATCCTGATCTTTGATGGTTTGCTTTTGCATTTCCTTGTATTTGGCAATTTGGTCACGGAAATAGGCAGCCTTTTCAAAGTCCTCGTCACGAGTAGCTTGAGCCTTGAGGTTTTCAGCCTCAATCAAACGTTTATCGATATCTTTAGGATCAACAAAGTTGAGGGTCAAGTTCATCTTCGAACCAGCTTCATCAAGAAGGTCGATGGCCTTGTCTGGTAAGAAACGGTCTTGAATGTAGCGGTTGGATAATTCTGCAGCTGCAGTAATCGCTTCGTCCGTATATTTGACGTGGTGGTAGTCTTGATATTTAGGCTGAATCCCACGCAAAATAGTGATGGTTTCCTCAACAGTTGGTTCGTCAACCTTAACTGGTTGCATACGACGCTCAAGGGCAGCATCTTTTTCGATGATGCGGTATTCGTTGAGTGTTGTTGCTCCGACCAGTTGAAGTTCCCCACGAGCAAGGGCAGGTTTTAGGATGTTTCCAGCATCCATATTGCCATCTCCAGCATTACCAGCTCCTACGATTTCATGGATTTCATCAATAAATAGGATAACATCCTGACGTTGACGAATTTCTTCCATGAGTTTTTGCATGCGTTCTTCAAATTGGCCTCGGATACCAGTTCCTTGAACCAAGCTGACCACATCAAGACGGATGACTTGTTTGCCTTGGAGTTTTTGAGGAACGCTACCATCTACAATTTTTTGAGCTAGTCCTTCAACGACAGCAGTCTTACCGACACCAGGTTCACCGATGAGGACGGGATTGTTCTTGGTACGGCGGTTAAGAATTTCGATGACACGAATGATTTCCTCGTCACGACCAATGACTGGATCGATGTCTCCACGACGAGCGATGTCAGTGATGTTAATGCCGAACTCTTCAAGAAGACCTTGTGGCTGTTGGGGAGCTTGTTGGCGTGGTACTCCTGGACGGCCTGGCCCTTGTGTATTGCCACCGTTTCCTCGGTTACCACCTTCTTGTGTTGGAGGTGTATTGGGAAGATCACCGTTAGAAGAACGGAAGTTATTTAGGTCGCTGAAGAAATCATCGAAGAAGTTGGAACCTCCAGTTTGATTGAATTGATTAAGGGGGTTCTCTGGGTCAGATTTCATGATTTTATAACAATTTTGACAGAGGTCAACTTGTTGCTGATTACCATTTACATTGGTATACAAATGAATACTAGCTTCATTAAGGTTACAGTTTTGACAGAGCATATCAGTACCTCTTTTCTATCTGAATTGGGAAAGACCTTTATTGAAAATATTCTTGGTCAAAAAAGGTCAAATCTATGACTCCATTATAGCATGCGGGAGATAGATTGCAAGTAAAAAGCATCTAGGTTTGGCACTCTCTTGGTAGGAGTGCTAACATTGAATTTTAATTCAAAACCACTTGTTTATAATGCATAAATATTATATAATGTTTTTATATTATTCAGAACGAAAGAGAGATACCTATGACACAAGCTAAATCCTTTTTGAAAGAAATCGACTTTACTAAGCAAGAACTCGAGGAGTTGATTGATTTATCCATAAAATTTAAACAGTTAAAAAAGGAAAGAATTCCGCATAAATATTTAGATGGCTTAAATATTGCCTTGATTTTTGAAAAAACATCTACCAGAACTCGCTCAGCTTTTACAGTGGCCGGTCAGGACCTAGGTATGAATGTGACCTACCTTGGTGCTGGAGACATTCAGTTAGGTAAAAAGGAATCTGTAGTTGATACGGCCAAGGTTCTGGGATCTATGTTTGATGGAATCGAGTACCGTGGTTTTAAACAAGAAGATGTTGAAGATTTGGCCAAGTACTCAGGAGTTCCGATCTGGAATGGTTTGACGGATACCTGGCATCCAACTCAAATGATTGCGGATTTCATGACTTTGAAGGAACACTTCGGTAGTTTGGAAGACTTGACCATCGCCTATATTGGAGATGGTAGAAATAATATGGCCAACTCACTTTTGGTCACTTCGGCTATTTTAGGCGTTAATGTCAAGATTATTGCCCCAGAGGTGCTGCAACCCGAAGATGAGATTGTAGCCTTAGCCCAGAAACATAACAATGGTGCCGATTTAACCATTACAGATGATATTTCAGAGGTCAAGGGAGTGGATATGCTTTATACGGATGTCTGGGTATCTATGGGTGAAGAGGTAGATTTTAAATCTCGTATTGATTTACTCTTGCCTTATCAAATTAATGCAGACCTACTAGCCAAGACAGAAAATCCAGATGTTATCGTTATGCATTGTCTCCCAGCCTTTCATGATCTCAATACCCAAATTGGGAAAGAAATCTATGACAAATATGGTTTGGCAGAGTTAGAAATTACAGATCAAGTCTTCCAAAAACACAGTGACATCATCTTCCAAGAAGCTGAGAATCGTATGCATTCTATTAAGGCCATTATGTACAATTCCTTGAAAAATATTTAAAATTCCCCCATTTTTCCCATAAGTGTGATAAAATAAGTAAGAAATACACAATTAATAGGAGAAATAACATGGAATCACATTTGGTGAGAATCATTAACCGTCTTGAAATGATGGCGGCTGATGGTGGTAATTTGAAACGTAATTTCGAACGTGAAGGAGTGGTTGTTGCCGAGGTATCATTTAGCAACGATCCTGAAAATGGTCCAGTTTTCACATTGCGTGACGTTGAAGCACGTGAATCTTATTCATTTGATAGCATTGACTTGATTGCAATGGAAATCTACGATTTGCTTTACTAATAAATTATTTTGGAACTTTACAAGGTTTCAAAAATCAGAATGCCTGAAACTCGATAGTTTCAGGCATTTTTATCAGGATGAAAGCATGGGGTGATGCTTGTATGACTTGTCAAAACAGGCAGTACTTCAAATTCTTGGCAAAGCTTTTGGCGTGGTGTCATCTTGGAAATACATGAGGTGTATTGCTTAAGAGTTTTGCTAGCTAGGTCTATAACTTAGTTTTTATACTGAAATATCGCATTTATAAGAAAATACTTTATTATTATACAGTCTTCTGATATAATATTGAAGAATATTAGTAAGGAGTATCTAGATGAATTTTTCATTTCTACCACAGTTTTGGTCTTACTTTAACTATGGTGTCTTAGTAACAATTATGATTTCGGTCTGCGTGGTCTTCTTCGGAACCATTCTTGGGGTTTTGGTATCCTTGGCCAAACGTTCTGGAATCAAACCTTTGGAGTGGTTGGTAAGCCTTTATGTTTGGGTTTTCCGTGGGACTCCTATGGTTGTGCAGATTATGATTGCTTTTAACCTTATCCACATGAACCTTCCAACTGTGCAGTTTGGTATTTTGAATCTTGATTTGTCACGTATCGTTCCAGGTATTATCGTCCTTTCTTTGAACAGTGGTGCTTATATTTCTGAGAGTGTGCGTGCAGGTATCGAGTCTATTCCTAAAGGTCAGGTTGAAGCTGCCTACTCACTTGGTATCCGTCCATGGAATACCATGCGTTATGTGGTCTTGCCTCAAGCCATTAAAAATATCTTGCCTGCCTTGGGTAACGAGTTTGTTACTATTATCAAGGATAGTTCGCTCTTGCAAACCATCGGGGTTATGGAATTGTGGAATGGTGCACAAACTGTTGCAACAACAACCTACTTGACCTTGACGCCGCTCTTGTTCGCAGCCTTCTATTATTTGATTGTGACAACAGCTATGACGGCACTCTTGAAACAAATGGAAAAACGACTTGGGGAGGGACGTAAATAATGGCAGAAACAATTATTGAGATTAAAAATCTTCACAAGTATTTTGGTAAGAACGAAGTTCTCAAAGGGATTGATCTAGATATTAAAAAGGGTGAAGTAGTGGTTATCATCGGTCCTTCAGGATCAGGGAAATCAACCTTCCTACGCTCAATGAACTTGCTTGAGAAACCTACAAAAGGTGTTATTTCCTTTGAAGGTGTGGATATTACAGATAAAAATAACGACATTTTCAAAATGCGTGAGAAGATGGGAATGGTTTTCCAACAGTTTAACCTCTTCCCGAATATGACAGTTAAAGAAAATATCACCTTGTCACCAATTAAGACTAAGGGTGTTTCTAAAGCTGATGCAGAAGCAAAGGCTATGGAACTTTTAGAAAAGGTTGGTTTGAAAGATAAGGCAGATGCCTACCCAACAAGTCTATCTGGTGGTCAGCAACAACGTATTGCGATTGCACGTGGTTTGGCTATGGATCCAGATGTTCTCTTGTTTGACGAACCAACATCAGCCCTTGACCCAGAAATGGTTGGTGAAGTTCTATCAGTTATGCAGGACCTTGCTAAATCAGGGATGACAATGGCAATCGTTACCCACGAAATGGGCTTTGCTTATGAAGTGGCAGATCGTGTCATCTTTATGGATGGCGGTGTCATTGTCGAAGAAGGGACACCACAAGAGATTTTCGATAATACTAAGGAAGATCGTACTAAGGATTTCTTGAGTAAGGTTTTGTAAGATATTCATTAAGTATGTATACATTGTTTGTGAAGGCTGGAACTTTTCCAGCCTTTTCTTTTTGTGTTCTGCTTTTCTAGAATCATTCTTGTTTAGGATAATATTGCGGAAAAGATGGATAAATATGCTATAATGATGCCGTATCAAAAATAATAAAGTAGGTCAAGAAATATGCTCATATATGATGCGGCCTTAAAAACGCCTTACCGGATTCTTGGCATTAACCTCCCTAAGGATAGTCTTTTGCACTTATCTAACCTAGGGTTGGCTGCCGGTGAAACGATTGAGGTGGTAACTAAGACCAAGAATAGTGCTATTATTATCGTTAAAGGGAGTCGCTTAGCCTTTGATGCGTCGATTCTGGATAAGATTGATTTGGCACCTGCGGAGGAAGATCAGGAAAAGATACCTCTTTCTGAATTACCAGTTGGACGTTCGGCTATCGTTACTGATATTTTTTCAGCCAATGAAACCAAACGACGTCTTATGGATATGGGAATTACAAAGCGTACTCGGGTCTTATTGCGTAAGGTAGCGCCTTTGGGAGATCCTCTAGAAATTAGTTTGAGAGGATACGAATTAACCCTACGCAAGTCGGAAGCGCAAATGATTAGTGTGGTCATGCTGGATGAGGGAGAGGAAAAATGACAGAAATTGCATTAATAGGTAATCCTAATAGTGGTAAAACCAGTTTATTCAACCTGATAACAGGGAACAATCAGCGTGTTGGTAACTGGCCGGGTGTTACTGTCGAACGAAAAAGTGGTCTGGTCAAAAAGAATAAGGATTTAGAAATCCAGGATTTACCAGGGATTTACTCAATGTCACCCTATAGTCCTGAAGAAAAGGTGGCGCGCGACTATTTGTTGAGCCAAAGGGCCGACAGCATTTTAAATGTAGTCGATGCGACAAATTTGGAGCGTAACCTTTATCTGACAACGCAGTTGATTGAGACAGGTATTCCAGTCACTTTAGCGCTTAACATGAGTGATGTTTTAGAGGCTCAGGGAAAGCAGATTAATGTTGATAAATTATCTTATCATCTAGGTGTACCAGTAGTAGCCACTAGCGCTCTCAAGCAAACTGGTGTTGATCAGGTAGTGAAGAAGGCGGCTCATACGACAACCTCTACAGTTGCCGACATTGCTTTTCCAATTTATGACGATAAATTAGAAGCTGCTATTTCACAAATTTTGGAGGTCTTGGGAAATTCGGTGCCACAAAGGTCTGCGCGTTTTTACGCCATTAAACTCTTTGAACACGATGCTTTAGTTGAGGCTGAGCTAGACTTGTCCCCCTTCCAACGAAAAGAAATCAAAGACATCATTCGAATCACTGAGGAAGTTTTCACCGAAGATGCGGAGTCAATTGTCATTAATGAGCGTTATGCCTTTATTGAACGTGTTTGTCAGATGGCTCAAAGTCATACGGAAGATTTTGCTCTGACCTTGTCAGATAAGATTGATAGGATTGTCACCAACCGTATTTTGGCCTTGCCAATTTTCGCAGTGGTTATGTATTTGGTTTATTTCTTATCTATTCAGACTGTTGGAACCATGTGGACAGACTGGGCTAACGATGTGCTTTTTGGTAAGTATGTTCCAGACTTGGTAACTTCTGGTCTTGACTATCTTCAAGTTCAGGACTGGCTTAAGTCTTTGATTGTTGATGGGATTGTCGCTGGGATTGGGACAGTACTAGGATTCCTACCTCAAATCTTTGTGCTCTTTATCTGTTTGGGTGTGCTTGAGGACATTGGATATATGAGTCGTATTGCCTTTGTTATGGACCGTATTTTCCGTCGTTTTGGTCTTTCTGGGAAATCCTTTATTCCCATGTTGATTTCTACAGGTTGTGGGGTGCCAGCGGTTATGTCTAGTCGAACCATTGAAAATGAAAGGGACCGTCGCATTACCATTATGACGGCAACCTTCATGCCTTGTTCGGCCAAGTTGGAAATTATTGCCTTGATTGCTGGAGCTTTCTTCCCTAGTAATTCTTTAGTAGCACCAAGTACCTATTTTATTGGGATGGCTGCTATTATCCTATCGGGTATTGCCCTCAAAAAGACGAGTTTTTTAGGTGGTTTAACCAGTCCGTTTATTATGGAATTGCCTGCCTATCACTGGCCTAAAGCCATGTCAGTCTTGCGTTATGCTTTTGGTAAGGCTATGAGTTTTGTCAAACGTGCGGGAACTATCATTTTTAGTTTGACGGTGCTTATCTGGTTTATGTCTAACTACAACTTTACCCTACATACTGTAGATACGGAAGTTAGCATTTTGGCGACTTTAGGTAAGGGCTTGTCTTGGATTTTTGACCCACTCGGATTTGGAAATTGGAAGGCAACAGTTGCGGCTCTTACAGGTTTAGCTGCCAAGGAGACCGTTGTCGCCACCTTTGGTATTCTCTATCATAATAGCAGTGAGGCGGGTCTGGCTGAGGCTCTACGAGGAGATTATTCTTCCTTAGCTGCCTATTCCTTCTTGATTTTTAACTTGCTTTGTGCACCATGTTTTGCGGCTATTGGAGCTATTAAGCGTGAAATGGCCAATCTGAAATGGACGGTTGGGGCTATCGGTTTCCAAACAGGTCTAGCTTATTGTATGAGTTTAATCCTTTACCAGTTTGGTCAAGTCATCCTGTACGGTAAGTCAATGACAATTTGGACTTTTGTTGCTTTCTTACTTTTAGTAACGATGATTTACTTTGTTGTTCGTAAACCACGTCAGATTAAGGATCAAATCATTAGCTTGGATAATCTTCAAGAAGCTCATATTTAGGTTTAGGAGGAATTGTTATGTCTACCTTTATCATTGCTTTCATTATTTTTGCTTTGGCTGGTCTTGGCATCCGTCACTATATCAAAGGCAAAGGCTCTTGTGGCGATTGCGAGTGTTCTTGTCCGGTTAAGGAAGAAATGCATAAGGCTAATCGCTAATAAAATAATATATAGAAAAATGGTCTCTTATTCATTTAAGAGACCATTTTCTTACGATTGTAAGAAATGTATAAAGGTATCTAGGTTGGAAGTGTGATACTATAAGATAGATAAATAATCTAAATTTTTAACAAAAAAGGGAGATGTATAAGGAATGGTTTTGAACAAAGAGATTGTCCTAATTCATGGGACCTGGTGTGATGGCAATGTTTGGGGAGAATTTGCGACAGGTCTACGTCAAATGGGATATAAGGTTCATACACCTAGCTTTCGTTACCATGACCTACCTTATCAAGAGTGTCTAGCTAAGGTTGGGACTGTTACCCTGCAGGACTATCGAGATGATTTAGTGGCCTTGATTGAAAGTCTTGACCAACCACCACTTATCTTGGGACACTCTTTAGGGTGTTTAGTGGCTCAGATGGTTGCCGAAAAAACAGAAGTAGCTGGTATGATTCTCATGGGACCAGCACCAACAGCAGATATTTTTGCCTTTTATCCAACCATGTTAGCTTGTTTTGGCAAACACTTTTTACGTTGGGGATTTTGGAAAAAAGCCATGCCTCCGTATAAAAAGGAGTTTTTCAAGTATTGCATGAATGAACAAGAGGAATCTTTGAAAGAGGAAGTTTTTGCTGATTTGGTTCCTGAATCAGGAAAAGTTTATACTCAAATGGCCCTCCATTGGTTTGATAAGACAAAAGCAGTTTACGTAGACTTTAGTCGGATTTCATGTCCTGTTCTCGTCATTTCTGGGACTAAGGATAAGATGACTCATCCTAATATTGCCAGAAGAACGGCTAAGAACTACCGTGATTCCGTTCTTGTCTCCTTAACGGGTGCAGATCATATGTATGAAAGTGGCAAATTCCAGCAGAAGACCTTGAAGGTTATTAAGGGTTGGAGTCAGCAAAATGGTTTTGTGGACTAGTCACGAAGCTTAATCAGAAAAAAGTTGGAAGGTGACTCCAACTTCTTTTTTAAGTTTTTCATTTGAAATGTCTTTTTGAAAATTTAGAAAATTTAGTCACAAAGAGCTCTCACTATGGTATAATTGAAAAAAAGTATGTATTGGAGAACACCCATGGCGATAATAATGGATGGTAAGGCCCTAGCTGCTAAAATGCAGGATCAATTGCAAGAAAAGGTAGCACGTCTTAAAGAAAATGAATGGATTGTGCCTGGACTCGTGGTAATCATGGTTGGTGACAACCCAGCTAGTCAGGTTTATGTGCGCAACAAGGAACGTGCTGCTAAAAAGGCTGGCTTCCATAGCCAGACAGTCAACCTTTCTGAGAGTATCAGCGAGGAAGAATTGATTGAGGTTATTGAACAATATAATCAGGACCCACTTTTCCATGGTATTTTGGTTCAATTGCCATTACCGAATCATATTAATGAAATGCGTATTCTTTTGGCTATTGATCCTAAAAAAGATGTCGATGGTTTCCATCCTATGAATACTGGTAATCTTTGGAATGGTCGCCGTCAAATGGTGCCTTGTACACCAGCTGGGATTATGGAAATCCTTCGTGAGTACAATGTTGAATTAGAAGGTAAGACAGCAGTTATTATTGGACGTAGTAACATTGTTGGTAAACCTATGGCTCAGCTTCTTTTGGAAAAAAATGCTACAGTTACCTTGACCCACTCACGAACACCGCATTTGGCTAAGGTTTGTAGCAAGGCAGATGTCTTGATTGTAGCTATTGGACGTGCAAAATTTGTAACAGAAGACTATGTCAAAGAGGGTGCCGTTGTCATTGATGTGGGAATCAACCGTGATGAAGAAGGCAAACTTTGTGGTGACGTTGATTTTGATCAAGTGAAAGATAAGGTTGGCATGATCACGCCTGTTCCAGGTGGTGTAGGCCCTATGACCATTACCATGCTTATGGAACAGACCTATCAAGCTGCTCTTCGTAGTGCGAAAGGATAGTTTATGAAAGTTGATGACGATTTAGCTAGGCAAGTGATAAAACCTCGCTTGAGAGAGTCCCATAAAGGTTCTTACGGTCGAGTGCTTTTAGTTGGTGGGCTTTACCCTTATGGTGGTGCCATCATTATGGCTGCCTTAGCTTGTGTCAATAGTGGGGCGGGTCTGGTCACAGTGGCTACGGATCGTGACAATATCACAGCCCTTCATGCCCATCTCCCTGAAGCCATGGCTTTTGACCTTAGGGAGACTGAAAGATTTCTTGATAATCTTAGGGCAGCTGATGTGGTATTAATCGGTTCTGGCCTAGGTGAGGATGGTGTAGCTAGTCAAGCTATGGATTTGGTGCTGACAAATATTAGGGCAGATCAGAACTTGGTTGTTGATGGCTCAGCTCTCAATCTTTTGGCTAAGAAAAATAAGAAGGACTTACCAGATTGTCACCTTACTCTCACCCCGCATCAAAAAGAATGGGAACGCTTGTCTGGTTTAAGGATTCCGGAGCAGACAGTTTCAAACACTCAGAAAGCCCTGAGAGAGTTCCAAGCTGGGACAATCCTGGTTGCCAAGAGTCACAAGACGGCTGTCTATCAGGGTGAAAAAGTAGCTCATTTAGAAGTTGGTGGGCCTTATCAAGCCACAGGAGGAATGGGAGATACCTTGGCTGGTATGATTACTGGTTTTCTGGCCCAGTTTCCTCCAATTGATCGCTATAAGGCTGTCACAGTGGCTACCTGGCTTCACTCAGCTATCGCTGATGATCTGGCTAAAAATGCCTATGTGGTTTTGCCGACACATATCAGTAAAGCCATTCCTAGCTGGATGAAAAAGTTATCATTATAATCTAAAAAACGTGTCTTATATTGAGGCAAGTTTTTTTAGATTTCGACATTTTTTTAAGATTGCTGAAGCTTATTTGTGATAAAATAAAAGAGAATTTTTATGAGAACATAGAGGAAAAAAAGTGACATCATTTTCGAAAAAACTCAGTCAAAAATGGGAAAAACGGCGCCAAAAACAAAAAGAAAAACGAGCGAATAAACCTAGAAAGCCAGTAAACATTTCACGTCGTGTTTACTTGCTTTTTGGTGTAGTCTTTGTCCTTTTTTTGTTGCTTTTTGCACGTTTGACCTATATGCAGGTTTATAACAAATCGTTTTATACTAAGAAATTAGAGGATAACTCCAAGTATACGGTTAGAATTGCAAGCGAACGTGGGCAAATCTTTGATGCCAAGGGGGTCGCTCTTACAACCAACCAGAGTAAGGACGTTATCACCTTTACACGTAGCAATTTGGTGTCATCAGATACTATGAAGAGGGTCGCTGAAAAGTTAGCGACCATGGTAACACTAACGGAGACGAAGGTAACAGCACGCCAGAAACGCGATTTCTATCTAGCGGATTCTGCCACCTACAAACGTGTGGTTAATGATCTTCCAAAGGACAAGAAAACAGATAAGTTTGGTAATAAATTAGCTGAAGCTACTATTTACAACAATGCTGTTGATGCCGTTCCTGATGAAGCAGTGGATTACACTGAGGATGAGCTTAAGATTGTCTACATTTACTCACAGATGAATGCTGTGTCTAATTTCTCAACAGTCACATTGAAAACAGGAGACTTGACACCTGAACAAATTGCGATTGTAGCAGCTAAACAGAAGGAACTCAATGGTATTACGGTTGCTAAGGATTGGGAACGTCATACGGTTGATTCAGCCTTGTCACCTCTCATCGGGAAAGTCTCAAGTTCAGAAGCAGGTTTGCCACAAGAAGATGCCAAGGAATACCTCAAAAAAGGGTATGCTCTTAATGACCGTGTAGGAACGTCCTATCTAGAAAAAGAATACGAGGAGAAACTACAAGGAAAACATACTGTTCGTGAGATTACAGTAGACAAGGAAGGCGAAGTTGCTAGTGATAAAATCACTCAAAAGGGAAGCAAGGGGAACAATCTGCAGTTGACCATCGACCTTGATTTCCAAAAAGGAGTTGAAGATATCCTAGGTCAACAGCTTTCTTCAGAAATTTCAGAGAATAAAGCAACCTATTCTGAAGGAATGTATGCAGTGGTTATGAATGCTGACACTGGTGCTGTACTTGCTATGGCAGGGCAAAAACACGAGCAAGGAGCACAAGATTTTAAAGCAAACGCCTTAGGAACAATCACTGATGTCTTCATTCCAGGATCGGTTGTTAAGGGAGCGACCTTAACTGCTGGTTGGCGTTCAGGTGCTATCTATGGGAACCAGGTCTTGACTGACCAACCAATCAACATTGCCGGTTCAGCCCCTATCACATCTTGGTTTACAGACCAAGGTAGCCGTGCTATTACCGCGACACAGGCTCTAGAATACTCATCAAATACCTATATGGTACAGATTGCTATCAAACTACTTGGCCAACAGTATGTTCCAGGCATGGCCTTGTCGACTGATAATATGGATAAGGCCATGACGACACTTCGTGATACCTATGCTGATTTTGGTATGGGGGTGTCTACAGGACTTGATTTACCTGGAGAATCAGAAGGTTACATTTCTAAGAATTACAATGTAGCCAACGTTTTGACAGAGGCCTTTGGTCAGTACGATTCTTATACAACCATTCAGCTAGCTCAGTATGTTGCTTCAATTGCCAATGGTGGTAAACGTGTAGCCCCTCATATCGTTGGAGGTATCTACGATGCAGGATCTAATGGTAGTCTCGGAACTCTAGCCTCAACGGTAGATACACGTGTATTAAATACCTTACCTCTCGATTCTGAGCAGATGGGTATTGTTCAACAAGGCTTTAATGATGTCGTTAATTCAGGATCTAGCCTTGCGACTGGTAAAGCTATGGCAAGTTCTATCATTCCAATCAGTGGTAAAACAGGGACAGCCGAAACCTATGCGACAGATGCTTCTGGTAACTCTGTAACAACGGTTAACCTTAATGCCGTGGCCTATGCGACCGCCAAAGATGGTACGAAGTTGGCAGTTGGGATTATGTATCCTCATGCTCTAGATTGGAAGAGTAAGGCCCATCAAAATGCAGTCAAAGCTATTATGGAGCTTTATCAAAATACTCACTAAACAATGAAAATCTCTTGTGCCTTGCACGAGGGATTTTTCTGTGATATAGTGTTTGAGTGTTTATTCTTGGCTAAAGACTTATCCATGACAGTGATAAAAGATAAGAAATAAAAAATATAGAGAAATGGAGGCCTTCATGCTTTATCCTACTCCAATTGCGAAGCTGATTGATAGTTTTTCAAAACTCCCTGGAATTGGGGCTAAAACAGCGACACGCCTAGCTTTTTATACCATTAGTATGTCTGATGAAGATGTCAATGATTTCGCAAAAAACCTCTTGGCAGCAAAACGTGAATTGACTTATTGTTCGGTCTGTGGTCGTTTGACAGATGATGATCCATGTAATATTTGTACCGATGAAACCAGAGATCGTACTAAGATTTTGGTTGTTGAAGATTCCAAAGATGTTTCAGCTATGGAAAAGATTCAGGAATACCGTGGTCTCTACCATGTGCTTCAAGGGCTTATCTCCCCTATGAATGGTGTTGGACCAGACGATATTAACCTGAAAAGTTTGATTACCCGCCTTATGGACAGCGAGGTTGACGAGATTATTATTGCCACTAATGCAACAGCAGATGGTGAGGCGACGTCTATGTATATTTCGCGTGTCCTTAAACCTGCAGGAATCAAAGTGACTCGTTTAGCGCGTGGTTTGGCAGTCGGTTCTGACATTGAGTATGCTGATGAAGTGACCTTGCTAAGAGCTATCGAAAATCGAACAGAACTATAAGTAAAAAGTGTTGGTCAGGCCAGCACTTTTAGTTTGTAGTAAGTAGGTTTCTCATTAAAAATTTGGTAAAATAAAGTAAGCGCTTTTTTAATGAGGGATCATGATGCAGATTGAAAAGATTTTAAACAACAATGTTGTCCAAGCTTTGGATAATAATGTGGAATACATTGTCATGGGTAAGGGACTAGGCTTTCAAAAGAAGGTCGGAGACCTTGTTGATAAGGAAAAGATTGAAAAGACTTTTGTTTTGGAAAATACAGAGGCAGTAGAGGAATGGTCTCGTGTTTATGTCAATTTACCTGATGGTGAAATGCAGGTCTTTTTGAATATCCTTACTTTTGCTGAGGCTGTCTTGCAAACCAAGTTTGATCCCTCTTTTTTCATCGCCCTTGCTGACCACCTACATTACGCTATTGAAAGAAGTAGAGAAGGTGTTTCTTTGCAGAATCCCTTGGCTTGGGAGGTTCGAAAATTTTACCCTCGGGAGTATGAGATTGGAAAACAAGCTCTTCGTTTGATTGCCAAGGATTTAGAAGTTAAATTGGCAGATGATGAGGCTGCCTCTGTCGCTTTACATTTTGTCAATGCACAAAAGGATGTGGGTCTCCATGAAAAAGACCGACAGATGACTCAAATTGTGGTTGGAATTAGTGACATTGTCCGTCTTCATTTTGGTTGTGATTTGGAGGAGGATAGTTTCTCTTATAACCGATTTATTACACATCTTCGCTATCTAGCGCAACGGATTGTGAGTGGGGTTAGTGGTGGTAAAAATGATGCTTTTCTTTACGAGCAGGTTAGGGTAAATTATCCAGAATCCTTTATCTGTACCCAAAAGATTGCTAACTATATTAAGACAGGTTATACTTTTGAATTGAGTTTGGACGAACAGGTCTATTTAACCATTCATATTCAACGTCTTAAGGATAGTTTGGATAAGTAAATTGATTCACGGAGAGGCTATACAAAAAGCAGACAATTAGGCTTAAGTCTGCTTTTTCTGTGTCCTTATGGTATAATGAGGTGATTAATATTAAACTAAAAATACTCAAAGTTAGGATTCTATGTATTTGAGTATTTCTATAAAAAGCTAATGAGTTAGTGAAAGGAAGCGAGCGGTTCTGTGCTTGAAGTGAGCATAGCCGTTCCTAAAGAATCTTATGTATATTGAAATGATTGACGAGACTGGACAAGTCTCTGAGAAATTAAAAGAACAAACTTTGGAGTTGCTAGATTTTGCAGCAGAAAAACTTGGCAAGGAAGACAAGGAAATGGCTGTTACATTTGTAACCAACGAACGCAGCCACGAACTAAACTTGGAATATCGTGATACAGACCGTCCAACGGATGTCATTAGTTTGGAGTATAAGCCTGAATTAGATATTAGCTTTGATGAGGAAGAGTTGGCTGAAAATCCTGAATTAGCTGAAATGATGGGAGAGTTTGATAGTTATATCGGTGAACTCTTTATTTCCGTTGATAAGGCTCATGAACAAGCTGAGGATTATGGACATAGTTTTGAACGTGAGATGGGTTTCTTGGCTGTTCACGGTTTTCTCCATATCAATGGCTATGACCATTACACCCCAGAAGAAGAAGCGGAAATGTTTGGATTACAGGAAGAAATTTTGACTGCTTATGGACTTACGCGACAATAATCCACAAAAAAAGTGGAAAAATAGAGAATTTACAGCTAGTTTTGAGTTTGCTCTGACAGGAATAATAACGGCTTTTAAAGAAGAACGCAATATGCGCAAGCACTTGGTTTCAGCTATCTTGGTGGTATTGGCTGGCTTGATTTTCCGTGTGTCTGCGACAGAATGGCTCTTTCTTTTGATGGCAGTTTTTCTCGTAATTGCCCTAGAGATTGTTAATTCTGCCATTGAAAATGTTGTCGATTTAGCTAGTAATTATCACTTTTCGATGCTAGCCAAAAATGCCAAGGATATGGCCGCTGGTGCTGTTTTAGTGGTTTCTTGTTATGCAGTCATTACGGGGATGATTGTTTTCATACCCAAAATTTGGCACTTAATTTTCAATTAAAACGAAATAGGAAAGAAGTTATATGACATTTAAATCAGGATTTGTGGCTATTCTCGGCCGTCCTAATGTAGGAAAATCAACGTTTTTGAACCATGTTATGGGGCAAAAGATTGCTATCATGAGTGATAAGGCTCAAACAACCCGCAATAAAATTATGGGAATTTACACAACCGATAAGGAACAGATTGTCTTTATCGATACCCCAGGGATTCACAAGCCTAAGACGGCTCTTGGGGATTTTATGGTGGAATCTGCTTATTCAACCCTTCGTGAGGTTGATACAGTCCTCTTTATGGTACCAGCGGATGAGCCTCGTGGTAAGGGTGATAATATGATTATCGAACGCCTCAAACAAGCTAAAGTTCCAGTTATCTTGGTAATCAATAAGATTGACAAGGTCCATCCAGATCAGCTCCTAGAGCAGATTGACGATTTCCGTACACAAATGGATTTCAAGGAGATTATTCCGATATCTGCCCTCCAAGGGAACAATGTTTCCCACCTTGTGGATGTCTTGAGTGATAACCTTGAGGAAGGGTTCCAATATTTCCCAGCGGACCAAATCACCGATCACCCTGAGCGTTTCTTGGTATCAGAGATGATTCGTGAAAAAGTCCTTCAGTTGACACGTGAAGAAATTCCACACTCCGTTGCGGTTGTCATTGATGAGATGAAGCGTGATGAAGACACGGATAAGATTCATATTCGTGCGACAATCATGGTTGAGCGTGACAGCCAAAAAGGGATTGTTATTGGTAAACAAGGTTCCATGCTCAAGAAAATTGGTACCCTTGCTCGTAAAGATATTGAAGTCATGCTTGGGGACAAGGTCTTCCTTGAAACCTGGGTTAAGGTTAAGAAAAATTGGCGTGATAAAAAACTTGATTTGGCTGATTTTGGTTACAATGAAAAAGAATATTAAAAAGCTGGGCACTTGCTCGGCTTTCTTGCTAGAAGGAGGAGCAGATGCCTGAGTTACCTGAGGTAGAAACGGTTAGACGAGGTTTAGAAAGGTTAGTAGTAGGTCGGACTATTTTGTCGCTTGAGGTCAAGGTTCCAAAAATGATTAAGACCTCCTACGATAGTTTTTTAACTGATTTACCTGGTCAAACCATTCAAGCCCTGCGACGAAGAGGCAAGTACTTGATTTTTGACTTTGGACAGTTGATTATGATTTCCCACTTGCGTATGGAGGGAAAATACCTGCTGTTTACAGATCAAGTTCCTACCAACAAGCATTTTCACTTATTTTTTAAGTTAGATGATGGCTCCACCCTCGTCTATCAAGATGTCCGCAAGTTTGGAACCTTTGATTTATTGGCTAAAAGTCAAGAGGAGACTTATTTTACAAGGAAAAAGCTTGGTCCTGAGCCTACTAAGAAGACCTTTAAATACGCTCTATTTGAGAGAGCCTTGATGAGTTCTGCAAAGCCCATTAAAAGTCTCCTCTTGGAGCAAAAATTGGTGGCTGGTCTAGGAAATATCTATGTTGATGAGGTGCTTTGGGCGGCCAAGGTTCATCCTGAAACGCCAGCAAAGGAACTCAGCAAGGCAGCCATGAAGCGGGTCCATGATCAAACGATTGCCATTTTACAGCTTGGCATTGAAAAAGGTGGCTCAACCATAAGGACCTATCGTAATGCCCTTGGTGAGGACGGAACCATGCAGAACTATTTGCAGGTTTACGGAAAAACGGGACAGCCTTGTCCACGCTGCGCAAGCACAATTGAGAAAATCAAGTTAGGAGGGAGAGGGACACATTTGTGTCCTCATTGTCAGAAACGATGATTATTGGGTTAACAGGTGGTATTGCTTCAGGAAAATCAACGGTTGTTGAAATGATTAAAGAGGCAGGTTACAAGGTCATTGATGCTGATCAGCTTGTCCACGATATGCAGGCCAAAGGAGGCCGTTTGTATAGTGCCTTGCTTGATTGGTTGGGAGAGGAGATTCTCCTTCCTAATGGAGAATTGAATCGTCCTAAACTAGGGCATCTGATTTTTTCGAATGAGGAGATGAGACATCGGTCTGCTGAGATTCAAGGGACAATTATTCGAGAGGAACTAGCAACTCAAAGGGATTGTTTGGCCAAGAAAGAAGATGTTTTTTTCATGGATATTCCCTTACTTATTGAGAATGGGTATCAGGACTGGTTTGACCAGATTTGGTTGGTGGCAGTGTTACCTGAGGTCCAGCGCCAACGCTTGATGAAACGTAATCACTTAAGTTCAAAGGAAGCTAGTATGCGTATCGCTAGCCAGATGTCTTTAGAAGAGAAAAAGCCTTATGCCAGCTTGGTTCTTGATAATAATGCTAGTCTCGATGATTTGAAGGAGAAAGTGAAGAGCGCAATAAATGATTTACCTAGCTCCTCATAGCTAGTCATTGTGATATAATGGATAGTGAATTTTAGAAAGAAGATGATTATTTGCGCCAAAAAGAGCTTAAAAGTACTGATTGGCAACGTAACCTTAAAATTGCATGGATAGGAACCTTTTTTACTGGAGCTAGTTTCTCCATTGTTATGCCTTTCATGGCCCTCTACATTGAGGAACTAGGTGTTAAAGGAGACATGGTTGAATGGTATACTGGTTTGTCTGTTGCCATCTCTGCTTTAGCCTCGGCTCTGGTTTCTCCTATTTGGGGACGCTTGGCTGACCGTTATGGCCGAAAGCCCATGATGATTAGAGCCAGCATGGTGATGACTTTTACAATGGGAGGTCTTGCCTTAGTCCCAAATGTTTTCTGGTTGCTTTTCTTAAGAACGCTGAATGGTTTGTTTGCGGGGTATGTTCCAAATGCCACAGCTTTAATTGCGAGTCAGGTTCCTCAGAACCGTTCTGGCTATGCCCTGGGGACCTTATCTACGGGTCTAACGGCAGGTGTTCTGATTGGCCCTTTGTTAGGTGGTACCTTGTCTGAGGCGTTTGGTATGAGAGGGACCTTTTTATTGGTGGGCCTCATTCTATTTATCTGCTGCCTCTTAACTGTCTTTGGTTTGCGAGAGAATTTTCAACCTATCGAAAAGGGAGAGATGATGACTCTTTCTCAGGTTTTTGCGAAAATTCCCAGCAAATCTATGTTGATTGGCCTTTTTGTGACCAGTATGATTATCCAGATTTCTGCCCAATCGATTGCGCCTATGTTGGCCCTTTATATTCGTTATTTAGGTCAGAGGGACAATATCCTGTTTTACTCAGGTTTAATTGTTTCTGCTATGGGCTTCTCTAGTTTCTTGAGTACCCCTTTTCTGGGAAAATTGGGAGACCGTATTGGGAATCATCGCTTGCTTTTAATGGGGCTATTTTATAGCTTCCTCTTGTATTTCCTTTGTGGTTTTGCCGGCTCAGCCTTGCAATTGGGTATCTTACGTTTTGCCTATGGCTTCGGTGTGGGTGCCCTTATGCCTAGTGTCAATTCTTTATTGACCAAGATGACACCCAAGGAAGGAATCTCAAGAATATTTAGCTTTAATCAAAGCTTTTCATACATTGGACAAGTTTTAGGTCCTTTTGTTGGTTCAGCAGTTGCGACTGGACTAGGTTATCGCTGGGTCTTCTTTGTGACCGCAATGATTGTCTTTGGAAATTTTGTCTGGTCCTTAATCATCTTTAGAAAATCGCTAGGAGTCAAGAATATAGGTGAGAGTTAAAATCAATTTAAAGTGTAGTGAATGTGGGAGCATCAACTATCTCACAAGTAAAAATAAACAAAATCATCCTGAGAAAATTCAGGTACCCAAATTCTGCCCCAAGGATAGAAAAGTAACCTTACATGTTGAATCTTAAAGGGTTCTATGGTAGAATAAAAAGGACTTTTTCGGAGGAATAACTATGTACGACTTATTATTAACGCTGCTCTTGGTGATGTCAGCTATTATTGTGATTGCGGTATTCATGCAGCCACAAAAGAATCCAAGTAGCAATGTCTTTGATGGTGGTGGGTCAGAAGCACTATTTGAACGTAGTAAACCACGTGGTTTTGAAGCCTTTATGCAACGCTTTACAGGAATCATGGTTTTTCTATGGATTGTAGATGCAATCGTCCTTTCCATTCTCTCAAGTAAGTAATGAGCTGACTGAGGTTGGCTCATTTTTTGCGTTATAGTCAATAAATAAAAGAAAAGGAAATCATGAAAGAATCTATTATAAATTATTTGAAGGAGCATGGGAAATCCAGTGTAAACGACATTGCCCAGGCTCTTAATCATGCTGGGGGAGAAAAGTTTCCTCAGCTCATCAAGGCCATATCAGCCATGGAAAGTAAGGGGCAGTTGCGTTTTAATCGAGATGGCTCTGTTTCCTTGCGTCCTAAGAAAGAAAATCCAAATCAGGTGACTGTTGAAGGTGTTTTCCGTGCCAATAAGAACGGTTTTGGTTTCTTGCATGTCGATGACAGTGAAGATGATATGTTCATTGGTCGTAATGATGTTGGCCATGCCATTGATGGTGATACTGTTGCTGTTGTTATCAAGAAGCCAGCGGATCGTTTGCGTGGGACGGCAGCAGAAACACGAGTTGTTGAAATTGTAGAACGTTCGCTTAAGACTGTTGTAGGGAAATTTATCCTTAGCGACGAGAAAGAACCTTATGCTGGTTACATTAAGTCTAAAAATCAAAAAATTCAGCAGCCAATTTATATTAAGAAAGAACCAGTTGCCCTAGACGGTACTGAAATTATCAAGGTTGATATTGAAAAATACCCTAACCGTCACTATGATTATTTCGTAGGAAGTGTTCGTGACATTATTGGTCATCAAGGGGATGCTGGTATTGATGTCTTGGAAGTCTTAGAATCAATGGATATTGTTTCAGAGTTCCCAGAGGATGTCATGGCGGAAGCAGAAGCTGTACCAGATGCACCTAGTCAGGAAGACCTCCTTGGTCGTGTTGACCTTCGTCAAGAGGTAACCTTTACTATTGATGGAGCTGATGCTAAGGACTTGGATGATGCGGTCCATATTAAACGTTTGCCAAATGGTAATTTTGAGCTTGGTGTTCATATTGCCGATGTGTCCTACTATGTCACTGAAGGTTCAGCTCTTAACCGTGAGGCCGTTGCACGTGGGACTTCGGTTTATGTGACAGACCGTGTGGTGCCAATGTTGCCTGAGCGTCTTTCAAATGGTATTTGTTCACTAAATCCCAATGTTGATCGCTTGACTCAGTCAGCCATTATGGAGATTACTCCAAAAGGTAAGGTGGTTAATCATAAGATTTGCCAATCTGTGATTAATACAACCTTCCGTATGACCTACAGTGATGTCAATGAGATGTTGGCTGGAAATCCAGAAAAGATTGAGCAGTTTAAGCCAATCATGGACTCTGTATCAGCTATGGCAGAACTGCATAAGATTTTAGAAGACATGCGTGAGCGTCGTGGTGCCCTTAACTTTGATACATCTGAAGCTCGTATCTTGGTAAATGAGAAGGGGATGCCAGTGGATATCGTGGTGCGTGAACGTGGAACAGCCGAGCGAATGATTGAATCCTTCATGTTGGCTGCCAATGAATGTGTGGCAGAGCACTTCGCTAAGGCTAAGTTGCCATTTATTTATCGAATCCACGAGGAACCAAAAGCTGAGAAATTGCAACGCTTCATGGATTATGCCTCTATCTTTGGTGTTCAAATCAAAGGAACTGCCAATAAGATGGATCAACTAGACTTGCAAGAGTTCATGGCGCGAGTTCAAGGTAAACCCGGAGCAGAGGTCATGAACATGATGTTGCTTCGTTCAATGCAACAAGCCCGCTATTCAGAACACAACCATGGGCACTATGGACTTGCGGCTCAGTATTATACCCACTTTACTAGTCCAATCCGTCGTTACCCAGACCTCTTGGTTCACCGAATGATTCGTGAGTACACTAACAATATGTCTCAAGAAACACGTGAACATTTTGAAGAGGTTATTCCTGAGTTAGCGACATCATCTTCAACCCTTGAACGCCGTGCCATTGATGCCGAACGTGTCGTTGAAGCGATGAAAAAAGCGGAATACATGGAAGAATTTGTTGGTCAAGAATTCGACGGTATTGTCGGAAGTGTGGTTAAATTCGGTATGTTTGTGGAATTGCCAAACACCATCGAAGGTTTGGTTCACATCACGACCCTTCCAGAATTTTACAATTACAATGAACGCACCATGACACTTCAGGGTGAGAAAACTGGTAAGACTTTCCGAGTTGGTCAGCCTATCCGTGTCAAATTAACACGTGCGGATAAGGAAACCGGAGACATTGACTTCCAATATCTTCCAAGTGAGTATGACATCACTGAAAAAGTAGACCACAAGGCACGTCAGGAACGTGAAGAGAAAGCGAAAGCCTTCCGCAATAGAGGTCCACGTCGTGACCGTCAAAATGGAGACTTCGAACGTCGTGGTAAACGTGGGGATAACCGTAACCGTCAAGATGGTAATGGTCGTAAAGGCTCTTATGACGAAAAACGTAAGTCATCTAAGAAACCAGACAAACGTAAAAATCAAAACCGTCCCCATAATGATAACAAGGGACGTGAGAGTGGTCGTCGTAAGAAAAAAGGGAACAAACCTTTTTACAAGGACGTTGCTAAAAAACGAAAATAGGATGAGAATGGAGGGACTGCTATGCCAAAGGGTGAAGGCAATGTTGTTGCTCAGAATAAAAAGGCTAGACATGACTATAGTATCGTTGATACTATTGAAGCGGGTATCGTACTGACAGGAACAGAGATTAAGTCTGTTCGTGCGGCACGCATCCAACTTAAAGATGGCTATGCCCAAATCAAAAATGGTGAGGCCTGGTTAATCAATGTCCATATTGCTCCTTTTGAGCAAGGAAATATTTGGAATCAAGATCCAGACCGTACGAGAAAATTGTTGCTCAAGAAGAAACAAATCACCAAACTTCAAAATGATCTTAAGGGTACAGGAATGACCCTAGTTCCTCTTAAGGTCTACCTAAAAAACGGTTTTGCCAAGGTATTGCTCGGTATTGCCAAAGGGAAACACGATTACGATAAACGTGAGTCTATCAAGCGTCGTGAACAAGAGCGTGATATTAAACGTATTATCAAGAGTGTTAACCGTTAAACCGCCTATCATCTAAGACTACTATAGTCCTAGATGATTTTTTGTTTTTGGCTTTAAGACATGATATAATGAGAGTACCATGCGGTCTTTAGTTAGGATACTAGCTATACCTGACTCTAGCTGTGATACTGTAAAGGAGATTAGCGATGCCAGTAGATGCTAAAACAAAATACAAGGCCAAGAAGACTAAGATTGTTTTCTTTGACATTGACGACACCCTTCGTGTTAAAAAGACAGGCTATATTCCTGAATCTATTAAGGCTGTTTTCAAAGGGCTTAAAGAAAAAGGAATTTTGACGGGGATTGCCACAGGACGTGGCTACTATGGTGTCGTTGAGGACATTCGAGACCTAGAGCCCGATTATTTTGTAACCATCAATGGAACTTATGTGATTAATCGAAAAGGGGAAGAAATTTATAACCAACCCCTCGCTCGTGAGGTTACAGAAGCTTTTGTTGCTTGGTGCAAAGAGATTGGAATTGCTTGGGGTTTTGCTGGTAAGGATAAGCCAGTTGTCTCAGAGCGTTCAGATTTGATTGATAATGCTATGAAACCAGTCTATGGTCTTTGTGATGTGGAGCCAGACTTTCACTTGTCGAATGATGTTTACCATATGTGGACTTTTGCGGAAAATGATGGTGACCTTGAATTACCAGAAGAACTCGCATCCCATGTCCGTATGGTACCCTGGCACGAACACTCCTCTGACGTCGTAGCAAATGGTATCTCAAAGGCCTCTGGTGTCGAGCATGTCTTGGAGCATGAAAATCTTAAACCAGTCAATGCCATGATGTTTGGTGATGGTCCAAACGATATGGAAATCTTTGACTATGTTGGACTTAAGATTGCTATGGGTAATGCCACACCAGAATTGAAAGAAAAAGCAGATTACGTTACAGGAACAATAGAAGAAGATGGCATTTTCAATGCCTTGGAGGAACTCGGATTGGTAGAAAAAGAACTTCATTTCCCACAACTTGACTTGGATACAGTAGAAGGTCCAGTCGCAACAATTAAAACAAATCATGGTAATTTGGTTATTAAACTCTTCCCTGATCATGCACCATTAACCGTTACAAACTTTGTCAATTTGGCCAAGAGTGGCTACTATGATGGTGTGATTTTCCACAGAATTATCAAGGACTTTATGATTCAAGGTGGTGACCCAACTGGTACTGGTATGGGTGGTGAGTCAAGCTTTGGTGGTAGCTTCCAGGACGAATTTTCTGAAGAGCTCTATAACCTCCGTGGTGCGCTTTCTATGGCTAACGCTGGACCAGATACAAATGGTAGCCAATTCTTCATCGTTCAAACGTCTGAAATTCCTTATGCTAAAAAGGAACTCGAACGTGGTGGATGGCCAGCACCAATCGCAGAAGCTTATGCTGAAAATGGGGGAACACCTCACCTAGACCGTCGTCACACAGTCTTTGGTCAATTGGTGGATGAAGACTCTTACAAGGTGCTTGATGAAATTGCCAATGTTGAGGTTGGCGCCCAAGATAAGCCACTTGAGGATGTTGTAATTGAAACAGTTGAGGTAGCAGACTAAGATGAAAATTGGAGACAAGCTTAGGGGTGTTATCACAGGCATCAAGCCTTACGGTGCCTTTGTTTCATTGGAAAATGGTACCACAGGCTTGATTCACATCTCAGAGATTAAGACAGGTTATATCGACAATATCTACAATACCTTAAAGGTAGACCAGGAGGTCTTAGTTCAAGTTGTTGATTTTGATGAATTTACACAAAAGGCCAGTCTTTCTTTGAGAACCCTTGAGGAAGAAAAAAATAAAATCCCTCATCGTCATCGTTTTTCCGATAGTCGTTTGAACTATGGCTTTAAACCTTTGGCAGAAGCAATGCCAGAATGGATTGAAGAAGGACTTGACTATCTTAGACAAGAGAATGAGGAGAAATAGGAAAAGCTGACTCACGATGGGTCAGCTTTTTATATGGCTTTTGAATTTGAGTGCAAACGAAAAGGTCCTCAACTTAATTGAAGACCCTTCTGGATTAATTAAACATCAAAATAGAGCAATTCTTTTGGTGTGTGTGTGAAGACTTCAAAGCCGTCTTTTGTAACATAACCACAGTCCTCGATACGAACACCAACTTTTTCAGGAATGTAGATACCTGGTTCAACAGAGAAGCACATACCTTCTTCGATAACCAAGTCATTTCCTTCCATGATTGAAGGAAACTCATGCACATCCATTCCGATACCGTGTCCGAGGCGGTGGTTGAAGTATTCACCATAACCAGCTTTTTCAATGACGCTCCGGGCAGCACGGTCTACGTCATGTGCTGTTACACCTGGTTTAATCATATCTAGGGCAGCCTGTTGAGCTTCTAAAGTCAAGTGGTAGATTTCTTTTTTGAAATCATCGGGTTTTCCAACAGCGACTGTTCGCGTCATATCTGAAGCATAGCCATTCACCATACAGCCCAAGTCGAAGAGAAGAAGAGCATCTTTTTCAATTTTGTTGCTTCCAGGAATGCCGTGTGGGTTGGCTGCATTGTTACCAGTCAAGACCATAGTTTCAAAGCTCATTTCATAGCCCAAGCGTTTGATGCCAAAGTCGATTTTAGCAATGATGTCTGTTTCAGTAACGTCGAGAGAGATATTGTCGAAACCGATATTAACAGCTTTATCAGCATAATCACCGGCAACAATCATTTTTTGAATTTCATCAGCAGACTTGATAACGCGCATTTTTTGGATGAATGGTGTCAGGTTTTCAAAGCGACCTTCAAAGACCGTTTGCAATCCTTGGAACTTAGTCACATTGAGATTGTCAAACTCTGCATAAATAATAGGGCTGTCTGTACTTGCTAGACCAGCTTTGATTTTTTGCCATGGATTTTCAGAATCCACATAACCAAAGACTGGGAAGTCGAGTACAGTAGAGGCACGTGCAACCTCAAGAGCAGGCACAAAGAGGGCAGGCTCACGATTTTCGTAGACGAAGAGGAACATTTGGCGTTCATGTGGGTCACAATCAAAACCAGTAAGATAATTGACAGTTACAGGATCTGAAACAATAGCTAGCCCTGCTTTATTTTCATTCAAAAAATGACGAATGCGATCAAGTTTAGACATAGAAAAAAACTCCTTTGTATTTCTTACACTCATTCTGTCACTTTTATAAGGAAAATGCAAGCTGTTTTTTTTGGCTTTTCATTAAATCATTTACTTTCATTGAGACTTTTTTAGGATAGTTTTGTAAGCGATGGATAGTCTTGGAAACACGAAATGAGAGGTCTTTTTCTGAAATGGCTTTCTTCCTCATAACCACGAAGAAGGAATCCCTTTCATTTTTTTGTAAAAAATCAGTCAAAATAATTGAAAGTGTTTTCAGAATCTGATACAATTAGCGTGAAAGAGTGAGCGTAAAATGAGAAAGGAAGTGTTTTTATGAATACTGATGAAACAATCACTATTTATGACGTTGCGCGTGAGGCAGGCGTTTCGATGGCGACTGTGTCTCGTGTGGTAAATGGAAATAAAAATGTAAAAGAAAACACCCGAAAAAAAGTGCTTGAGGTCATTGATCGTTTGGATTATCGTCCAAATGCGGTTGCGCGTGGCTTGGCGAGTAAGAAAACCACTACTGTAGGAGTTGTTATTCCAAATATTGCTAATAGTTATTTTGCTACTTTAGCAAGGGGGATTGATGATATTGCAACGATGTACAAGTACAATATTGTACTTGCTTCTAGTGATGAAAATGACGATCACGAAGTTACCGTGATTAACTCTCTATTTGCCAAACAAGTAGATGGTATCATCTTCATGGGTTACCACTTGACGGAAAAAATTCGTGCAGAATTTTCTCGTACCCGTACTCCGATTGTCCTAGCAGGAACAGTGGACCTCGAACACCAATTACCGAGCGTTAACATCGACTATAAAGCTGCCGTTGAGGATTCTATTACACAGCTTGCTAAAAATAATGAAAAGGTTGCCTTTGTATCAGGACCACTAATTGATGATATTAATGGCAAGCTCCGTCTAGCTGGTTATAAGGCTGGACTTGAAAAGAATAATTTGCGTTACAATGAAGGTCTTGTCTTTGAAGCCAAATATAGCTATAAAGATGGCTTTGATTTAGCACAACGTGTTTTGAACTCTGGTGCCACTGCTGCCTATGTTGGAGAAGATGAATTGGCTGCAGGTCTCTTGAATGGCCTCTTTGCTGCAGGTAAATCAGTTCCAGAAGACTTCGAAATCATCACAAGCAATGACTCACCAATTACAAGCTACACACGTCCAAACCTTTCTAGTATTAATCATCCTCTCTATGATTTAGGGGCAGTTAGCATGCGTATGTTGACTAAAATCATGAATAAGGAAGAACTCGAAGAAAAAGATGTTATTCTTAATCACGGTCTTACCTTACGTCAGTCAACAAAATAAAAAAGGAGTTGGGACATAAGTTTGTCTCAACTTCTCTTTTTAGAAAAAGGGAGAACCAATGACTTTTGAGGATGCTTATTTTAAACAGAAGATCCTAAAACAGGATAGCCTAGAGCCTTTTGGTTTTACAACTACTGAGCAAGGCTATGAGTTCAGAAAAACACTGATAGCTGATGAACTTGAAGCTCGATTGCTTATTGATTTAGAAGGTAAGTTGACGGGACAGGTTGTTGATATCGATCTTGATGAGCCTTATGATATCTTCAGGAGTCCTCAGGCCACTGGAACTTACGTTGGTCAAGTCAGAGAAGCTTATGGAGAACTTCTCTCACAACTAGCTGATTCTTGTTATGAAAATCAATTGTTCTCATCTCCACAAGCTAATCGCCTAGCTCAGTTTTTAGTTCAAGAATTTTCAGACCAAGCAGACCATCCTTTCGAAAAGGAACCAAGCTATTTGTCCTTTAGGGTTGATGGTAAATGGTATGCCTTGTTTTTTCCTCTTAAGGGAGAAAAACTAGGGCTTGATGGAGAAAAAGCGGATTTAATTTATGATGTGGTTAACCTGAAGGTTAATCCAAAGCAAATGGATAAGCTCTTGAAAATGGATGGGGTTTTTCCTAGCTACCATATGTCCAAGAAGACCTGGATTAGTCTTGTTTTAGACGAGACATTGTCGGACCAAACCATTATTGAGCTTCTTAGTGACAGTCGCTCCCTAGTTGCCCCAAAACATCTTAGAAAGGCTTTTGAGACTCATTATTGGATTATCCCGGTAAATTTGAAATACTACGATATTGGAGAGGAGTTCTCCGCAAATGAGGAGATTCTTTGGACACAGAAAGCTAGTATGCAAAAGGGAGATTTGGTGGCTATCTATATTACGGCACCTACCAAGGCCATCCGTTACCTCTGTCAGGTTTTAGAAGCGAATATCCCGAATCAAGGTTATCGTGAAGAGGCGAGTATTAAGGAGTTGATGCGGATTAAACCCTTATACACCTTTAATGACACCGAATTTGACAGTGAAAGACTAAAGAGTTTAGGTATCAAAACTGTTCGAGGTCCAAGACATATGACAGATGAGTTAGTTCAGTCCTTATCCCCTTACCTAAAAGAAAAATAGAAGGAGGACATCATGCGAATTTTGATTGCACCTGATTCGTTTAAGGAAAGTTTGTCTGCAAAAGAGGTCGCCTTAGCTCTTAAATTGGGCTTTGAAAAGGCCTTACCCGACACTGAGTTTGACCTCATGCCAATAGGTGATGGTGGCGAGGGCACCTTAGATGCTCTTGCTGAAAATCTAAATCTTGAGAAGAAAAGTATCAAGATTCCTCATGCCTATACAAGTGACGGAAGTGTTTCTTTTGCCAGCAATGGCCAGACTGCCGTTTTTGAAATGGCTGCGATTTGTGGCTTGGAACAGATTCCTAAGGATAAACGAAATCCTCTAGCTCTAACGACACAAGGCGTGGGTGAAGTAATTGTTCATTTGGTTCAATCTGGCATCCGAGATTTTATCATAGGCGTAGGTGGGTCTGCTACCAATGATGGTGGTATTGGTATGGCATATGGATTGGGTTATCGTTTTTATGACTCTCAGGGACAGGAGCTTGAGCCAATAGGTGCTAATCTTGGTCTTATTAAAAAGGTATCCTCTAAAAATAAGATTGATTTGTCTGGTATTACTATTCATCTGATTACTGACGTAGATAACCCCTTGTGTGGTCAAGATGGAGCGACCTATATTTTTGGTGGACAAAAAGGCTTGTCTCCTTCACAATTTAAAAAAGTTGACCAAGATATGTCACAATTTTACACTGACTTTGCTCCAGAAGTTTTAAAACTGGCTGGTTCAGGGGCGGGAGGAGGTATGGCTGCAGGTCTGGTGGCCTTTGCAGATGCAGAAGTTAAATCAGGGATTGACTTTGTACTTGATTGTGTTGATTTTGACCAACGTGTGAAGTCTGCTGATTTGGTTATAGTAGGAGAAGGACGTATGGATAGCCAGTCCTTGTCTGGTAAGGCACCGGTCGGGGTAGCTAGGCGGACACCATCAGCTATTCCTGTCATTGCTATCTGCGGTAGTCTGAAAGATGACTTGCCTGATTTTCCGGTAGCAGGTATTTCAGCTGCCTTTCCCATTATTGGTCAAGTAGCAGACTTAGACCAAGTTTTAGCTGCTGCTAAGGAGAATCTCTATCGAACAGGACTCAATATTGGGAATCTCATCAAGCTCAGTAAAACATTGTGATATAAGAAAAAGCTGACGTTGCGTCAGCTTTTATTTTCCAAATAGTTTAGCGAAAAATCCCTTTTTTTCAGTGGCAGGTTCAGTTTCTTTAGGAGCAAGGATATCAGGATAGAGCTCTGAAAATAACACTTTATCAAGATTCTCTGCTTGATTACTATGTACAATAAGACCGTATGGTGAATGGGCCTTGGCCTCGTCCACGATAGTAGCTGAAATGTTGAGTGCTTGAGCCGCTTTGATATAGGTAAATTGTATCTGGTCAGCTAATTTTGGCGATAGCTTGAGACTAAGATTCGGGTAAACGGCTTGCAAGTCTTTTAAAATCTGCGGAAAATGGTCAATTACAGTTTTCTTTTCAGCATTTTCCAATAGAACAGCTAGGACTACACGTTCCGCATAGGTTCCAAAATACTGACGAAGTTCATCGGGATTAAGGCGTTTTTCGCCACTAGCGCATTGGAGTACTTTGTTTTCAAGTGAAGTCATAGGAATCTCCTGTAAGTTTTCTACTTGTATTATACAATATTTTGAATTCCTTTTCATTCGGGTCGTTTTCTGAGATTTTCAAAAACAATTGAAAATATTAAAAAATAGAAAATCGCTAGAAAATTCTGGTTTTAATTTGCTTAAGCCTTGATATTATGGTAATATATAGGTGTAAAAAATTTTAACTCATAAGGAGAGTATTGTAATGTCAATTATTACTGATGTTTACGCACGCGAAGTCCTTGACTCACGCGGTAACCCAACACTTGAAGTAGAAGTTTACACTGAATCTGGTGCATTCGGTCGCGGTATGGTTCCTTCAGGAGCTTCAACTGGTGAACACGAAGCAGTAGAACTTCGTGATGGTGACAAAGCTCGTTACGGTGGTCTTGGTACTCAAAAAGCAGTTGATAACGTAAACAACGTTATTGCTGAACACATCATCGGATTCGACATACGTGATCAACAAGGTATTGACCGCGCAATGATCGCTCTTGACGGTACTCCAAACAAAGGTAAACTTGGTGCCAACGCTATTCTTGGTGTGTCTATCGCTGTAGCACGCGCAGCTGCTGACTACCTTGAAGTTCCACTTTACAGCTACCTTGGCGGATTCAACACTAAAGTTCTTCCAACTCCAATGATGAACATCATCAACGGTGGTTCTCACTCAGACGCTCCAATCGCTTTCCAAGAATTCATGATCGTACCTGCTGGTGCACCAACATTCAAAGAAGCTCTTCGTTGGGGTGCTGAAATCTTCCACGCACTTAAGAAAATCCTTAAAGAACGTGGACTTGAAACAGCCGTAGGTGACGAAGGTGGTTTCGCACCTCGTTTCGACGGAACTGAAGATGGTGTTGAAACTATCATCAAAGCTATCGAAGCTGCTGGATATGTACCAGGTAAAGACGTATTTATCGGATTTGACTGTGCATCATCTGAATTCTACGATGCAGAACGTAAAGTTTACGACTACACTAAATTTGAAGGTGAAGGCGCTGCTGTTCGTACTGCTGCAGAACAAATCGACTACCTTGAAGAATTGGTTAACAAATACCCAATCATCACTATCGAAGATGGTATGGACGAAAACGACTGGGACGGTTGGAAAGCTCTTACTGAACGTCTTGGTGGTAAAGTTCAATTGGTTGGTGACGACTTCTTCGTAACTAACACAGCTTACCTTGAAAAAGGTATTGCAGAACACGCTGCTAACTCAATCCTTATCAAAGTTAACCAAATCGGTACTTTGACTGAAACTTTCGACGCTATCGAAATGGCGAAAGAAGCTGGATACACAGCAGTAGTATCACACCGTTCAGGTGAAACTGAAGATTCAACAATCGCTGATATCGCAGTTGCAACTAACGCTGGTCAAATCAAGACAGGTTCATTGTCACGTACTGACCGTATCGCTAAATACAACCAATTGCTTCGTATCGAAGACCAACTTGGTGAAGTTGCAGAATACCGTGGTTTGAAATCATTCTACAACTTGAAAAAATAATTCTATAGTCATATAGAATAAAAAGAGGTTCCTTAGGGAATCTCTTTTTTTGCTTGTTCTAAAGAACTTTTGACTAAGCTAGGCACCGTCTCTAAATGGGACTTCTAGACATAAAAAGCCCCCGCAATCCTATTGACTGCGGGGATTTCGTCTTAGAATAGACCTTTAATCTTGTCTAAAGCGCCACTGACCATTTCGTTGCCTGACACAAGAGATTTAGCTTGGTCGAAGTACTCGCCCAAATCATCTTTATTGTCATCGACAAACTTTTTAGCAGCTTCGAAATCTTTCTTTTCGATCATTTCTTTTACTTGGTTAAATAGGTCCATTGGATTCATATCTGTTCTCCTTTATAAGTTTTCTTACAAACTCTATTTAATCACGCTTATAGCAAACTAGCAAGAAATATGTTTGAGGCGAGTGCTATGAGGATTATGATTTTCTAGTTAAGTACGATTGATAATTGTTTAATCTAAAAAGGCAGTCCAAATAGGACTGCTTTTAAGGCTTATTGTTGTTCCGTTGAAGAGCTACTAGACTCTGATTCACTTGAACTTGAGCTTGATTCAGATTCTGCAGGATGTAGTTCCTTGTAAGATGGGGTCTTGAATAGATCAGCTGTCGATTTATTGCCTTTTTGTTTGTAGAGGCTGGTTGATTTATCTTTCAGCTTTTTATTGATTTCTTTTAGTTGATCCATCTGTTTAGTGTAGGAAATCTTGCTAGAATCAACATGCTTCAAACCGTTTGGCGTATAGAAACGAAGAAGGTCACCTGTTTGAACAGCGTCACTCATCGAAAGCTGAGTTGCTACTGCCTTACGAATGGCTTCGTTATCTTTTTTAGTTGTCTCATCAGGGTTGGTAATTTCTTCCCCTGTTTGAGTGTTATAAAGTCGACCAGAGTAGCTGGTGTATTGAGGAGTAACATATTGACCTGAGGTTCTAAATGCGACGGTTTGCTTATTATCAGGAGATAGGAGGTCTTGTCCCATCTGGATATAAGAGCTAGTGTCAACGCCAAGAACGTGAAGGAGAGTTGGAAGGGCATCAACCTCACCACCAAAGGTGTTAGAGATACCACCACCAGTATAGCCTGGAATATGAATCATGTAAGGAACACGTTGAAGCATGGCTTTATCATAGTTTGACCAAGTTTCAGGGTTCTTACCGAGAAGTTCAGCGAGATTGCTGCTTCGTGTATCAGAGATACCATAGTGGTCACCGTACATGACAATAATCGAGTTATCGTAAAGACCGGTTTCCTTGAGGTAATCAAAAAAGTCTTTGATTGCTGAGTCAAGATAGTTAGCTGTTGCAAAATATCCGTTGACTGTCTCGTCTTTTGTTTCGGCAAGTGGGAAACCTTGTTCCTTTTCATCGCCTGAGAGAGAAGTATATGGGTAGTGGTTAGATACTGTAAGGTATTTAACGTAGAAAGGTTGTTGCATTTGTTCCAGATACTTGATGGAATCTGGGAACATGTACTTGTCATTTAGACCATACTGGAAGGAGTTTTCATCAGTTTTTTCAGTGAAGGCTGATGAGTCAAAGAAGTAGTTATACCCCCATTGTTTATAGGTATTGTTACGATTCCAGAAGGATCCAGTGTTTCCGTGGAAAACAGCTGACGTATAGTCACCTGTTTGAGCTAGGATAGATGGCGCAGCATAGGCTGTATTGGTACCACCATAGTTTACCATGTATGACCCTGTACTTAGTCCAAAGAGAGACGTTTCCATCAAGGTTTCAGCATCAGAAGTTTTCCCTGATTTTACTTGGTGGAAGAAGTTTGAAAAGGCTAGAGTTTCGTTTGAGTGGTAAATGGAATTGATGAATGGTGTAACCTCATAGTCTTGACCGTCTACTTTGAGCTTGTAATCAATGAGGAACTGTTGGAAGCTTTCCAGGTGAATAACGATGACGTTTCTTCCTTTAGCAATTCCGTAATACTTAGGATCAGGTGCTGCATAGTGCTCTTTAACGTAAGCTTCAACCTTTTTCATATCCTCAGCTGTTGCAGACGAACGAGCCTGTGAGGCCTGATAAGTTAAGTTACCAGAATAGGCTGTGAAGAAGGGAATCCCCATAGCACGAACAATATAGTTATTTGAGAAACCACGTGTCAACAACTCGCCACGGTTAACTTCCGCTAAGAAGAGGTTAACTGAGAGAAGGAGTGTCGACAGTGCAGTAACGGCAAAACTAGCTCGTTTGTTAAATGGCTTGCTGTCCATCTTAAGCTTCTTCCTGAAACCAGCATAGATGAAGAAAGGTACATCAATCAGGTAGAAGAGATAGCTTGGCTCAAGAAGGTTCTTGGCGGAGTCTCCTAGTCCTGCTGCCGAACTAGAACTTGCTAGGATGGTATTTACAGTGATGAAGTCTGTAAACTCTCCAAAGTAAATCACATTAGCGATAAGTAAGAGGTTAAGGATGACATAGATAGCAATGGTAATACTATAAAAGAAACGTCGTTTCTTGAAGTATAGTCCTAAACCTAGAAGCATTAATCCTAGTGGAATAGGGTTAATCAGCGAAAGCATAACCTGATATCTGCTTTCCAACTCAAGATTAATGTTGACGTAATAAGCGAATATGGTTTTTAGCCAGTAAAAGAAGAGTAACAAGAGGATAAATCCAAGTCTTGATGAAACTCCTTTCCAAAAGGCTTCAGTAATTTTTTTCAAAGTAATACTTCCTTTGATTCTATATTATCTTAATCATTATACCAAATATGATAATGACTCTCAAAAATTTACTGCCATTGAGTGTGATATTCCTTGACATATAATTGATAAAATCTAGTCACGAAACAGAAATAATAGCATTTTTTTGGTATAATAGTAACATGAGCATATTGACGGTAAGTCCCTTTGCGGAGAAAAAAATCAAACAAGGAAAACAGCTTCTTTTAGCTGAAGATTTTCCAAATATAACTGAAAATAATCAGTTGGTTTATCTGTATAGCCAATCCAAAGACTTTTTAGGAACGGGCTATTTGTCAAGTCAAAATAAGGGGATAGGATGGTTTCTGTCCCCTAAAAAACAACAATTGACAGTGACTTATTTTCAAGGCCTTTTTGAAAGGGCTAAGTCCAAACGTCAATCCTATTATGATAATGAGTTGACGACAGCTTTTCGTCTTTTCAACCAAGATGGTGACGATTTTGGTGGTCTCACAATTGATTTATATGGGGATTATGCCCTCTTTTCATGGTACAATGCCTTTGTTTATTCCTTGAAAAATGATATTGTAGAGGCTTTCCAAATGGTCTTTCCTGAGGTCTTGGGAGGCTATGAGAAAATCCGCTTCAAGGGTCTTGATTTCGAATCAGACCATCTTTTTGGGCAAGAGGCGGCTGATACCTTCACCATTTTAGAAAATGGGGTAACTTATGAAGTTTTCCTCAATGATGGGCTAATGACGGGGATTTTCCTTGATCAGCATGAAGTGCGTGATGGTTTAGTTAATGGCTTAGCTTTGGGGAAATCAGTTTTGAATATGTTCTCCTATACGGCAGCTTTTTCAGTTGCTGCGGCTATGGGTGGAGCGGTTGAAACGACATCAGTTGATTTGGCTAAGCGTTCACGTGAATTATCGACGGCTCATTTTGAAGCTAATGGTTTCAGTATGGAAAATCATCGCTTGGTCGTGATGGATGTCTTCGATTATTTCAAATATGCAAAGAAAAAAGGCTTATCTTATGACCTTATCGTCATCGATCCGCCAAGCTTTGCTCGAAATAAGAAACGCACTTTCTCAGCAAATAAGGATTACCACAAGTTAATTGCACAAAGTCTTGATATTTTATCAGAGCATGGGACAATCATCGCAAGTACCAATGCTGCTAATATGACAGTGCAACAGTTTAAGAAACAACTACGTAAGGGCTTGGGAGATGTTTCAGCGGACTTCGTTAACCTGCAACAATTACCAGCGGATTTTACCGTCAATCCTAATGATCCAACATCAAATTATTTGAAAGTATACACAATAAAGGTAAATAAATGAAAATTGTAGTTCCGATTATGCCAACTAGTTTAGAGGAGGCACAAGCGCTTGAACTGTCTCGTTTTGAGGGGACAGACATTATTGAATGGCGTGCAGATTTTTTAGATAAGGATAGTATCTTAACGGTTGCTCCGGCTATTTTCGAGAAATTCGCAGGCTTTGAGATTGTCTTTACCATCCGTACAACGCGTGAAGGTGGTAGGCTTGAGTTAACGGATGCGGAATATGTCGCACTGATTAAGGATGTAGCTGCGATTTATTCGCCAGATTATATTGATTTTGAGTATTTCACACGTAAGGCTGTCTTTGATCAAATGCTCGAATTTTCAAACTTGGTTTTGTCTTATCATAACTTTGAGGAGACACCTGAAAACCTCATGGAACTTTTGTCTGAGATGGCAAACTTGACACCACGAGTGGTTAAGGTGGCAGTTATGCCTAAGAATGAGCAGGATGTTCTCGACCTTATGAACTTCACACGTGGCTTTAAGGCCTTTAATCCTGAGCAGGAGTTTGTGACCATGTCAATGGGTAAACTAGGTCGTTTGTCACGTTTTGCGGGCGACTTGATAGGGTCATCATGGACCTTTGCCAGTCTTGATAATGCCAGTGCTCCAGGACAAATTAGTTTAGCAGATATGCGCAGAATCAGGGAGGTTTTGGATGCAGATTGATGGACACACACGCCTAGCAGCTGTTGTCGCCAATCCAATCAAGCATTCGATTTCGCCATTCATTCATAATTCGGCCTTTGAGAAGACACAAGTTAATGGTGTTTATGTGGCCTGGGAGATTCCGGAATCAGACCTAGCCGAGACAGTTAAAAATATTAGACGTTACGACATGTTCGGTATCAATTTGTCCATGCCATATAAGGAAGCAGTCATTCCTTTTTTGGATGAGATTAGTCCTGCAGCTCAACTGATTGGTGCTGTCAATACAGTTGTTAATCGTGATGGGCGTTTGACTGGTCATAATACGGACGGTTTTGGCTTTTTTGCTAGTCTAAAGAACTTTAGCCCTAAAGATGCCCATCTGATGATTTTGGGTGCTGGTGGTGCGGCTAAAGCTATTGTGACGCAGGCAGTTCTTGATGGTGCCAAAAAAGTAAGTGTCTATGTTCGTCCTCAGTCATTGGATAAGGCAAAAGAGAGCTTTAAGTCCTTACTTGAACAGACAACTTGTCACTTGGAGTTTCATGCTTTAAATGATCTTAAGTATTTTAAAGAGGAACTAGGCCAGGCTGATTTATTGGTGAATGCGACGAGTGTAGGTATGTATGGCGCATCCTTGCCTATTCCTACAGATACAAAATTTCCTAAGGGACTCTTGGTTGCTGATATCATTTATCAGCCTTTTGAAACACCTTTCTTGGCCTTAGCTAGGAAACAGGGAATAGAGGCTGTGAATGGACTTGGCATGTTGCTTCATCAAGCAGCAGGTGCCTTTAAATTGTGGACAGGCAAGGACATGCCAACAGACGCCATTTGGCAGGAATTAGAAAATATTTACAATAGCTAGGAGGGGACGACGATGAAACTAGAGGTAAATTTAACACATAACCCTTATGACATTATTATTGAAAAAGGAGCCCTTAAGACTGTCGGTCAATGGGTGAAGTCACTTTGGGAACCACAAAAGATTGCCCTTATTACAGACAACCATGTGGGTGGCTTATACGCTGAAAGAGTTAAGCTTAGCTTGGAGCACGAAGGTTTTGAGGTTGTCGTTTTTGATTTTCTAGAAGGTGAAGCGAGTAAAAATCTAAAAACTGTTAACAAGGCTTATGAGTTTTTGATTAAGAATGGCATGACTCGTAGTGATGGTATTCTTGCTCTTGGTGGCGGTGTTGTTGGTGACTTGGCAGGCTTTGTTGCTTCAACTTATATGCGTGGCATTCACTTCGTTCAGGTTCCAACTAGTCTCACTGCCCAAGTGGATTCATCTATTGGCGGTAAGACGGGTGTGAACACACCATTTGCTAAAAATATCGTGGGAACTTTTGCTCAGCCTGATGGGGTTTTGATTGACCCTAATGTCCTTGAGTCACTTGGTAAACGTGAATTGATCGAAGGTATGGGTGAGGTTGTCAAATACGGTTTGATTGACGATCCTGAACTTTGGCACCTCCTTGAAAGCATTGATGGTTCGGTTCACAGTATCCTAGAAAACTCAGAAACCATTATTTACCGTTCATGTAATGTGAAGCGTAAAATTGTGGTCGAAGATGAGTTTGAAGGTGGTGTCCGTATGTACCTAAACTTTGGTCATACGATTGGGCATGCCGTTGAACAAACAGCTGGTTACGGTAAAGTCATGCACGGTGAAGCGGTAGCTATCGGAATGGTTCAGATTTCACGAGTTGCTGAGGAAAAAGGTCTGATGCCTAAGGGGATCACACGTCAAATCGCTGAGATGTGTGTCAAATTTGGCTTGCCAGTAGACTATGAGCCATGGCGTGTTGAGGAGCTCTATACAGCCCTCACACATGATAAAAAAGCTCGTGGCAATAGCATTAAGACAGTTATCGTTCCAGAGATTGGTAAGGCAGCTATCAATCAGATTCCTTTAGTTGAAATGAAAGAGTACTTGGAGAAATAAATGAGATATTTAACAGCAGGTGAGTCTCATGGCCCACGTTTAACAGCAATTATTGAAGGTGTTCCAGCTGGTCTTCCCTTGACGGCTGAAGATATCAATGCTGATTTGAAACGCCGCCAAGGTGGTTATGGTCGTGGTGGCCGTATGAAAATTGAGTCTGATAAAGTTGAAATCACTTCTGGTGTTCGTCATGGGAAAACAACAGGGGCTCCGATTACCCTTCATGTTATCAATAAGGACCATCAAAAATGGTTGGACATCATGGCTGTGGAAGACATTGAAGACCGTTTGAAAACCAAACGTAAAATCACTCACCCACGTCCAGGACATGCTGACTTGGTTGGTGGAATGAAATACCGTTTCGATGATTTGCGTAATTCCTTGGAGCGTTCTAGTGCGCGTGAAACAACTATGCGTGTGGCAGTAGGTGCTGTCGCTAAACGTATCTTGGCTGAGCTCGATATTGAAATTGCTAACCATGTTGTTGTCTTTGGTGGTAAGGAAATTGATGTGCCTGAGAATTTAACGGTAGCTCAAATCAAGGAATTGGCTCAACAATCAGAAATTTCAGTTGTTAACCAAGAACGTGAACAAGAGATTAAAGATTACATTGACCAAATCAAAAAAGAGGGAGACACAATCGGTGGTGTCGTTGAAACTATCGTTGGTGGTGTTCCTGTTGGTCTTGGTTCTTATGTGCAATGGGATACAAAACTTGATGCTAAGATTGCTCAAGCAGTTGTATCCATCAATGCCTTCAAGGGTGTGGAATTTGGTCTTGGTTTCAAAGATGGCTACCTCAAGGGCTCTCAAGTGATGGACGAGATTCTCTGGAATGAAGAGGATGGTTATACACGTCGCACTAACAATCTTGGTGGTTTCGAAGGTGGTATGACCAATGGACAACCGATTGTGGTGCGTGGGGTTATGAAACCCATTCCAACCCTTTACAAGCCTTTGATGTCAGTAGATATCGAAACACACGAACCTTACAAGGCAACAGTTGAGCGTTCAGATCCAACGGCCTTGCCGGCAGCAGGTGTTGTTATGGAATCCGTAGTTGCTACAGTCCTAGCTAATGAAATCTTGGACAAATTCTCTTCCGATAACATGGAAGAATTGAAAGAAGCGGTAGCACGTCACCGTGACTATGTGAAAAACTTTTAAGCAACATCAGACAATAGATGGGAGTAGTAATGAGTAAGAAAACAATTTATATCGCAGGATTGGGATTAATTGGTGGTTCCTTGGCTTTAGGGATTAAAAGAGACCACCCTGATTATGAGATTCTTGGATATAATCGCTCTGACTATTCTCGAAATATTGCGCTTGAGCGTGGTATCGTTGACTGTGCAACCAGTGATTTCAAAGAGTTTGCCCCACTTGCTGATGTGATTATCCTTGCAGTGCCAATTAAGCAAACTGTGGCCTACTTGCAGGAATTGGCTGACTTAGATCTCAAAGATAATGTCATCATCACAGACGCAGGGTCTACTAAGTTGGATATCGTTGAGGCAGCTGAACGTTACCTAACAGGTAAAAATGTTCAGTTTGTAGGTTCCCACCCTATGGCTGGTTCCCATAAATCAGGGGCTATAGCAGCTGACGTGACGCTTTTTGAGAACGCCTATTATATTTTCACACCGACAAGTTTGACAAGAGAGACAACTATCCCAGAGCTTAAGGACATCTTGTCTGGGCTTAAGTCACGTTTTGTGGAGATTGATGCGGCTGAACACGACCGTGTAACCAGTCAAATCAGTCATTTTCCACACCTGTTGGCATCAGGTCTTATGGAGCAGGCTGCTGATTATGCTCAGGCTCACGAGATGACTAATCACTTTGCGGCTGGGGGATTCCGAGATATGACCCGTATTGCTGAGAGTGAACCGGGTATGTGGGCTTCCATTCTCATGACTAATGGGCTTGCTGTTTTGGATCGTATTGAAGATTTCAAAAAACGTTTGGACCATGTGGCTGACTTGATTAAGGCTGAGGATGAGAATGCCATTTGGGAGTTCTTTGACAATGGTCGTAAGAAGCGTAAAGAGATGGAAATCCACAAAAAAGGTGGCGTGGAAAGTGCCTTCGATATTTTCGTGGATGTGCCTGACCGTGAGGACGTTATCCTTAGCATTATGGAATTGTTGCGAGGAACGTCTTTGGTTAACCTTCGTATCAATGAAGAAAATCGTGAAGATATTCACGGTATCCTTCAAATTACTTTTAAAAATGAAAAAGATCGTACACATGCTAAGACTGTTATTGAAGCCAATACAGACTATCATGTGGTGATCGCCTAGGAGAATAAAATGACAAATATTTATGATTTAGCAAATGAGTTGGAACGTGGCATTCGTGCCCTTCCTGAGTACAAAACTTTGGTAGAGAAAAAAGAAGCTATCGCAGCTGATGCTGAGGCTAGTGCTCTTTTCAAAGAGTTCACTGATTTCCAAGAGGATTTCTATGCTAAAATGCAAGCTGGTACAATGCCAACAGCAGAAGAACAAGCAGCTGTTCAAGAATTGGGGCAAAAAGTGGAAGCTAATGACCTTTTGAAAGAATACTTGGCTGCACAACAAGGCTTGTCTGTTTATTTGAATGATATTGAACGTATCATCTTCAAACCTTTGCAAGAATTGAATAGCTAATCAGAGAGGGTGTGTCGGTTGACAGGCCCTTTTCTGCATTCAAAAGAGATTCTCTAAGAATGAAGATCAAATATTAAGGAGGAAAATGATGGCTCGTAAAATTGGAATTATTGGTATGGGAAATGTTGGAGCTGCGGTAGCTCATGGAGCTATTGCTCAAGGTTTGGCTGATAGTTATGTCTTTATAGATATCAATGAGAAAAAGGCTGAGGCGGATGCCCAGGATTTTAAAGATGCTATGGCCAATCTGCCTAGCTATGCCAACATCGTGGTTAATGATTATGCAGCACTTGAAGATGCTGATGTGATTATTTCATCCCTTGGAAATATTCAGTTACAGCATAATGCCGGTGAGGACCGTTTTGCTGAATTTCCATTTACCCGAGAAGCTGTTTATCAGGTTTCTCAGGAACTCAAAAAATTGGATTTTAAAGGCATACTCTTGGTTATCTCAAACCCTGTAGATGCCGTATCAGCCCTCTATCAAGAGTTCACAGGTTGGCCAAGAGAACGTGTGATTGGGACAGGGACTCTACTCGATACAGCTAGAATGAAGGCAGCGGTAGGAGATGATTTATCAGTCAATCCAAAATCAGTATCCGGCTACAATCTTGGCGAACATGGGAATTCCCAATTTACAGCCTGGAGTCAAGTCAAGGTCAAAGGTCAAGATATTACAGCATTGACCAGTGAAGAAGAGCGTCAAAATCTTTTTATGGCTTCTATGAAGGGTGGTCACAAGGTCTTTTATGGTAAGGGCTATACTTCATACGGCATTGCCAGTGCGGCTCTTCGTTTAGTGGCCATTATCCTTTCTGATGCTCAAGAAGAAGTGGCGGTATCGAGCTATCAAGAAGCCTATCAGACCTATCTTGGCTATCCAGTTATTTTAGGACGTCAAGGGGTGGTTGCTCCTGTTCACTTGTCTTTGTCGGCTGAGGAAGATCGTCTCTTGGAGGAGTCTGCTAACTTAATTCGGAACCGTGTTCAAGAGGCAGTTGCCTTGCTAAGAGAAAAGTATACTAATACTAGAGAGTGAATATTTTGACAATTCAGTCTATGGTTAGGCTTTTAATTATGGTATAATAAGAGCAACTATAAAATTTTCAGGAGTAACCTATGAAACTAGAAACCAAGGCACAAGGTCTTCATGGCAACTTGCGTATCCCTGGTGACAAGTCAATCAGTCACCGTTCGATTATGTTCGGAAGTCTTGCTAAAGGTGTGACAACTGTTCGTGATATTTTACGAGGTGAGGATGTCCTCTCAACCATGCAGGTCTTTCGTGATCTGGGTGTGACTATCGAGGATGACGGTGATGTGGTTCGCATTCACGGTGTTGGTTTTGATGGTCTCAAGGCTCCTCAAAACAAATTGGACATGGGTAACTCTGGAACATCCATTCGCTTGATTTCAGGTGTGCTCGCTGGTCAAGATTTCGATGTAGAGATGTTTGGGGATGATTCCCTTTCAAAACGCCCTATGGACCGTGTGACCATTCCCTTGCGTCAGATGGGTGTAGAGGTATCAGGTCAGACGGATCGCGATTTGCCACCTTTGAAAATGCATGGTAGCAAGTCTCTTAAACCTATTCATTACCAATTGCCTGTGGCCTCTGCTCAGGTTAAATCTGCCCTTATTTTTGCAGCTCTTCAAGCTGATGGCGAATCTGTTATCATCGAGAAGGAAAAAACACGTAATCATACGGAAGATATGATTCAGCAGTTTGGTGGTCAGCTTCAGGTAGATGGCAAGGAAATTCGTATTTCTGGTGGCCAAACTTTCACTGCTCAAGAAGTTGTGGTTCCAGGTGACATTTCTTCAGCTGCCTTTTGGTTGGTAGCAGGACTTGTGGTACCTAACTCTAAGATTGTCTTGGAAAATGTTGGTATCAATGAGACGCGTACGGGTATCATTGATGTGATCAAAGACATGGGTGGTAAGATTACCCTTTCAGATATTGACCAGGTTGCTAAATCTGCGACCATTACGGTTGAAACTTCAGAACTTAAAGGAACTGAAATTGGTGGAGATATCATTCCACGTTTGATTGATGAACTTCCAATTATCACACTCTTGGCGACACAAGCCCAAGGTGAGACTGTGATTCGTGATGCTGAAGAACTTAAGGTCAAAGAGACTGACCGTATTCAGGTGGTAGCGGATGCCTTGAATGCTATGGGTGCTGATATTGTACCAACTGAGGATGGTATGATTATCACTGGTAAGACGGCTCTTCATGGGGCAGAGGTTAATACCTTGGGTGACCACCGTATTGGTATGATGACAGCTATTGCTGCCCTTTTGGTTCAAGATGGTGAGGTTGACTTGCAACGTGCGGAAGCTATCAATACAAGTTACCCAAGCTTCTTTAGTGATTTGGAAGGATTGCTCCATGGCTAAGGTTTTATTGGGCTTTATGGGAGTTGGTAAGAGTTCCGTTGCCCCATACCTGGATGGTCGTTTCGTGGATATGGATCAGGTCATCGAGGAGAAAATCGGCATGCCCATTGCTGATTTTTTTGCAAAAGAAGGTGAAGCAGCCTTTCGTCAGATTGAGTCTGAGACTTTGGAGGAACTCCTTCAAGAGGGAGATGACGTCATCATCTCTACTGGAGGTGGTGTCGTTGTGACGGAGCGCAATCGTCAGCTCTTGACGAAAAATCGTAAGCATAACGTTTGGCTCCATGCTTCTTTCGATGTGGTCTATGATCGCATTGAAAAGGATACCAAGAATCAGCGCCCACTCTTTCTCAATCATTCCAAAGAGGATTTTAAGGCTATTTATGACGGTCGAATGGCACTCTATCAAGATTTAGCAGATTTGGTTGTCACAGTTGATAACCGAACGCCAGAAGAAGTAGCAAGGTTTATCAAATGTATGTAGGTTATTTGGGCCCTAGTGGGTCGTTTACGCATAATGCAGCCTTAAAGGCTTTTCCTGAGGCAGAATTGGTTTCTCTAGGGACCATTACCGAGGTTATCAAGTCTTATGAAGAGGGACGTGTGGATTATGCGGTCATTCCGGTGGAAAATTCCATTGAGGGCTCTGTTCATGAGAGTTTAGACTATCTCTTCCATCAGGCCGATATTCGTGCTGTGGCAGAGATTGTTCAGCCCATCAAGCAGCAGTTGATGGCGACGAAACATCATGAGAAAATTGAGAAAATCTTCTCACACCCACAGGCTATTGCCCAAGGGAAAAAGTATATTAAACAGCATTTTCCACATGCCAAGATTGAGACAACAGCAAGTACAGCCTTTGCGGCGCGTTTTGTCGCTGATAATCCAGATCAGCCATATGCGGCCATCGCTCCGCATGCAGCTGCTAAGGAATACGGTCTTCAAATCTTGGCTAAGGATATTCAGGAGATTGAAAAGAATTATACCCGCTTTTGGGTGTTGGGGAACACCGTTCCTGAGATTCCGCTCAATCAGATTGATTGCAAATTAACGCTGGCCTTGACCCTGCCTGACAATATGCCAGGGGCACTTTACAAGGCCTTATCGACCTTTGCCTGGCGAGGCATTGACTTGACCAAGATAGAAAGTCGTCCTTTGAAGACGGTACTTGGCGAGTATTTCTTTATTATTGATTGTGATTATACAAAGGAAAAGTTGGCTCAGTTCGCTCTTGAAGAGCTGACTGCAGTTGGAATTGGATATAAAATCTTGGGTGCTTACCAAGTCTATGAAATTTAAAGGGAAATCTTATGACCAAATCTAACAATGGGCCGTTTACGCATCATGAACGGTTACGTTACAGCTATCTTTTAAAAAATCTTGCTCACCTGAATGGACAGCAGGCCTCAGAATTCAATTATCTTCAAGGAAAGTTGGATGCCTATGAAGCTGAGCGGCGGTATCAAGCGCAAAGAGAGGACTATCAAGCAGCATGGCGCCAGCCTTATGACAATCGTTCTGACTACTATCAAGAACGTGATTATGAGTCTGTCAATCAGCTAACTGAGGAAGGTTTGCCTGTCTATCGGGAGGAAGTCGCTCAAAGTAAACCTAAACGTAAAAAGGTTCAAAGACAAGCAACTCCTTCAGCAACGTCGGCTCCAAGGTCCAAGTCGCAAGTAGCCAAGAAGAAGCGACCAAAGAAAAAGAGAAGGCTCAAGAAAGTTGTTAAGCTGGTGCTTAGTTGCTTGAGCCTTGGAGTTGTGTTCCTAGTGATAGCCATGGCCTATCAATTTTACAAGGGGACAGACCTTTCTGCTGCAGGTAATAATGGTAAATCCTACCAGCCTGCCGTAGTTGAGACCTTTAATGGTAAGGATACCAAGGATGGGGTTAATATCCTTATTCTAGGTTCTGACCAGCGAGTTAGCCAAGACTCTACCGATGCCAGAACGGACTCCATCATGGTTGTCAATGTGGGCAATAAAGAAGGTAAGATTAAGATGGTTAGCTTTATGCGAGATACCTTGGTCAATATCAAGGGGGCTTCAGAAACCGACTATTCTCAGGACTTGAAACTTAATACGGCTTTCAATATTGGTGAGCAAAATAATCATCAAGGGGCAGAACTCATGCGTGAGACCCTCAAACGAAACTTTGACATTGATATTAAGTACTATGCCATGGTTGACTTTGAAACCTTTGCGACAGGGGTTGATACCCTCTTTCCAAATGGTGTGGAAATCAATGCGAAGTTTGCGACCATTGATGGTAAAAAAGTGTCTTCAGTTCAAGTTCCAGATGATTTGAAAATGGATAAAAACGGTCACGTGCCAAATCAAACCATAAAAGTTGGTAAGCAAGATATGGATGGCCGCACCCTTCTGAATTACGCCCGTTTCCGTAAGGATGACGAGGGAGATTATGGCCGTACCAAGCGCCAGCAACAAGTGATGCAGGCTGTCATGAAGCAGCTTAAGAATCCACTTAGCCTCTTCAAAGGGCCTGAGGCTTTGGGAAAGGTTTACTCACTGACCTCAACCAATATGAGTATGACGGACATGTTGGACTTGGGACTTTCAAATGCTGGTAGTTTCAAAAAAGGTATTAATTCGCAAACCATTCCTTCAGATGGTGATTGGATTGACAGCTATGATTTGTATGGCGGTCAAGGAATCGAAATTGATTTTGACAGTTACCAGGCAAAATTAAAAGAACTAGGATTTAGATAAGAAAAGAAGCAGGTTCACACTGAACCTGCTTCTTTTTTGGTATGAAGAGCTTGTATAAGCGCCTTGTATAAGAGTTTTAGAAAATGATAGAGCAAATAGGTCATGATAACAAGAACGATGACGAACTCTACCTTATAAACCAATTGGGTAGCTGGATTGGCTAGCTCAAGACTGGTTGTGGCTGCCTTAAAAGCATTGACACTATTGACCAAGGGAAAGCTAAAAGCAGCAAAAAGTGGTATAAAGCCTTTTCTAACCAGTTTTACAAAGAGATTAAGAGCATAGAAAAAGAATACTTGTGAGAATAAAAGTAGGGCAAGTAAAATGATAGTTGCAGGTCTTTGATTACTCTTGATTGAGCTGGTAATGAGAAGGGCCAGAGGTGCTGCTAAAATAGCAAGTATAGGCTGATATAGGTGAGGGATGGCTATCTGTTTCATTCTCCATAAAACAAGTGGAAAGAGGGCTAGAGTCGTTAATCCCGTTACTCCTAGAATAAGTCCCTTGATGCTAGTTGGAACACTAGCTGGTACTGTCACAAGACTGATAGCAGGTCCAACGTAGATCACGAACCAGCTTGGAAAGACTTGGTTCAAAGATAGTGGGCGCATAAAACGCAGACTGAAAAAAATAATATAGGCAATATAAAGTCCAAGGAGCCCAACCCAAGTCACACTTAAGCCTATTTGAGCTAGTGGAAGGCGGCTGGCAAAGAGAAAGGCAGCCATAAAGTAGCTAGCAAAGGCCGAAGCAATGACTGGATTGTGCAAATCTTCCCTTACTTGTTCAAAGCCAAGAATCAAGCGTCCTAGTATAAGCATAAAACCTATACTTGCCAGAAACCAAATGCCCTGAGCAATCAGGGCATAGTGGTTTATTTGATTGGATAAACTAAAGAGGGCAAGAACTAGACTAGATAGGGCCAAGGGAATTTTCTTAAAAAATACCTTCATTGGTCTACCGACCTTTCTAGCTAGCTGCAAGAATGTGACGAAGCTGTACCGCACTCGGAGATACAATTGGAAGGAAGACGCCTTCATTCCAACGACGGATAAAGCTTGACTCTGATTCTTTCAAATAGCCACGACCACCACTAGCCTGAAGTTCGAGGAGCAGGCTGTTGGCTACGACGTCGACAATATCGATACGCAATTGGAAAAGTTCACGTGGTTTTTCAATGAAATAATTAGCATCATTAAGACCCGCAAAGAGTTGGTCTTGAATAGCAAGAAGATTTCCACGTGTTGCTTCAAATTCCTCACGAAGAACGCTACGGTTACTGTTTAGACTAGCTTCAACCTCATCAAGAGAACGTTGTGCCAAACCAAAGGCAAGACCAAACTGGAAGCCAAGGAAGTTCGGACGTGTTTTAGCAATATAGTCTGTACCCTCTTTTGAAAGGACCCAATTAGGATCTAACTTAACGTGATCGAAAGTAAGAGAAGCAGTGTTAGCACCTTGAAGGGAAACGAATTCCAAATCTTCAGAACGGCTAAGGCCCTCAGCTTCAGATGGAATAGTAATAATCCAAGGTTGGCTACCGTCTTTAAAGTCAGCAGCAAAGAGAGCGGCGAATTTATCAGAACGTAGGTTAGTTACCCAAGGCAAACGGCCATCGAGATAGTAGTCATCACCTTCTTGACTGATGGTAACATTCAATTCTTCAATATCTGACAAGAATTTGACCGCATTTGACAAGCCAGTTCCACCAGCACGCTCACCGGTATACAATTCTTTCAACCATGTTTCACGAGGGTAAGCATTGTCGCTAGCTAGGATATACTCGATGAAAGTACGGTGTCCCCAAGAAATAAAGGAAGCTGTCAAAGAATGTTGTGCCAATTCATTAAGCACATCAACAACTTGAGTAGGACCACCACCTAGGCCATCAAACTCAGCAGGTACGCCGATCTTAAAGACGTCGTTTTCAGCAATTTTTTCAAGAAGTTGGTCCGCAATTGGTCCAGACTCTTGGTCAATATGGTCAGCGTTGGTGTCCAACCAAGTAAGGAATTCTTTTGAAAAATGTGACATAGGCTTAGGTCCTCCTCTAGTTTATCTTTATCAGTTTATCTTTGCATTAAGCGAATTCTTGAAGTTCAGGGTTAATTGGTGTTTGTGCGAGATTGTTAGCGTAGTTACACAAGCTTGCAAGGCTGACACCCAAGATAACGTCAAGGGCATTTTGTGCAGTGTAGCCAGCTTCCAAGAAGTCATTGTAGGCTTCGTCACCAACAGCACCTTTGGTATTGATCACAGCAATAGTGAATTTAGCAAGGGTATCAAGTTTTGGATCATCTTCGATTGGTGTACGGTTACGAAGGGCTTCCAAAAGTTGAGGTGTCATTTGGATTTGCTTGATTGAAAAGGCTGTGTGACCTGCCACACAGAAGGCACATCCGTTAGTAACAGCAGCTGTAATTTGAACAACCTCACGTTCAGTTGGTGTCAATGAATTGCGACGGTTGATTTCACCGACAGTACGGTAAGTTTCAAGCGCAGTTGGCGCATTAGCAAGGAGACCAATCAAGTTTGGAATGTATCCCCCATTGGCATCTTTGACTGTTTGAAGGACGTCTTTGACTTCTTCCGGTGCAGTTTCGATTGTATGAATGGTAATATCTGGCATGATTATTCTCCTTTATATAGAAACGACATCTAGCCAAGCGGCTGAGTCGTTTAATTTTTTGTCATGGACCTATGATAGCACTGTATGACTTTTCTGAAAAATCTATATTATTTATGGCCAGCCATAAATTTGATTTATATGTGCTATAATGGAGGGTAGTAAAAGGCTTTGGAAGATATGCTTAAGCCCTATAAGAGTAAAGAAAGTTGAATTATGTTAAATAAAAACGCTATTGTAGAAGTTGAAATTGTCGATTTGACACATGAAGGAGCAGGCGTTGCCAAGGTGGATGGCTTTGTCTTTTTCGTGGATAATGCCCTTCCAGGCGAAATCATCAAGATGCGAGTGCTTAAGCTCAAGAAAAATATCGGCTTTGGTAAGGTTGAGGAGTATGTGACCCTTTCACCAAACCGCAATCAGGACATTGATGCAACCTATCTACGTTCAGGAATTGCTGATTTTGGCCATATGACCTACGAGGAGCAGCTCAAGTTCAAGCGTAAACAAGTTGTGGACAACCTCTATAAGACAGCAGGTATCTCAGACGTAGAGGTCGCTCAAACATTGGGGATGGAGACGCCTTACGCCTACCGTAATAAGGCGCAAGTGCCCGTTCGCCGTGTTAAAGGTCAGCTTGAAACAGGTTTCTACCGCAAGAATTCTCACGACTTGATTCCAATTGAAGATTTCCTCATCCAAGACAAGGAAATTGATAAACTCATTGTCTTTGTCCGTGATCTTCTTCGCCGCTATGACCTCAAACCTTATGATGAGAAGGAGCAGACAGGGTTAATTCGTCATTTGGTGGTTCGTCGTGGCCACTATTCAGGTCAGATGATGCTGGTCTTTGTAACGACTAGACCAAAAATTTTCCGTATTGACCAAGTCATTGCTAAGATTACGGAAGCCTTCCCAAATGTTGTTTCTATCATCCAAAACATCAACGATAAGAACACTAACGCCATCTTTGGCAAGGAGTTCCGCACCCTTTATGGTCAAGACACCATCACAGACAGTATGTTGGGTAATGACTATGAGATTTCTGCCCAGTCTTTCTATCAGGTTAACACCGAGATGGCTGAAAAACTCTATCAAACAGCCATTGACTTCTCAGACCTAAACAGCGACAGTATTGTTATTGATGCCTATTCAGGTATCGGGACAATCGGTTTGTCATTCGCCAAACAGGTCAAGGAAGTCTATGGCGTTGAAGTCATTGAAACAGCCGTCGAAGATGCTAAGAAAAATGCAGAACGCAACGGCATTACTAACGCCAACTATGTGGCTGACTCAGCTGAAAATGCCATGGCCAAGTGGAGCAAGGATGGCATCAGACCAGATGTTATCATTGTGGATCCACCACGCAAGGGCTTGACAGAAAGCTTCATCAAAGCCAGTGTTGCCATGCAACCTGAAAAGATTACCTATGTCTCATGTAACCCAGCAACAATGGCGCGTGATATCAAACTCTACCAAGAATTGGGATATGAATTGAAGAAAGTACAACCGGTTGATTTATTTCCGCAAACGCACCACGTGGAGTGTGTAGCTTTGCTCGTAAAAGCCTAGAACCTTTGAACGAAAGGGATAATGAAAAGCCTTGATTGCAAGGCTTTTTGCTTTATGGTGGGGAAGTATTAGAGTAAGTAATTTTTGGAGTGAGTGGAAGTGATAGTTAGGAATTCTCAAATTCTATTTCCATTTACACTGTGGGTACGTTTTTATTTCCATTGACAAGGAGTTTGAGGGAATAGAAACGTACCCACCTATATGAAAAAATCACGAAAGGTTTGATCTATGGAAATCAGTAGAAATTAGGTGATACAATAACACGTTATAAAAACCTTGAAATCAGTATGTTTCAAGGTTTTAAGTACTCTTACGGATAGCATTGGGAACATCTAACTTTCTTGAGGAGTAAAGTTTGTTTCTCAATATAGTAATCGTTAAATTGTGTCGAAGCGTTATATGATATGATAATTCCAAATAGTCCTTTGGGCTTTTTATGGCATTGTGATATTCTCTAAGAACACGAGATTGCTTCAATAATTTACAAAGTTATGGGGATTTCTCATAGCTTTTTTACTTTCTTCCTTGACAATTGAGCGAGTGTTCAACTATAATGATAATAGTTGAGTGGTTGTTCAACTGAATCATCGATTATTGAGGTATGAGATGTAATTTTTCTTCTCTATCACCAGTAATGCAAGCTTTATTAGCTGGCTTATTCAACTGGTTTTGTACCCTTATCGGTGCTAGTTTGGTCTTTTTTGTCAAAACCATTCATCAAAAATTCATGGATATGATGATGGGCTTGGCAGCGGGCATTATGACGGCAGTGGCAGTCTGGCCTTTGCTTGTCCCTTCTTTGGACTATAGCCAGTCAATAGCTACGAACAGATTTTACTGGTTGACGACGGCTGTTGGTTCTATTGTCGGGGGCTTATTTATCCGCTTTATTAATTATTTGGTTCCCGACCTACATTTGAATCATCAGATGAGTGATAAGGAAGGGATTTTGAATCCCAAAAGACCCTTATCAAAGACCATGCTGCTTTATCTGGCGGTAGTGTTTCATAATATACCAGAGGGCTTAGCAGTTGGTGTGGCATTTGCTAGTGTGGCAAATCTCGCAACTAGACTTTCCTTTACGTGAATGAGTGCCCTTGGATTGGCCTTGGGAATTGGCATCCAAAATATTCGAGAAGGCTCTGCCTTGTCCTTGCCACTACGGGTAGAAGGGCGAAGTAGGAAATCAGCTTTCTACTATGGCGCCATGTCAGCGATTGTTGAGTCGATTGCAGCTGTTTTAGGGGCCTATGCTGTTATGTCTATGACCCAGCTACTACCTTATGCTCTCTTATTTGCGGCGGGAGCCATGATTTATGTTGCAGTGGAAGAACTTGTGCCAGGTGCTCAAGAGCACAAGAATACCGATATTGCGACAGGTGGGGTTATGGCCGGATTTCTAATCATGATGTTACTTGATACAACTTTAGTATAGGAGGAATAGAAAATATGTCACAGTGTTTAACAGCTTGTAATCCAGATTTAATTCAAGGGGTCCATGAGACGGAGTTTGATACCGTTACATTGCTAAATATGTCCAATTTTTTTAAGGCGATTTCTGACCCAACTCGTTTGCGGATTTTACAAGCAGTACGGCAAAATCCAATTTGTGTCGGAGACTTAGCGATTGCGTTACAGATGACCAAGTCTGCTATTTCTCACCAACTACGCTATCTGCGGGACTGCCAATTGGTCAAGGGGGAGAAAAAAGGAAGGATGACCTATTATGAACTTGCGGACGATCATGTCGCAGCAGTCTTGTCTTTGACACTGAAACATTTGAAAGAGGAAAAACATGAAGAAAGAGTATGAACTTCGAGGAATTGACTGTGGCAATTGTGCTGCTAAGATTGAACGTGCTGTCAATCAATTGGAGCAGGTAGAATCTGCCACTGTCAATCTGATAGCTCAAAAGCTGATTTTGGAAACAAAAAGCGAAGATGGGATAGATAAGGAAATTATTGACTTGGTGGATGCTATTGAACCTGGAATCGAAGTTATCAGTGAGAAAAAGGAAGAGGCACTTCCAGAAAAACGAGATTGGGCGAAAGAGCTGCTACTTGCTGTTATGATTCTATTTGCCTTCGGCTTTTTCCTGCCAGAGGAGTATTTCTGGATTCGTCTGGTCTATTATCTGACCCTATATATCATTATCGGCCATAAGGTTCTTATCAAGATGGTTCAAAATATTCAACGTGGTAATCTTTTTGATGAAAACTTTTTGATGAGTATCGCGACCTTAGGAGCCTTTCTCTTGGGAGAATTTCCAGAGGCAGTAGCCGTCATGCTTTTTTATCAGATTGGGGAGTATTTCCAAGATAAGGCCACCTCTCAATCTCGTCAGTCCATTGCACGATTGATGGATATTCGGTCGGATAAGGCTTGGAGACTAGAGGGGGGAGAAACCGTTCAAGTAGACCCTGAAACAGTAAGGGTTGCGGACCATATTTTAGTTAAGCCTGGGGAGAAGGTGCCCCTAGATGGTCTGGTCAGAGAAGGTCGTTCTATTCTGGATACGTCAGCCTTGACAGGAGAATCACTGCCTAGGGAAATTGGCGTTGGTGAGGACATTACAAGTGGTGTGATCAATTTGACTAGTCCATTGGTAATTGAAGTGAGTAAGACTTTTTCGCAATCAACGGTCAACAAAATTTTGGAATTAGTTGAAAATGCAAGCAATAAAAAAGCGGAGACGGAACGGATGATCACACGTTTTTCGCGTGTGTATACACCAGTGGTTGTCGGAATCGCTTTTCTGCTTGCAAGCCTGCCTCCCTTGCTTGGTTTAGGGGAGTGGTCGACTTGGCTTTATCGGGCACTTACCTTTTTAGTCATTTCTTGCCCTTGTGCTCTTGCGGTTTCGGTACCAATGAGTTTCTTTGGCGGGCTAGGGGGAGCATCTAAATTAGGTGTCTTAGTGAAAGGTGGGAATTATTTAGAGGCTCTTGCCAAGTTGGATACGGTCGTATTTGATAAGACGGGGACAATTACAAAAGGTATCTTTGCGGTGGATACCGTTGTCAACGCAGAAGGTGTCGAGGATGATATTCTGTACCTCGCTGCCCATCTGGAAAGCTATTCCAATCATCCAATCGCAAACTCTATTCGAACAGCCTATGGACAGGAAGTGGACGAGAATAGGGTGAGTCAGATTACCGAGCTACCAGGGCAGGGCATGTCCGGTAGGGTAGATGGCAGACAGCTCTATCTTGGGAATGCTAGATTAATGGAAGTTCAAGGGATTGCTTATCCAGCTATTGACAGCACAGGAACAGTTCTCTATTTGGCAGAGGACAGTCATTTTCTAGGCTATTTCCTTATCACAGACCAAGTGAAGGAGACGAGCATCGAGGCCTTGAAGGATTTACAGGCAGTCGGAATTAAAAAGACGGTTCTCCTTTCAGGCGATCGTCAGGCAGTGGTTGATGAATTTGCACAGCAATTTGCCTTTAATGATGCATTTGGAGATTGCTTGCCTCAGGATAAGGTGAGTACATTTGAGGAAATTCTGACTCAGTCTCAGCAGGCTGTTGCCTTTGTTGGAGATGGGGTGAATGATGCACCGGTTCTTGCTAGGGCAGATGTTGGTATTGCTATGGGAGGGCTAGGTTCGGACGCAGCCATTGAATCAGCAGATGTTGTACTGATGGATGATGACCTTGGAAAACTTCCTCAAGTCATTCGACTGGCAAAAAAGACAGTCAGAATAGCCCAACAAAACATGACCTTGGCTATTGTAGTTAAACTAATTTTCTTGGTTCTAAGTGGATTGGGAATTTCTAATATGTGGGAGGCCATCTTTGCAGATGTTGGTGTAACGCTACTGGCAGTATGGAATGCATTGAGGACCTTGAGGATAGATACCTCCACTTTGTCAAAGTAAGTGAACAAACAGAGCGATATACAAGTTTTTGTATAATCGCTTTTTTAAACTATGATATGGGCTTTAACGATTTTAACCTAAATCTAGTAACCGTTGAACGTGCATCAATAGAACACACTATGACCATCAACAAGAACTACGTTACTTTCATTAAGGGTATTTTCTGGTAAATTTCAAAAATAAAACCTTGATTTTGCGCCATTTCTTTTTTTCCTTCCCGAAGGCGCGGGAGTAACCCCCTTTTGTTGAGAATTTATACCTTTTTAAATGAAAATAATACAAGTAGGACACTTCTAAAAGTGATCTACTTTTTTTAAATATTTTCATTCTACAGTTTAATTTTAAACAACAACTCACTCATTTTTGTTATATAATATAGATGTTGACTAACTCCACATGTTGAGGCGGTAAGTTTGCTAGTCAAGGAGTAAAACGACGAAGATTAGCATTTACTTCCGCCCATGCGATAGCTGTCCGTGATTGACAAGTGCTAGCACGCAGACAGAACGGAGATAGCGAACCGCTGAGTGTGTCGCTCTGCTCGTAAAAGCTTAGAAACCTTTGAACGAAAGGGATAATGAAAAGCCTTGATTGCAAGGCTTTTTGCTTTGGG
>NZ_JALT01000019.1:0-156904 GCF_000525585.1 Streptococcus sp. ACS2
GAAGATAGTAAATAACGGAAAGCATAACCCCCAAGCTTGTGAGCTTGGGGGTTCCTAAAGGGATAGCAAGACGATTATATCTCTTCTACTGTTGAAAAATAGAAACGCAGCTCTTAGAAAAATTATCTTACTATATTGTACTTCTCTCTATACCTTCTGAAGGTTCTTTCATTGATCCCTGTCATAGAGGCAACATCTTTGTCTGAATAACCCGATAAATATAGATCAAATGCGTGCTTAAGTCGTTCATCATCTTCTGTAAATAATGCTTTTCTACCTGTGTACTTTCCTTGAGCTTTTGCTAGAGCAATTCCCTGGGCTTGACGTTCCTTAATACGTTCTCTTTCTGCCTGTGCCTGGTATTTGTATATTTCCAAGATCAGGTTGTTAAGCAGCCTTCTTAAATTGTCATCCTCAATCCCTCTAAGAGTTGGAAGGTTTAAAACTTCCAGAGTTGCCCCCTTCTCTTGAATATAGTTCATTATAAACGTTAGATCCTTGTTATTACGGCCTAGTCTTTCCAACTCAGTCACAACAACAATATCACCTTCACGAATAAAATCTAGTAAGGCTTTAAGCTGCGGACGTTCTTTATTCGCTCCACTTGCAGCCTCTTTAAATATCTTTTCTGTATCTTTCAGTTGTTCAAGCTGTCGGTCTAAATTCTGATCGATTGTACTTACTCTAGCGTAACCAATTCTTGCCATTTTGTCCTCCTTGTTTTGCCTAACCCTATTGTCCGTCTATCAAAGCCTATCATAACAATAAAATAAAAAAGGGACAATAGGCTACAGCCTACTGTCCTTCTATTTTTTGTTGTGACCCCATATATCTAACCTCTACCTGATAATAGTCATAACCGTCTTTATAAAAGAGAGGAGTGTTTTCTTTTTCTAAAGGTTCTATCCGAAATTCTGATAATATTGTCAACTTTCGTCTATTCCTCTCAAACATATCATCATAAGACAACGTCAACTCAATAAAGATACGATTATAGTCTTCATCTTTTTTCAAAAATAAAAATTTTGGGAAAGTCACAATTATATCAACTCGATCATCTATTAAGAGTTCATCACCTAAGGAAAGCGGCAAACTTGTGCCAATATATAAATGACTTTCCTCATCCCAACTAACGTCCTCTATTTTTGCTGAGTCTAGGGAAACTGCCGTTGCCTCCCCTCTACCCTTATTTTTTATAATCATATGAAATTCTGTGTTTTCATTGTATTGATAATAGTACGGATCCTTCAAATCTCCTTGATCAAATTCATTTATTGAATAACTAGGTGGAAACAGAATAGGAACTTCTCGCCTCCCAATAAAATCCTTACATTCCGTTGGAACAGAATCAATTTTCAGGATAGGCTTATATTTGATCTCGTCATCACTCATTGATTGTCGTGTTTGATAATTCAAGGTCATAACAACACCTACTAAGGTTATTAGTGTTCCAAAAATTGATGCATAAAACGACAACAATTCTCCTAAAGATAGTCCTCCAAGAAAAGTATCTAAAAGTAAGGGGGTAATAAACGAAAACACAGTCAATAAAGCAATCAAAACAATCGTTTTTTTCAAATTTGTATTATTCATTATGTTATTATACCCCATTCAGTTTTCAATTCCTATTGAATGATATATTTTAAAGCTGTTGTTTCTTCTCTTTGTTTTGATGCTGCTGTTTCTCTTGCTCAATTGTTTTGTATTTGGTTAAGTTAGCTACTACCGTATCACGTTTTTCTTTAAGAGCAGCTCTTTCTAACTGTACTTCTTCCAAGACTTTCTTCATTTGATAAGGGTCTGTATTCTTATCAATATGGTTTTTCTCAAGTATCTCTTCAGCAACCTCTACATTAGCCAACTGGCCTTGATAAGTTGATAAAGCTCCAATAATTTTGTTAGCTTCTGAAAGACGGTCATCTAAACGGTCCAACTCAAAGTCGGTTTCTTCTAATTGTTCCAGGAGTTTATTTTCCAGGTCTTCGTATTGTTGTGAGTTAGTGACATTGTTATCTGATAAAAAGTTCAATTCATCCACCAGGCGGTCCAACTTAGAAATGTATTTGTTTTTCTTAAGCAAGAGGTCACCACTCTTTTGTGAGAGTTGCTTCATAACAGTTCCACCTGTGATATAGCGGTTTTGACTTGAGTGGTCAGGATTGAGAAAGTAAAAGAAATCTTTTTGTTTAACGTAAGCTGTGAAAGTTCCGTCTTCGTTCTGATCTAGCATCCGTGCAGGTATTTTGATTTGACCTTTTTGGTCAATACCAAAATCAACTGTTACAAAGATACCTTGTGAGGTCACTTCATCAACTTGCCACTCTTCGATATCTAACTTATACTCAAAGTCTTCCTCTTTTTGTTCTTGCTCTTCCTGGTACATTGCAGCAACATCTTCTTTGGAATAAACAACTTCATTCTTTGCTAAAGCCTTCTTAATCTCCTCTAAAGAATATTTTCCTTTTTTGGAAAGTGTACGATCACGGGTAAACTTTTGTTGCCCCTTGTCATCTAAACGATACTTAACATACTTTCCCGAGAAATCAACGGTTACATTTAGTCTCTTTGCTTTTTCCTTGAAATCTTCCAAGGAAAGAGAGTGCCTCAATAAAAAGTCAAGACGTTCTTTTATTTCAACCTTATAGACGTTTTGTCTTCTCCAGGCAGAATATTTTGTATAGCTATTATTTAGTTTTGGTTCAATAACTTTGGCACCTGCAATCTCTGCATGCTTATTTGAAATCTCATACAACATTTTAGCTGTGTTCTTCTTCCATTGAAATTTCTTCATAGTAACACTATTTGTTGTATTTAAAATAATATGGTTATGCAAGTGTCCTTTATCCATGTGAGTTGCAATAACAAACTGATACTGTCCACCCGTTAATTCCATAATAGTTTTACGTCCTATTTCATGTACCTCTTCTGGGGTTAAATTGTCATCGGGTGAAAATGATTGAATAATGTGGTGTGCTAAAACTTTTTTTGGATCATGTAAATCAGATTGATAGGCGTTTAATCCAGAACGGCCATTAAATATATCTGCACTTTCTTTCATCAAAACAAAGTCGTCAAATATATTTTCTGCATCAGACTCATCAGTAAGATTATGACCACTGACTAGACGTTTACACAAAGTTCCATCAACAAGCTCCATAGGAAATGACTCTTGTTCTGACGTGCTAGTTTCTGATTTTAACGTCTTTGCATCTTGTGTGATATAGTTGATAGACCTCTTTAGGTTCTCAGTCTTCTTGATTTGTAGTACTTTCGTAATTGGCATTTTCTTTCAATAAATTCCCTTCTTTAAATTCAGTCATGATAACCTTATTCATTTCTTTTATCTCTTGACGTAACATCTCGAAGGCTTCGGGTTCAACTGTTCCTGTTTCATGAATGTATCTAACAATTTGGTTAACGTTACGCCCAATAGCATTAACTTCTTGACGTAGTTGCATAAGTTCGGAATAGTCATAGTTATTGACTTTTCCGTTAAGTGCTAACTCTAATAGAAATTGTTGGCGACTTTTTCCTGATTGTTCTACACGTTTTTTTAATTCTTTAACCTCTTTAGGGTTTAGTCGTAGTTTGCATTCTATGTATCTTTCACGCTTTACCATTTGTTACATCCTTTCATATTTGCTTATCTTTTAGTTATTATCATGTGTCTTAAACCTAAATAAAACCATTCTTCATTATTTATTTATTGTAAAAAGGAACCAGGCTTTTTCTACTTTGGTTATGCTGAATCTATGGATATAGAGCGATGGACAAACCCCATGATATAGGGGTATACTTTCTATCTGGCAAGATTAGTATGTGGGGCCCCACATACTGAAATAAAAAAGAAATCGCTCGAACTAGGCCCCCATTTTAGGCCCTGTTTTTGCGATACTTTTTTAATCTTGGGGAAGACCCCAAACCCCTGATTTTGTCGCTTGCGCTCTCTTTAACGAGTGACACTTTTCTAAACTGTACACTCTTTTTAAGTGTGCAGTTTTACAACTTGCACACTTTGACAATCTGGACATCTTTTTAAGATGACCATTTAAAATATATTTCCCATTTAAGCGCCAGGTTCAAACTCAAGGATATCTTGCTTGATTTTGGTATATTCAGCATCGGTCATATTTTCAAGAGCTGTTATAGTTAGTGTAAGATTTTCGGCGAAATCTTCACCCCCATCTTCAAAGCCGTTTTGTTTAAAATCGTCTAGGTCAGCTTGTATGATTTTAACTAGTGCTGCTTTAGGTCTACGAACATTCATAGCATTAAGTGTCTTTTGACCTTGGATAAAATCTTCCATATCAAGAAGATAATCCATTAGTGTCATTTCAACAGTTGTTTCTTGTTCTTTAGTAATCGTCATCTTTCTCTTCCTCTCTTCTTTCAATTTGTGTCAGTGTTTTTGTTCTGTCCCTTCTTGTTAAGGAATTCTTGCGGGACATTACATTTGAATTCCTTGTGATTTTTTTGGGGCTTCGTCTTCTTCTGCAGTTTTTCCGCTAGTGCGCTTTTTTGCTTGTGCTAGGCTATCATAGAAGGTATTTTCTTTAGTTGATACCTTATCACGGCTAACAACCTTATCTTCTGATAATTTTTGGTATTTGGTCATAGCGTGATCAATACGCTCAATCAAACTAGCGCTTTCTTTTTGAACAATCTCTAGTTGAGCAGTCAAACTTTCCAAACCACCTTCGGCAACAGCCCATGAAGCTAGATAACCAAAACTTCGCTCTATACCCATATCAATACCTAGGTGTCTTGAAACGACATAGGCAACTGACTCAGCTTGTAATTCACCAGTCGAATATTTAAGGTCAGGATAATTTTCAGCAATCGTTTTGTCGTTGTGTAATTCTGAGTGTGCCATTTCATGGATAAGTGTACCGATCACTTGTGCAGGTTGTCGTTTTGCCTGATTAGAAATAACAATCTCATTTCTTTTTGTATCATAAAAGCCACCTACACCTGGTTCTGTTTGGTCAAACCGAATTGGAACACCATTGCCTTGAGAGATTTCTTTTAGACTACGATACATATTGTTATAGTCTTCTTTGCTGAGTGGTGTTGTAGCATCCCCACTCATACTTGGAATATCTAATGTTTTTCCTTCTTGTGGTGTTACTTGAGACACATCAAATACAGGGACACTTTTAAAAATCAATCGCTTAAGTTCTTCACCTGTTTCAGGATCAATTTTAGGGTTCCCGTATTTATCTTTGATTGTTACTTTAACAGGTGCCTGAATATAAATAGCCTTTTGTCCTTTAACAGAACCACCACGCTTTTTCCATTGATTGAAAGAGGCAACCAATGTTGCTTGAGGAAGTTGTGCTTTTATTAGTTGGATATTTCTAGGAGAATAATTGTTAAAGTCGGCCATACCGTTGAGGAATTCTTTGTAATTGTCCGAATTAAAATAGGACTTAATCCCTTCTTTCAAATGCTCGTTAAGAGCCTTGATATCATTATTCTTAATCATGTTGGTTACAGTCATATCACGTTGCTGCTTAGTGTAGCTATTATCAGTAGCGTTAAGTGGATCAGTGCCTTCTGAAACCTCTTGACCGTCAAGCACTCCATCACCGTCTGTGTCAGGGGAATAAGGGTTAGTGCCTCTTGCAATTTCTACTTCATCACTTAAACCATCACCATCAGAGTCGAGTGTTGCTAATGATTGTTCTCGCTTAATTGCTTGTGATTTAGACTGTATCGGACTAAAATCATTGTTATTCATGATATCTAACATCTCTTTACCACCATCCTTGATATAATGCTTGTTAATAGAAAGCGTATCAATTTGTTCTCCTTTCTTACGATAAACCCCCAAAATAGCCCTCTCTTCAGCTATTTCATCCATTTGTAAATTTAGGGTTTTACCAGGCTTCATCAAAGAAGCAGGGAACGTTTCGCCATCATCTGTCCTAAATGCAAGTACCAAATCGCTATCTTCTGTACGGATTGCCTTTGATACATCCAACCTATGGAACTTTTCAATATCACTTACATCATTGAAATAGAAAGAACTTGAGTCAATTATAGCTTTAAGGTCAGGCATAATTTGAAGTTTTGAGAATGCAGCCCCTTTATTAGCAAGATAGATATTGTCAAAGTGTCCTTGACCTTGAACAATATTGTCTAGGGCTATGCTAGAGGTGATACCTTGCTTGATAAGATAAATACCTGTTAAGTGCATAAAATGCTCTTTTTCAAAGGTGATCTCAATAGACTTAACTTCATCCTTATCTTTGACAAAATAAGTTACTTTACTTCCTGCAAGTGTTTCATCATACCACTTGGCCACTTCTTGAAGCTGTTGTGCATAGCGGTTTAATTTACGTAATTCCTTGCTACTAATAGGGTGATAGTGTGGTTTATAAATTGACTTTGGTTCTTCAGGTATGGTAAAATTAAGTAAAGGTTGAGACTGAGTTTGAGTCGGTGACGACTCATTCAACGGTTGCGGTTTTTCCGCTTCAGGTAGAGGTGCTGCCTCCTGGTTTCCAGGTAAATCCCCGAATTCGTTCTCAGCCTTTTTTGTATGCTCCTGAGTCTTATCAGGAGCTTTTTTATCGAGTTTGATAAGTCCTTTTTTAGCTTTTAGATAGTCGTTCCAGTCGTTTTTCTTTTGACCGTCTGCAAGTGGGGGAATATCGACTTTAACAGGAATATTCATATCTTGAAATTTTTCTTTTATAAATTTTCGGCCTGCTTCGTCATTATCTACGGCTAGAGTAATTAAACCATCTTCTAAGCGTTGAGAAACGTTATCAAGCATATGTAGACGATCAATAAGCTGTCCCAGCTCCCTTCTATTGTCCTTTAGGACTTGTGACGGGCGATTGGGTCCAGTTGGGTCAGAAGAGGCCATATCAGCCACATAACGGCTCACAGTGGCCTTTTTTAGCCCATCCATAGCAACAAGTCTGACATCTTTCAGACTTTCCTTGTGGACCTCGTAATAGCTCATAAGGTCAATAGGGGCTTCTGCAAACACCAAGCGTTTAGGTTGGCCAATATCAAGTGTTAAACCCATCATTCCGTCAGAGTGAGTCATGATTTTTTTCAAGCGCCCTCGGTCGTGAATATCGGGATGATTTTCAATTCCCTGGAGTGTTGCTCCTTTAAGCGAACCATCTATATCAAGAGACTTAAAGACTATTACAGGCTCAATCAAATCTCCTGTCTTATGATTAGCTTGAGCCAAGACTCCTGCTTTTAAAAAGAGGTCTATCGTTTCATCTGATAGCCCTCTTTCATTTTTTAGATAATCACGTCCCAGGTCAAAGTTTTTTGACTCAAAACGCTTAAGATAATAGTTAAATGGTTCTCTTTCTGGTAGAGGTTCGACTTCAATTGTTTCAAACTCTCCTGTAATTAGGTAGTTGACAGCTTCTTTGAAATTTGGACGTTTTCCAGTGTTTAATTCTTGAATAACTTGTACCAGGTTAATAGTGTCACCACCTGTTTCTTGAGACCACCATCTAAAAGTGTTTCGATCTGGATAGAGCTTCAAAGAGTCGTGCTCTTCCCAATGATAGACGTTTCCACGTTCTGGAATAAGTTTCATTCCAAGACCTTCAGCAACAGCCAGAATATCTTTAGCTTTGGCTTCGTCACGTTGCTTGTTTGATAGTAGGCTTGATAGTGCTTGTCCTCGTTCTGCTGCATTTGACATAGGTTAATTTCCTTTCTATCCGATTTCTTTCCCTCGTTCAATTTGTTTTGTTATGGCCAGTCTCACTTTGGCCACAAAGTCCTCTTTTTTCATTTTCCCTTCACCTATCTTGGCAAGTGCTGTTTCCCATTTACCAGTTGTTTCAGGATTGGTATAAGCTATATTGAGCTTATCCAAATAATGAATTAGCAATATTCCTCGTTCGGTTGGGAATAGTTGGCCACTCTTTTTGTCCTTTGTGATATACCCTTTATCCTGGACAGACTTAATCATGGCATCCCGTGTAGCAGGTGTTCCCAAGCTATACTTAGGTAGCCATTTTTTCAAAAGGCTGTTTTCAGTGATACGTTGAGGAGGTTTTGTTGCATCTTCTTTCAGTTGACGTTCTACAGCAATTTCCTGTCCCTCCTGGTATGGAGGTAAAACCTGTTCCTTACTTTGACTAGGAAGATAGACCTGCCAACCTTTAGATAAAGTCACAGAGCCAGTTGTTTTAAACTCCTGTCCGTTATTATCCAGGGTAATACTTGTTGACGTGTACTCATAATCTGGCGCAAACATCAATAATGTTCTGAAGGTCACCATCTGATAAATCAGACGTTCTTCTTTTTCTAGTTCTTCCATATCTGGGATAATCTCAGTAGGAATAATAGCATAGTGTTCCACCACTTTTTTATCATTGACAAAAGACTTTCTAGGGCTTCTGTTTGGCGTTTCTATGGTTTTACCAATAGCTGCTTGATAGTCGTCAATATGCTCTACTAGGTAATCAAATTCATTAGTTGTGATAAGATTTGAGTTTGTCCGTGGATAGGACATATAACCTTTTTGATAGAGACTTTGGATGATACTTTTTGTCCTATCAGCATCAAATTTATAGAGTTTAGACATTTCAGCTTGAATATCTGTAAGGTTATAGAGTTTAGGAGCTGTCTTTGATTTTTTCTCAGAAGATACCTGGGTAATCGTTGCCCTATCTGACAATAATTCTAGGGCTTCTACAGCTTCTGCTTCAGTTTCAAACTTGGCTTCATGAGAGAAAGCGACCTGGTTTGTCTGGTCAAATAATCGGAGTTGCCAAAATGGTTTTGAAACAAAATTCTCTATTTCCTCGTTATTTTTAACAATTAGCGAAACAATAGGGGTCTGTACTCGTCCGACCGTCATTCCTTTGGACTTTTCAGGAATAAGTTCATGATCTCGCATCATAAGAGTTGTAAATGGACTCAAATTAAAACCTACTAGCCAGTCGGCTTCCCCTCGTGCTTCTGCTTCATGGTAATAGTTGACTGTTTCTTCAGGTCTTCTTAAGTTTCTAAATGCCATATCTAGCCCTTTTTGAGTTAGTGAGTTGGCCCATAAACGATAACTAACCTTTTTCAAACTACCTGGTATCTTGTTGAGAATATAATAGGCAATGGCTTCTCCTTCACGGTCTGGGTCCGTTCCAATCATAATACTGTCAACGTTCTTAATAGCATTCTTGATGGCGTTGAAATTCTTCTTGGTATTTTTTTTGATGTCAAATTCAAAATGATCGGGGAACATTGGAAGACGGTCTACGCTTTCCCAATTTTCAAAATTAGTCCAGGGGTTAGACCGTTCAACCAAGTGTCCAACCGCAGGACGGACAAGAACCTGGGCAGATAGTTGATCGGAATAAACATCCCAACCAGTATCAGCCTTCTTAGGGGTCCCCAAAGCATTAGCATATTTTTTTGCCTGATCGGGCTTTTCTGCTAAGAGTAGTATTGTTTTCATTTCACTCCTCCCTTAGATGCTCCGCCCTTGTTTCTTTTTAGGGCTATCTTGTAGTTTAGCGCTTTGTTTCTCAAGAGTATCTGCAAGTTTGACCAAATACTTATCTACCTCTCTTTCTTTAGCTTTTGCAAGAAATCGCATTCTAGGTTCATTACCAATAGTATTTTCTTCAGCTAATGATATTACTCCCCGACTTGATGCAATATAGTGATCGTAAAGTCGCTTTTCAAATAATTCACCTAAACGACCTAGAGCTTCTGTAGTTTCTAGGTCAGCTTTAGATGCACCTAATCCGCCAGAAGGGTGGTTATGACTAACGATAAATCCTTTATTTTGGTCTTTATTGACTTGGTCCATAATAAAAGCAAGGTCAACGGCTGTATTATTATAGGTACCCATAAACATATCCTTAACACCGTTAATGTTCAATTGGTCGTCATAGGTAATAACTGTGAAAATCTCCTGCTTATTCATAGTGGCCTTCATACACAATAATGACTCAACTTTTTGTTCATCATAATAGACGTTTAAACCTTCGAGTTCTTTTGCTACATAGTAACCAACAAAGTCACTGAGTTCGGATGCTTCTGTTAACTCTTCAGGTAAGTCATAAATACTATCATTTCCTATAATAAATTCTTTATAATCAGTCGTATGTTCATATCCTTTAAAGTCCAATGGTTCAGATGAATCAGCTTCCTGAGAATAGAGTCTTAGCGGAAGTACCCCTTCTTCACCCAAGATTGATATTCTATCAATACAAACTCTAGTAGTATCTTCATAAACTGCTTCAAGTAAATTTATTTTATTTTTTATATCTTGGCTTAAACCTTCTTTAGAAAAGATATTAGGGTGATCTACAATAGCGTAAGACCTAATACCTGCTTTAAATGCTGTATTTAGGACTTCTTTATCTGACATATCCGCAGAAATTTTAGCGTAATATGTAGGGTGGAGTTGAGTCGAGAAACCAATAATATAGGCTTCGTTTTCTCCTGGAACCACTTGCTCCTGATTTACAAAACGAAGCAACGCATCAGAATTAAAAACTTTTGCTGTATCATATTCAAGTTCTTGTTTCGCATAAGTCAAGAAATTCTGAAGGTCATCAACTCGTGGATCGTCGTTCGTAACCAGGTCATAAAGTTCTTGGGCAGTCGTCACGCCAAAGTAATCATATAAGCTCATTTGTTATTCCTTCCATTTTTTATGTAATAGAAAAAGCCAAGTCTTAATTGACCTGGCTTTTATCTTTAGTTAGACTAATAAAATTTATTTAAAAGTTCTTCCAACTCCTGGACAAGTGGATCAGTTGGATTGTTTTGCATATAGTCAATAAGTTCATCAAAGGTACTTACCCCTAAATCTTCCATCAGGCCCTTAAAACCTCGTGGTTTTTGTTTGATATCTTCAGTCATATAATCACCTCCGTTTCTTGTATTATATCACTATCAATCTTCATCCCATGCAAAAGGCAGAACATCTTCAGTTTCTTCTAGGTCGTCTTCTATGACTTTTTCATGATGAATTGGTAAGGCGGTTTCTTGAAATGCACTCTCAGAGGCAATCTCAGCATTATCTTCAGAGGTCATTGCAGCTTGGTTAGTCTCTACTTCTTCGTTGCTTGCTTGAGCTTCATTTTTAGCAATTTCAGCTTCTAGTTCAGAGGTCAAATCAACGACTGTTTCATATTCGATATTGGCCAAAAATTCTTCAATATCAGACCCATAGCGGACATAATCATACCAGTTTTTATCAGAAGGACTGTCCGCAAGCCAGTCTTTCATAGGATGGAGGTTGACACTTGTCTTTTTATCTCGACAAACATTCTGCTTAGCAATAAAGACTAAGGCTTCATCAATACCGATACGTGCAACCTCGTCAGGTGTCATCAAGTCACGGCCTTGGCGCTGGTGAGACGTGCTACTTGAGCCACCACGTCCACGGCTTTCAGAATAGTTCTGAATATCAATTGTTTGTTTCCCTGCACGCATTGAGAAATACTTCATGGTGTCTTCATCATTGGTACCTAGATAAAGCAGAGTCGCACAGTTATTTAAGATTGTTTTCCAGTCATCCTTATACAAGGCCTTTAGTTGGTTAATGGCTTGTAAAATAATCTTAATGGACATTTCACGGCTTCGCACAGAGGCCAAGACTTCATTGAAATTAGGAATACGGCCAATGTTGGCAAATTCGTCAATAATAAATTGAACGTGAAGAAGATCCTCGTAGCTGTAGCCTTCACGTCTTCCCTGGATAATTGCATCAGCACCATGTGTTAATTCCTCGAACATAATTGCAAAGAACGTTGAGGCTAAGAAGTTGAAAGCCTTATTTGTTTCTGGAATTGCAATGAAGACGGCCGTCTTTTGAGTATTCCATGTGTCAATATCCATTGAGTCTGTCTTAATCATATCAGTCACGGCTTGGTGGTCAAATACACTATATTGTGCAGACATCACAGCAAGCACTGAGTTTCTTGTTTCTGCTTGAAAATTTGCATTAAAAAGGTCCCATTGACGACAAGCATAGTTCCCAGGGAGTGCCTCTTCCAACTCTTCAAACATTAGTTCTACAGGAGCAGGAACATCATCCTCTTTGCGCTGCAAGTTACGCAAGAGATCCCCAATCATAGATAAGTTAGGTTCATATCCTCGAACCTGACTATCAAAATAGAGATAACCAATTAAGGCCCTAGTTAAAAGCAAGTTGGCTTGTACCCAGAAATTTTCCCCCTGGGAATCTGATTTTTTAGTTCCTTCAATGATAGCTTCAGTTACTCGGTCTATATCTAGTTCTGAGTGCATATACTTGAAAGGGTTAAACGTATTTGAATTTGATAAAGTTACCAGGTCAAACACTTTAACCTGATAACCATGTTTTTCCAACATTGTACCCACTTCATGCACTAGCAACCCTTTAGGGTCAGTAACGACATAAGAACCGTTCATCTGCATCAGGTTAGGCTTAACATAAGTAAAGGTTTTACCATCACCAGGAAGACCACAGGCAAGAACATTCTTGTTTAGTTGCCACTCAAAGGGGAGGCGCTTGTTGTAAAGCCCCATCTTCACATTCTGAGTGAAAAGCATATTATTTTCAGGCTCTTTGTCCTGAAACCCCTGAAGTTCTCTTGGAGTCGCAAAGCGGGCCGACCCTGCTTCTTCTCCTGATCTTAGATTTTTTGTGGTACTCATTTTACTATAAAGAACAAGAGCAATAAAGAAACCTATAGCCATTGCAGCAAACCCTAAAGGCTTGGAACTAAAGAGAAAATAAGGAGAGTTGAAATAGTTTGTTACTGTATACTCATAAGGCATGAATAAGTGTTCTGCCGTTACAGGTGGGGACATAGAAAAAAGTGTGTAGCCACGGTTTAAAGCTAGAGCAAAGACAAGCCCTAACACTGCAAATGGCCAGAATTTAGGTTTTTTATTTTGCATAAGCCCCTCCTAAACTGACTTCGTAGGCTTCTTAATTTTAGTTCCTACTGATTGTTTTGGCGCTGCTGCCTTATGTTTAGCAATTTGTTCTTGAGGTTTTAAGTCTTTAGGAGTCTTCTGAAGAGATTTAATTTGTTTTTTGTCGTTAATAATATCTTCTTTTACTCTTTCAAGAGCTGCTTGAAATTGTTTTTGATCTTTCGATTTAAACCAGTAGTTATAATTGCCATTTGCTAACTCTTCTGCATGAAATTGAATGCCATATTCCTTCAAATAGGCTTTTAACTTGTCTAGGTTCATTTCATTATTTGAGAATTGCTTATAATCTAATGTATCGCCTCTTTTCTTTAGGGCATCTATAGATTTTTTCTCGCCAGGACGTGCCTCAATTTTAGCAGAAACCTTCTTACTTATATCAACAGCTCCATCTGCTAATGATTTTGCTAGAACGGAACTGATATTGAATAGGAGTCTGGCAGTCATCACCCCTTGATTTTTAAATTCTCTAATGGCACCTTCTTGATCTACAACCATTTTTCTTCTCCTTTATCCTGGATAATCTGACTCTTTCGGCAACTTAGTTACCTCATAGCCATACATAGCCTTTTTGGCTTTTTTTACAGTAAATTTGAAACGTGATGATTTAGTCTTATCATCTTTGTTGTAACTAACAACGTAAGTCATTTCATAAGTCTGCTTATCTTTGGTTTGTGCCTTTTCAAGCAGGACCGCTGTTGTAGTCACCTTGTCAAAAGGTTTGTTAGAAACCTTTGAGCTAATGAAATTATCAAGGTCACTATTTGTAAGATATGCTCCAATAAAGTAGCGACTAAAAACATCTACTTCATGTTCATCTGACATATCACTAACAGTTGAAGTTTGTTTTGGTGTAGACTGTGTTGTTTTAATTGCTCCCGTTTTAAGACCTACTGCAATAGTGTGTGAAACACCTGCTCCATAGAGTGCTAAGAAGAGAACCACCAACCAAGCCACAATTTTACCAAAACTTACAATGTTAAGTTTGCTTCCTGTATAAGATGATGAAGGAACAACATTATTGCTAGTAGGAAAATTTGTTTTTGTGTCTGAAATAGGTGACACTTGTTCCTCTTCATCAATATTCACTGGGTTACTCTCTTCTGGTTCTGATACTGATTGAGGAGGAACCTTTAGGGCTTGTTTAGGTTTCCGACGACTAAACAAGCCTCCTCCTTCAGTGGCTAAACCAAAGTCTTTCAGAGATTGTTCAAGATCGCCTTCCGTTGGGGGAATTTCTACAGTCTTCTCTTCTAGTACTTCATTTGTTTTAGCGTTTAAATGAGTTAATTTATAGCGCCCCATAGTGTTTGTGGCCAGGTGTCTTGTTTCAATCTGCTCCATTTCATAGAGAAATTGAGCACGATTTGCAAATTCGCTAATTTTGTTTGTATTTAGGTTTGTAACTTGAAATGTCATTATCAATCACCCTCCTTGTAATTCTTAAGAGCAGCATCTAATTCTTCAGGACTCATATCATAACGCTTGATTACTTCAAGACGTGCTTCAACTTGGAGCTCTTCAACTTGCTTATTATAACCATCCAGGCGCTTCTGAATGGCAGCAAGTTGTTTCTCCGTCTTTGCTTTCAATTCTAAAGCCCTATCTAAGCGTTCTTGAATTGTTTTCTTTTTGCGTTTAGGTTTTTGTTCAGTTTGTTCTTCTTGTAGTTTTTCTTGATAGTCGTTCATTGTTTATATTTCCTTTCATTGTTTACGTTCAAGCATGATATTGCAGTTAGCAAAAACAGGATCATCAGCTAGTCCTTCTGGGTGAACATACTTATTATTAAATAAAAACTCATCGGCATCATAGTTTAATAAAACTGCACCGCCTTCATCTACATCTACTAGCAAACATTCAAGTTGATCGCAAGCCTGTTTTAGCCTGTTAGCTGTTCGTGGTTTTAACAAGCCACTGTTAGAAATGAGTACGCTCATCCTAATCACTGTGTTGTTTTCACTAAATTCCAAGTTTGGTTCATTGTAGTCCAGATTATCGTCCTCCCACGCCTCTATAATGTAATCATAAAGACGTTCTAGCACTTTCTGCCCCTTAACAACCATATAAAGATTTGGACACTCACCTAGATACATCTCAAATTGGATATAACCAGTACCATAAGGAATTAAAGCCTGTACTCCTTCCCTGTTCTCATCCCTATACTGTTTCGGTAACGTTCTGGATAATTCATCAAGCCTTTGTTTAAAATCTTTAAATTCCATCTAATTATTCCTCGCTGTTTAAAGAGTCTGTAGAAGTTGGTGAAGTAGCATTTCCGCTTCCGCTAGTACCAGTAGAAGCAGAGGCATTACTTCCAGAGCTTGAAGCACTCTCTAGTGTGCCATAGCTATTAGTAGTGTCTGTAACATTTGCTGAGTCTGTGACAATAAGGTAGCTCATGTTATTGACCTTAAACTTTTTACCATCTTTAGTAAATGTTAGGCGCAATGTATTTTTACTAGCAACATTTTTCTGAGCATCTTTATAGTCACCCTTATTTTTTAGGAGTGTATTTGTGTAGTTGATTGTGGCAATGGCCGTATTGTTCTTTTCATCAATAAAGATATCGGCTGATTTGAAAGCTTGGTCAACTACATAACCTTTATAAGTTTGATTAACGGGTTCGTTTTCCATATTGACAACAGACGTATATAGACCATCAGTCATAAAAGGTTTATAACGAGAACGGTTCTCCTCCAGGTCCTTCTTCGTATAATAAGCAATCAAGAATTTCCTGATATAGTCCTGGGTCAATTCAGTTCCTTCAGCAACTTTTTTTGTTTTAGGGGCTGACACTTTCTGTGTTGACTTACCAATATGTCCAACACCGAACCCAATAACAAAGATCAGAATTACTATAATAGCAACTCCTACTCCTTTTAAAATTTTAACTTTAAATGTATCAATCATAATAAACCTTTCTTTAGTTGTATTTTACTGTCCAGGAGGCATAGCAAAACTATAGTAGCTTGCATTATTGACAACCCTCCAATGGACTTTATCTTGGACAAAAGTATAATTAAGCTCAGAAATCAAGAATGACCCATCATCATTAACGTGCTCAACAAACATTACATGACCATAGATACCTAAAGTACCGTCAAAGCCACCAGCAGTTGAACATACGGCCCCAACTTGAGGGGTTGAGGTTGTATGCCAACCGTTTTGAGCAACAAGGTTAGCAACCCAATCTTGACCGTTCCCAAGTTGTGGAGCTACATCAAGCCCCCAAGTTTCGTGTACTCGGTTCCAAACATAGAAAGTACACTGTCCTGCAGGATAATTGTTTCCTGGGTAACCTGTGACAGTGTTGCTAGACGGTTGACCCCATTTTAGTTTTCCTTCGTATTCACTAGGGAAGTCCCAAGAAGAGGCCTTAGTGCCTCCTGGCCCTGAACCTGTTCCTGAACTCTTAGGTGTTTGATGGAACCAGGTCAAAGCCTGTTTCGCAATCTTTTGACGTTCGCTGATTTTATCACCTGGAACACCTTCCCATTGAGAAAGAAAACGACTCGTCAGAGTATCTACATCATCATTACTTGTCAATACGCTTTTCAAAATATTGATATAGTAGGGGTTATCCCCTTCAAGCATGAAACGGATTTGAGCGTCAAGTGTATACCATTTTTTATCAATCTTCTTGGCATATTCAAGTAAAAGTGTGTGGCGTGTTGCGCCATCTGCTGTGTCTGTCCACTGACCTAGACCAAGTCCACGGTGAAGAATGTTTGGGAAACCTCCACCATAAATAGCAGGGCCTCCCATATTCAACCATTCCTCATTTTCCCATGAGTCGGCAGAAGCTCCGACGGGAGGGGAGAGATAATCTCCTTCAGCACGTTTAGGCTCAATTTGAGACTCTACACCAAAACACCCTGCCATTGCAGCAATTCCGTTGTCGGTTGCTTCAGGAAGGGACTTCTTGACTAAATCATAAAGTTGTTTTGCTCGTCCACTCATTTCACCTGCTGTCTCTGTCGTTGTCACTTGGGTATGTTGGCTGTAAGCAACAAAGGGAAAGTAAAAACCAGGATTGACGATTTGCCATTTATCAATCTTCTTCCCTTTTTTATCTACGTTACGGGTGAAGGTTCTGGCATCCTCATTATCTTCATCACGTTTCTCAAGATATTTGGCTTCATCATAATATCGTTTGTCGTCTTTATCGTCTTTGTCCAAAGTCTCTTTGCGTTTAGCATAGGCAATTTCTTGTCCGTTACCTTGAACAGACCCTAATTCAGTCCCCTCTTCAATCTTGTCTCCAGACTTAACACGAGCTCCTGAAACGTTATAGAAAATAAACTCCGCATCATCTGTATAGATAATGATATTAGTCTTCTGTTTCTTTTCTTCGCTTTCCTTTTTATCCTTTGGAAGGTTCGTTTTGAAGGTCTTTAGTGTAGATTTTCCAACCTCAACTTTTCCGTCCATAGGCGCATAAAGTTTTTGACCTGAAGAGGCCTTAATAGTTGTGTTATAGCTAAACTTATCTTTTGCTGTATAACCATAACGTTTTTCTATCATGACTCCTTCAGACTGACTTTTATCATCAGCAGCATTATACAGAGGGTTTTGAAGCTCTTGCATTCCAGGATATTTCCCTGACTCCTTTGCATTTTCAAGAATTTCTTCATATTCTTCACGATCAGACTTACTGAGTTTGGTCCACTCTTTCCCGTTTGTATAGACATCTTTCATTGTCTTCAGGTTATTTGGGTCTTCGTTTTCCTGTTTCCAAATATCATCAAGAGCATCTGAAAAATGGTTTAGACCAAATTTTCCTGCCCATTTGCCACCATTACCATCTTCCCACTTGGCAGATGGTTCCCATTCTCCTCCGTAACGGTAATTCATGTATAGTAGAATTTCATCAATATCTGTGTAGTATTCAACCTTATCATTCGATTTTTTACGGTCTGTCTTAGATAATTGGACCCAAGAGTCATTTAAACTGAAATCTGTTTGTTGAACAATATTTGACGAGAATACACCAGTGACCATGACCACAAGTAACATTAAAGCTAGAATTACAGCAACCACCCAACCAACTGGTGTCGCAAAGAAAGCAATCGCTCCGTTGACAGCAGCAGCAGCAGCCTTAATAGCTAGCTGAGCCACTTGCAAGGCTCTTCTGGCTCCTTTGACACTTGCCTGAGCAGCACGCCTAGCATTCTTAGCAGTCCTTTTTGCGACTCTTCCCGCTGATTTCGTTGAACGTTTGGCAAAACGAGAGCCCTTAACAACACCTCTACCTGTTGCTTTAGATACTCTTCCGATACCTCTAGCACCTTTTTTGGCACTGCGAAGGGCATTTTTTGACGTTCTCGTATGCTTTACAATTTCTTCTAAATCTTCGTCTTGACTTAGACCTGATGAAATATAAGAAGTGACAGCACTTGTACCTGTGTGAGCAACAGCTCTTGTAATCTTCTGGGTCTTTGTCGGGTTTGTCTTTTTAACTATCTTCTTTGTTTTACGAGCAATCCTTAAGTTTTCTTTACTCTTCTTCTTGAGTTTGAGAGCTTCAGCTCCTCCTCCTTCACGATAGTTCTTAGCAGCTTCCCGATAAGCGGCCTTAGCTTTTTTATACTCTTTATTCGCACCTCGCTGTGCAATTCGGCCTCTATTGTTATTATGCCTTTGGACAGCCTGACTGATTTCTTGTTTTCTTTGAGAGTATCTACTTTTTGACGATTGATTATTACTCAAGAAATAATCACCCCTTTCTATTTAGATATGAAAAAAGAGGTGATTATCTATCACCTCTATGCACCTGCTTCAGAATAAGCATCTGTTGCAATTAGTTTAAATAATTTCGTAGTGCTTGGGATTGGGTTTTCAAAAGGAACCACAGTTCCGCCTGCAATAATAAGACCTGTTCCCTTTGCTTTAGGTTTCGTTACGTATCTTAATTGACTTTCTGTCAATTCATACATAGCTGCCAATTCACGAGCATCAGACCCTTTTTGTTTCAAAAGTACAACAAATTCTGAGTTGTTTAACAGCTTACGTCCTTCAGTACGATCAAGCAACGTTTCCACGTTCTGAGTAATTCCCGTAGGAATAGCCCCATATTTACGGACACGGGCGTACAGGTTAGTGAAAAATAGTGCCTGATTATCAGTTTGAAATTGGTTTTGCATTTCATCAAAGTAAATACGTGTAGTGAATTTTCCTTGATTATTAACAACCATATTCCAAATATAGTCTTGAATAACCATCAGTGCGAAAGGCTTCAATTTCCCATCAAGTTTTTTCAAATTGAAGATAACAAAGCGGTCATTGATATCCACATTTGTTTCATAAGAGAAAATATCCTGAGAACCTTTAGCATAGGTTTCAGAAGCAATTGCCATATCTCTAGCTTCTTGTTCTGGTTGATCCAACATAATATCATGCCAATCTTTAAGGGTTGGCATACGTCCTTTATCTTGGAAACGTTCGTAAGTTAAGTGAGTTACACGATCAATAATAGACACCTGAGCATCTGTAACTTCTGTAAGTACGTTTTCAAAGAAACCAATCAACAATGAAGATTTTTGAGCAATTGGATCTCCATCTTCAGCATCCAGTTTATCCATATCAGGCAAATCTAGTAGGTTAAGGTGAGTCTGAGAACCTGGGTAAATATCTATCATCTGCGCTCCAAATTCTCGTCCGATATCACTATACTCGTCTTCAGGGTCTACTATGATGACTCTATCATATATGTTTTTCAATAACGTTGGAATTACTTCCATTGATTTAACTGTTACCGACTTACCACTTCCTGAGCTCCCAAGAATAACACCTGAAGGTGTATTCAAATCACGTTGACGATCAAGGGTAATCGAATTATGGCTTAATTGGTTTTGCCCATAATAGACTGCCCAGGGGCTCTTACTTTGAAGGTCAACGTTCGTGAAAGGGACCTGTGTCACAATATTAGAGGTTGTCATGTCACGCATATAGTTTTGTTTCACTTCAAGGAACGGAATACCAATCGGTAAAGTTGAATTAAGACCATTTTCTTGTTGGTAAGAGGCTACATCAAATTCTGCGCCATGCTTACGTCCAGCAGCCTTAACTCGACTTGTAAAGTCTTCTAGCTCTTCTTCGCTATCCGCTTTAAAGAAGACTGTAAAAATGCCTGAATAAATTTTTTGGTCATTATCCTGTATTTCAGACTTCCAAACTTCGGCTTCTTCAGCAAGTTCCGCAGCAACCCCACCAGTAGCAAGTTCCTGTGAAATACCATCACGAGCCCCTGCTTTTTGACTTTTGACCATATCCATTTTGATAGCCGCCTCTGCATTATTGATTTTTTTCAAGGACTCACCTACATCGTAAGGACGTGCTAAAACATTGATAACTAATTCAATACCAACATCAACAAGCGACTTAATCAAACGATCATTAAGGAAATTCGGATAATTTCTGACAAACATTACACGTCCAAATTGATTATCAATCTTCATCATTTTAGGTTGGAACCAAATTGAACCAGGTGCAATAAATGACTTGGTACCAAGACCACTTCGGATAAGGTCACGGTAATCAAGGTTCAAGTATGGATTACCTCTAAGAATATCAGAGAAGATATTTAATCGATCTGAGCCATTTAATACCTTGAAATCAACATCTACCGCCTGGAATTGAGCTGTAAAGTTGTTTTCAACGTCATTAAGCCTACGGTAGGCCATTTTTCTATCTTCAGCTATTGTAGAAACTGTAACAAATTTTTTAACCTCAAAGTTATTTTGTTCCTTATCAAAACGATCTTTAATTATTTTGTTGTATTCATCACGATAATCATTGAAACCATCATTTACTCTATCATAAGAAATTTGCTCTACAGCATTGTCAGGTAAAGGACGGTTAATGACCGTGAGTTGGTAGGTGTTATCACTGTCTAAGACATTTAAAGCATCAGCATAATAATCTATAATATCTGATTTTTCGTCATCGCTAGCGGTAATGTAGTTAGCATCACCCAAGGCATAGGTCCGTGAAAACTCACGACCTGTAATGTGCATGAGTCCATCTTCAAAAAGACTCGTGTACTTAATTGTATTTTGAGTTGATTTTTTTAATGCTTTTTGTAGCTGTTTCCCACGTTCTAGCTCCTCTTGTGTAAGAGGTGGCTTAATTCCATTCGTGGACATCTTTTGCTTGCGAAAAGGCAGAATTGCCATAAGTTACCTCCTTATTATTTCCAAATGCTGTGAAATCATCATCTATCATATATGTTTTTAAATAAAGTTGGAATTATTTCCATTGAACTAACTGTTACCTTTTTACCACTTCCTGAGCTCCCAAGAATAACACCTGAAGGTGTATTCAAATCACGTTGACGATTAAGTCCAAGCTTCCAAACTTCGGCTTCTTCAAAAAGTTCCGCTAGCTCCTCTTGTGTAAGAGTTGGCTTAATTCCATTCGTGGACATCTTTTGCTTGTGAAAAGGCAGAATTGCCATAAGTTACCTCCATGTTATTTCCAAATGCTGTGAAATCATCATCAGTTTGATAGCTTCTTTCTTGAATTGTTAATATAAATAGCATTCGTTCTTTAACAATCCCGTCCAACTTAAGCCCATAGACGATAAAAGGTGGTGTTCCTAGAACAACCACCATATACATATATAGGTCAGGAATAGACCAAAAAACTGTTGGTAAGACACCAATCATAACGACAGTTCCTACACCTAAGACCATTATAAAAATGCGGGCCGTCATACCGCCTACAACCGATCTTTCATACTGATCAATTTCTTTTAGGAAAATCGACCCTAATTTACTTTTATTCAACTGTATACCTCCATTTAGTTAGCTTGGAGAAGTGATCTTGCCATCCGTTGTGAACCTAAGAGCAACCAAACAAATAAAATGCACTTTCCAATATAAGAAAAACCTGATGCAAATGTTTTTATCCAATCTGCATTAGCTAGGTCAATATCGGTTTGCACTCCGAAGGCATGCCAAATAACCAATAAAATGACAATCAAAAGTCCTTGGAGGGCAGCTGCGGTAGTCTTTCTCAATAAATTAGTCGCAATGCTTCTTGTGTCATCAGACATCCAAAAAGCAACGATTAAAGGTGATACGGCTCTGTAGAGATAAAGTTCAATAAATCTCATAAATACTAGGATATTTGTTAGCATCAAGGCTGTGGCACCGCAAAGATATGCTAGTGCATTTACAACCGCCCTAATGACCCAATTTCCTTTTTTAAGAGCTGTAAATTCAAAAAGATCATTCGATACGTTAGCTCCAACCATACGTATCAATAGACTAGTAACCTGCATAATAGCAACAACAATTTGGCTTGACAGGGCTACTAGAAAGTATGCAATAAGATACTTTAAAGCAACTTCTAACATGAGACGATAAGTCAGTTCTCCGCCTTGTTGCTTAAGATACTTGTACCAGGACATCATTTCTACTAACAAAAAGAAACTAACAATAATATAACCTACTACAACAAAACTTTTATTAATACCAATAACAGCTTGGTTTGCAGCGCTATTATATTGCCTTAAACTTTTTGTCATGTTTTTTATAAGTTCGTCCATAGTCCTCCCTTCATACTTTAAGGATAAAAAAAGAAGTGTCTGAAACACTTCATGATAAATATTAACGTGATAAGAGAAAAACAAAACCTATGATACGTACAAAAAAGAAGAAAATGGTCAAAATAATATTAACTATAAATAAAGCAAGTGAGAAAGCAAGTTTTACCAACCCCCATAAAACACTGATGATAAATGTCAGTGCATTCCAAAGGCTTCTCCAGGCTGATTTTTTGCGATAGTTAGGACTATGATTTGAAATATAATCCTGACTTTCGACAGTTAAAGGAGTAGATGACTCAGAAATTACAAAAATATCACCATTTTTTTCGGCTTCATAAACCTCTGAAATAGATGGTTTATGACCATTGATACTTTCGTAATAGTCAATCCATTCTTCTCTATTCATAATCATCAACCTCTTTCCTAATCTTTTTCTTATTGTATCATAATTATTAACGCTTTGGTATCTCTCTAAATATCTTTTAAAATTGAATTGAGTTGATTGCAGCAACAATTGCAGCTGCAATACTTGCTGATACAGCAGCTAGTCCGCCACCATAAACCATCCCCGCCATTCCGTTATCGGTTTGCTGTGGGTTTTGGTTCTTTTTTCCTTGGAAGAACTCAATTGCACCTACAAATGCCCATCCTAGGCCACCAATAGCGACCAATGCACCCATGACAGTAATAATTTTTGTAACAACTTCCATTCTTTTATTTCTCCTTTGTTTCGCAAAAAAGAGGCATCAGCCTCTAGTTAGTCTTCTTCAATAATCACACAAGGTTCATCTTCTAGTAAGATGACTTGTGGAGCTTCTTGTTTATATTCAATCATGATAGAACCTCCATCTATACAAAGGACAGTTAGATTTCATAGACAGTTTATTGACTTATCTAGGTCAATATTCAAACAAATAACGAGCCAGGGAATCGAACCCCGTTACGCTCCTAAAAGCACTCGCTACTAACCAATGTCTTATCGTAGTTCTTGGTTAAATGAAATCTAACTGGCTTGTATTTTAATGATTAGGTTTATTTATTTTCTGACATTATTATGCTATAATGTCGATGTAAGTTTTAAATTTTTATAAATTTTTAACTAACCCCGATGGCCGTCGGGGTTTTTTTGTGTAGAGGTTGCTGAAGACCTCTTCTTTAAGACGGGTTTATCAAGCCATTCAAACCGTCCTGATAATTTTTTAAAATTTGTAATATAACGGCCGATTAAAATGTATAGCATATTAAGACCAATTAAAATTACAAATGATAAAAGAATTCCTAGAATTGGTTTTAGGTAATCCATCTAGTCCTTCTTACGTTTTGGCAAGAAACCAAGTCCTGCTGCAATAAGAAATGCGCCTAGGCTTGTAAGGCTTACTGTAAGGGCGGTATCATCACCAGTGTGTGGTAACGACTCTGTTTCAGCGGCTACTGCTTGTTTGTCAGTTGACGGTTTAGCTCCAGGGGCTTTATCCGTTACCTTATTTGGATCAGGAATTTGACTGTTAGAAGCAGTTGTTTTTGACTTCTTCGTCTTAGAAGTAGATGGTTTTTCCTCAGACTTTGTTGTTGTCGGAGGAGTTGGCGTTACAGGTGTGGTAGGTGCTGTAATACCAGAAGTCCCGTCTGACACATGACTAGCACTTGTATCAGGAACCTTGTCTGTTGGAACAGTAGGCGTCACGCTAACCGTTGGGCTAGTTGACCCGTCAATAACAGGCGTTGTTTCATCAGCGAAAACCCCTGATGATGCAGTTGCAAGCACTGCTGTTGAGATAAGTGAAATAAATTTCGCTTTATTCAAAGTCTCATACCTCTCTTTTCTTTTCCTTGCGGTGATAACCGACACCGCTTAAGCGAAGGAAGGATTGGTTGTTTTGCACAAATTTTCTTGCAATAACTAAATTATTCCGTTTAACGACTGATATTGCTTGAAATATAGTTGCAAAAGGCACAATCTCTTCCACGTTTACAAGTCGTCCATTTTTTCGCTCTTTTTTTTGAATTGCTGCGAACTTTGGTCGACATTTGGCAACGGTACCGTCTTGAAGATATAGCATTACACCACCTTCAAGACCGAGTTGCCTGAGATCGGATAATCTCAAAAGAGTATCATTCATTTCGAACTCCTTTTTTTGCTTTTGTTTAACCCAAAATAGTTAAATCTGCATTTTGACGTAAGGTTTATAGCTTTGTTCACCTCGAACTCATTAAGGCTGGTAGCCACGGCCCGCTTGACCAACCACACAATTTTAACTGTGGGTCCTACCTCGTTAGCACTTACTTCCTGTAAGTGTGCCTTTGTTATACTTGATACCAGGCGCTAGATATACTTCTACTAGCTACGCTTTCGCCCCCATTTCTTTATTTTATGCCTTGAGTATCACTAATCAGGACGAAAGATTATTATTCAGTTTTCAAGGAACATCAAGCAGTTTTAAGACCTGCTAAGGTCAAAGCTAAAGCAGCTTGTTACATACCAGTTGAAATCCAAGGGCCAACGCTGTCGTAAACCCATCCAACTCCGTTAGCATAGCCTTTTAGGACACTACGGTAATAGAGTCTTCCACGAATTCGGCGGTACTCATAGTAACGTCTCACTGGAGTATCTGCGTGTGCAACATTATCACCTGTCTTGTGCTGAACAGCACTGATTGTTGCACCACCCACTCCAAGAAGAGTGACTGCAAGCATAAGTTTGTTAGCAAATTTCATTTTGCTACCTCCTGAAAACATTTGTGACAGTTTAACGACTTATCCAGGTCATGCTTCTCAAGAAGGTGCTTGCGTTATATTCGCCAGGTCATCCATTCGTATTTTCTTGTTTTCGTCTCTCTTGATTGAAAACAGCTAGAATGCCATTAAAAACAAATTCTGCAATTTTTTCTGTAGAGGATGCGTAACGCATATTTTCCAGGGCGTATTGATAACGTTCATCAAAGTGGCGCATTACAAAGTCTGCTGAAGCTTTTGAGAACCTCTCTTGTCTTAGACGGTCATATACAAGTCCCCAAATATAATCTCTATCGTACTGTGTTGCTTCATCAACTTTGCGGTTTAGCGTATTTTGATATTTATCATCTTGACTAGAGTGAGCCATTTCATCATCATCATCAAAATGACTGACTTTATTATTACTCTCTTTAATCTCACTCACTTTAGTATAAGTTGAGTCGTAATTTGCGACTTCTTGAAGTCTGATTTCACGACTTCTTGAAGTCGTATTTTCCGACTTCCGGAAGTCGGCTTTTTCGACTTCCGTTGATTTCACTGGGTTTAAGAGCTGTTGAGCTTCCTCAAATTCCATATTAAGAATTTGAATATCTGTGATAGCGTTCTTGACATAGATGCGATTAGCCTTATTTAAACCTTGTCTAACTTCATCAATCAGCCCATATTTAATTAACTCTTTTTTCAACTTCATGACTTTATCTCGACCACAACCAAGGTCTTCAGACAAGTCCTCAATGTTGTAATAAATAAAAATATCGCCCAAGTCATCCACGAATCGTAAGTCACCTTTACGAGTGCTATCAAGCGAAGCACTTAAACGGTCACGGCAAAGCATAAACATCAACTTAGCTTCTGCTTTCAGTTTGCGGTAATACTTAGATTTAATAACCACTTTTGGAAGTTGATAGAAATTGTCGCTATTCAAAGCCTGCTCTAAAGAAATTCTACCGTAAGCCATTACCTTACCTCCCCAACTTTCAGCATCATACCACCTTGTTTAGGAAACTTAATCAAGTTATACTCTTCAAGTTCCTTCAAAGATTCAACTACTTTTTCACGTGACCATCCTGTATCATTCATCAATGACACAATAACCATATTTCTTGATTGTCTTTGTTTAGCACGTAATTTTTTCTGATTTGATTTCATAATTGAACCTCCGAGAGTTAGTATGAGAAAAAACAAAGAGAACGCTTTCCACGTTCTCTTAATGTTATTTATCTAATTCTCCCAATTCAGGACACATACTGGAAATTCCTAATGCCCTCCAAGAATACTAGACCAGGCTTTTTGATAGTCACTGTCAGTTCCACCAATAGCAAACTTGTAAGTCGTATCTCCAGGTCCATTTTTAGCCCAGTAAGTATCAACCATTTCACCACTTACAGAAACATTACGACCATTGACAGACACTGTTGCTGGTTTAAGACCTGTTGATTTGAGTACACTTGCCTTAATAGCACTTGAATCGATATTAAACTTATCTCCCGTTTTAAAAATACCTGGATTGGCATTGTAGATGGCGGAAGTTAAACGAGCCATATATTGCGTATTGTAGGTGTAACCCGTTTTAGAATTGGTTGGTGTATTATTGTCATAACCAGCCCAACCACCAAGAGTAATACCAGGCGTTGAGACAATCAACCAAGCATCCGCAAAGTTATCTGTCGTTCCTGTTTTACCCATCCAGTCAGCTGAGGCTGCTGCACCATTGACATTTTTCAATTCAGAATGAAATTGAGTTGTCGCTCCCTTAACCACAACTTCCTTGAGCAGGTTATCCATGATGCTAGCCGTAGCTCTTGAAAAGACTTGAACCCCTTCAGATTTATGCTGATAGATAACTTCGCCAGTCCGGTCAGTAATACTATCAATCATATGACCCTTCTCATAGACGCCACCATTTGAAAGCATCTGATAGGCATTTACTTGCTGGGCAACCGTGGTTTCAATTCCCCCGCCAAGAGGTAAACTCTCGATATTGTAGTTAGCAATCTTATAACCCATCTTGGTCATGTAACCCTCAACGTCAACATCATGACGTTGAAGCATTTGATATGTCCAAAAGGCTGGAATATTCCACGAGGTATTGAGTGCCTCTTGTAGGTTCATCATAGCTGTACCCTTATCACCATCATGGAGAATAGGCGTTCCACCCGTAAAATTAGTTGGATAGTTAGAAAGGATACTTGAGCTACCCATCAAACCTTGATCAATAGCAATTCCATAAGCAATAATAGGCTTAATAGATGAGCCTGGGGAGCGTGCCGTATCAAAGGCATGGTTATTTTGATTATTTTCGTAACTACGGCCACCAACAAATCCTAGAATTGCTCCAGTCGCATTATCCATGAGCACATTTCCGACTTCAACTCCACTATTTCCACCTTGGTCGAGGAGGCCACCATATTGACTCGCAGCATCTTGCATCGCATTATAAACTGCATTATCAATAGTTGTCTTAACGCTGTAGCCACCGGTTTGTAGCTCTTGTAGGGCCCTCTCACGATAGCTTTCCTTGGTCTTATCATTTTTCAAATCTTGACTCGATACCTTGTCACGTTTAACGAGATAATCATACATGACATCCTGAGCCTCAGACATGACAGAATAGTACAAATAGTCATGACTTACAGCATCAGACTTCTCACCAGCCTTGAAATCTTTAGTGATATCATAATCCTTATAGCTTTCATACTGCGACTTATCTAGATAGCCACCGCGATAAAGATTGTAGAGTACATCTTGCTGACGTGCTAAGCCATAAGAAAGATCCTCTGCATTTTTTAATTGACCGTCAGCTGTATAAGGTGAGTAGACAATCGGGCTCTGTGGCAAACCTGCCAGATAAGCCGCCTGAGGAACTGTCAAATCCGCTGCAGATACCCCAAAAATACCTTGAGCAGCCTCCTCAATACCAGCAATATTTTTCCCCTTGTTGTTACGTCCAAAAGGGGAAACATTCAGATAATCGGTTAAAATTTCATTTTTAGAAGCGCGACGCTCCAATTGTAAGGCATAGATAATCTCTGCCGCCTTACGTTTAAAGGTTGGCGCATCGCCTGTTACCTGTTGCTTGATTAACTGCTGCGTTAGCGTCGAACCACCACTTGAAGAGCCGACCCCCAAAACTGATGACACCAAAGCCCTAAAAACTGCCTTTGGTACAACACCCTTATGCTTTTTAAAATTTTCATCCTCAGTCGCAATGATGGCATTTTTGACATTGTTAGAAATAGCATCACTCTCAATAGGTGTTCTCAGCAAGTCAGTATCAATATCCGCAATCTTCTTGGAATCGGAATAGCTCATCGAAGATACCAAACTAACCTCACTAATCTGATTCAACAAGGTTTTGTCCTTAATCGACGGAACAGACTCAATTTGACTCCCCAGATAACCCAAACCAATTCCTGCACCGAATAAGGTAAGAACGATAATAACCACATAAAAGAAATCAGACAAGAGCTTTAAGGTTTTTAAGAAAACATCACCCATGTCTAAGAGTGTCATCCCATCCTCAGGCGACTTACGTGCTTGCTTACGATTCCACTTAGATCCAGTCGTAGCTTTCCTTTCTTTAAAAGATTTATCTCCTCTTTTAGACCTAGAACCAGCGAACTTTGTACGAATAGTCTGCCCTAGTCGCCTAAAATAATTTATTATTTTTTCAAAATTCATAGAAATACCTCAAAGCCTATTATAACAAACTTTGACAAAGCTTGCATAGGGTTGCTTTCTTTTGGTATAATGGTGCAGAATATACTTTACTGGAGAATATCATGACAATTTTTGAAGAACTAAAAGCACGTGGCTTGATTTTTCAAACCACTGATGAAGAAGCCCTTGTAAAAGCCTTTGAAGAGGGACCAGTCTCATACTACACTGGTTATGACCCAACAGCAGACAGTCTCCACCTTGGACACCTTGTCGCTATCCTTACAAGTCGCCGACTTCAATTGGCTGGACACAAACCTTACGCCCTCGTTGGTGGTGCAACAGGTTTGATTGGTGACCCATCATTTAAAGATGCTGAACGTAGCCTGCAAACCAAAGAAACTGTTGAAGGTTGGGTTGAAAAAATCCAAGGACAACTCTCTCGTTTCCTTGATTTTGAAAATGGTGACAACAAGGCCGTTATGGTCAACAACTATGACTGGTTTGGTTCAGTCAGCTTCATTGATTTCTTGCGTGACGTAGGTAAATACTTCACGGTTAACTACATGATGAGTAAGGAATCTGTTAAGAAACGTATAGAAACAGGTATCTCTTACACTGAGTTTGCCTACCAAATCATGCAAGGTTACGATTTCTATGAACTCAACGATAAGTACGGCGTAACCCTCCAAATTGGTGGTTCTGACCAATGGGGTAACATGACAGCAGGTACTGAGCTCTTGCGTCGTAAAGCAGATAAATCTGGACATGTCATCACTGTACCACTTATCACAGATTCAACTGGTAAAAAATTCGGTAAATCTGAAGGTAACGCTGTCTGGCTTGATGCTACTAAAACAACACCTTACGAAATGTACCAATTCTGGCTCAACGTTATGGATGATGACGCTGTTCGCTTCTTGAAGATTTTCACTTTCTTGTCACTTGAAGAAATCGAAGAGATCGGTAAAGAATTTGACCAAGCTCGTCACCAACGTTTGGCACAAAAGGTTTTGGCTCGTGAGGTTGTTACTTTGGTTCACGGTAAAGAAGCTTACGAACAAGCTGTTCACATCACTGAACAACTCTTCGCTGGTAACCTTAAAGCTCTCTCAGCACGCGACCTTAAAGTTGCCCTCAACGGTGTCCCAACATATGAAATTTCAGCAGATGAAAATCTGAACATCGTTGAACTTCTCGTCAATGCAAAAATTTCACCATCTAAACGTCAAGCACGTGAAGATGTCCAAAACGGCGCTATCTACATCAACGGTGAACGTGTACAAGACTTGGATTACACTCTCTCAGACACAGATAAAATTGATAATGAAATTACTGTTATCCGTCGTGGTAAGAAGAAAAACTTTGTCTTGACGTACTAATTTATGGCTATTCTCACTCCTTAATGGAGTGAGTTTTTTTTTACCAAAAAGAGCAGTAGGATTGATTCCCAACTACTCTCTTCAGAACACAAAAAACCAGCACTAGGCTGGTTTTCGAGACTATCACATTAGTTATAGATTTTGAATGCGTCGTCGTCGTTTTGACCAACGAATGGCATTGCTTTACGCAATTCAGCACCAACTTTTTCGATTTCAAGGTTAGCAGCTTCTTCACGGTAAGCAGTAAGTTTTGGACGTCCAGCCTTGTAGTCGTTAACGAAGTCGTTAGCGAATTTACCATTTTGGATGTCAGCAAGAACTGCTTTCATATTTTCTTTCACTTGTTCAGTGATAACACGTGGACCTGATACGTAGTCACCGAATTCAGCAGTGTTTGAAATTGATTGACGCATTTTCTTGAATCCACCTTCGTAGATCAAGTCAACGATCAATTTCATTTCGTGAAGCACTTCAAAGTAAGCCAATTCTGGAGCATATCCAGCTTCAGTCAAGACTTCAAAACCAGCTTCGATAAGGGCAGTCAAACCACCACAAAGAACTGCTTGTTCACCAAACAAATCTTCTTCAGTTTCTTCTTTGTATGTTGTTTCAAGAAGACCAACACGTGCTGCACCAACACCTTTACACCAGTCCATAGCGATGTCTTTAGCGTTACCTGTAGCATCTTGGTATACTGCGTAAAGTGCAGGAACACCAAAACCTTCTTCAAATGTACGACGTACCAAGTGACCAGGTCCTTTAGGAGCACACATGAAGACATCAACATCTTTAGGAACTTTGATGAATTCGAAGTGGATGTTAAATCCGTGTGCGAAACCAACAGCATTACCAGCTTCAAGGTTTGGAGCAATTTCTGCTTCGTAAAGTTCTTGTTGGATTTCGTCTGGAGCCAAGATCATGATAACATCAGCCAATTTAGTTGCTTCTGCTACTGTGTAAGTATCAAAACCATCTTCCTTAGCTTTATCAAATGATTTACCTGGACGAACACCGATGATCACATCGTGACCTGTATCACGCAAGTTTTGTGCATGCGCATGACCTTGTGAACCGTAACCGATAACGGCGATTTTTTTACCGTCAAGTGCTGCTACTTTTACGTCTTTTTCATATTCCATTTGAACTGCCATAGTAATATGTCTCTTTTCTAAAAAAATAATTTATTGCCTTTTTAAGGCTGGGTTAACAAATTTAAGTTGGATTTTTTAATCACGGGTAAATCCAGTAGCACCCGTACGAGCGATATTTTTGATTCCGTAAGGACGAATAACTCGTAGAAGCGCCTCGCTCTTTTCAGCATCACCAGTCATCTGGATAGTGATAGAGCTTGGTGCCACATCAACCACCGAAGCACGGAAAGGTTGAATAATCGCCAAGATTTCAGCACGTTTAGAGGTTGGTGCTGATACCTTAACTAGGATAACTTCACGTTCCAAGTGTGGCTGATCCGTGATATCACGGATGCGAATCACATCAATCTGACGATTAAGCTGTTTGATGATTTGTTCCACTTCATTTTGAGTATTCACATCAATAATAATCGTAATACGTGAAACATTAGGATCCTCAGAAGCCCCTACAGAGATACTTTCAATGTTAACTTGACGTCGTGAAAGAACACCTGTGAAGCGGTTAAGGACACCTGAACGGTTCTGAAGTTTAGCTGTTAACATTCTACGCATTGAACTTCACCCCCAACATTTCGTGATTACTCTTACCAGCCGGAACAATTGGCAAGACATGCTCTTTACGAGAGATATCCACCTCGATGAACATTGGCACGTCTTCCTTGATAACTTCCAAATCCTGATCAATTGTCTCTGGATTATCAAACTTGTAAGACTCAATGCCGTAAGCTTGAGCCATCAATTGGAAATCTGGAAGGGTATCAAAGACAGACTCTGATGTACGCCCTTCGTAGAAGGACTCTTGCCATTGACGTACCATACCAAGTGAGTGGTTATTCAACATAACAACCTTGATTGGCACCTTGTAAATATTTAAGATAGCCAATTCTTGATTCGTCATTTGGAAACCACCATCACCAACAAAGAGGATAACTTCTTTATCAGGATTAGCAATTTTAGCACCAATTGCTGCTGGAACACCGAACCCCATTGTTCCAAGACCACCTGAGGTCACCAATTGACGCTCATTTTGGTATGGATAATACTGAGCTGTCCACATTTGATGTTGACCAACGTCAGTAACAACAACCGCGTCACCCTTAGTCAATTCACCGATACGCTCGATAACTGCCTGAGGCTGTACCATACGTTCTTTCTTATCGTAAGAACGTACACGCTCTTTGTCTTTTGTAACTTTTTCAATCCATTTTTCAGTGTTATTCTTAACCACTGGTTCTGCTAAGAGCATTTCAAGAGCTTGCTTGGCATCACCAACAACTGGAAGGTCCACTGCAATAATTTTACCAATCTCAGCTGGATCCACATCAATATGGACAACCTTGGCATTCTTAGCAAATGTTTTAGGATTACCTGTCAAACGGTCATCAAAACGACAACCAATGGCAATCATAAAGTCAGCATCGGTCATAGCAATGTTAGCTGCATATGAACCGTGCATACCACCCATACCCAAGAAGAGGGGGTGACTAGTAGCAATTGTCCCTTGACCTAAAAGACTTGTAACAACTGGGATTTGGTAGCGTTCTGCAAAAGCAACTAGCTCCTTAGCAGATTCAGAATAAGACACCCCACCTCCAGCTACAATAACCGGCTTCTTAGCTTTACCCAACTGCTTCAAGATTTTCTTGATTTGCATTTCGTTTGGTCTTAGCGTCGGTTGGTAACTTGGAAGATTAATTTCAGGATCGTTGATGAAAGCTGTTTCCTTAGCCACGACATCTTTAGGGAGGTCGATAACAACTGGACCAGGTCGGCCAGTTGTTGCAATATGAACCGCTTCCCTAATAATACGAGGAATATCAGCTGTATCGCGAATCTGATAATTGTATTTTGTAATCGGCATGGTAATTCCGACAATGTCAGCCTCTTGGAAGGCATCCTTACCAATACCTGGTGTTGCGACCTGACCAGTAAAAACTAGGAGAGGTACGCTATCACTCATAGCATCTGCAATCCCTGTAATAGCATTAGTGGCACCAGGACCACTCGTTACAAGAGCAACACCGAGTTTACCAGTTGATTTGGCATAACCTTCAGCTTCGTGCAGACTTCCTTGCTCATGACGAGATAAAATATGATTAATCTTGTCATTTTTGTAAATAGCATCATACAAAGGAAGAACCGCTCCGCCAGGATATCCAAAGATAGTTGAAATCCCAAGTTCAAGAAGTGTATCTAGAATCAAATCAGCACCAGAGCGTGCTTCTTCAAGTTCAATTTTCTTCACATGGACCTCCTTTAGTAGTTGTTTTTTTCGAATTGTCTAAAAATTCAAAACCTTGTATACTATGATAACATTTTTAACCAAATTTGCAAGGGTTTCGGAGAAAAATATCACAAACTCTTCGGAAAGAATGTTCTTAGTTTTTTTCTTGTGCTTGACGTTCTGCTTTACGTTCTTCGAATTCTTCGTCACTCATCAAAGTCCCGCCGACATTGGCTGATTTAGCAAAGGCTGTATAGCGACGCAACCAACCACTTGAAATTTTTGATTTGAAAGGTTTCAAATGTTTGCGGCGTTCTTCAAGGGTTGCTTCATCGACAAGCAGATCAAGGGTACGATTTGGTAGGTCAATCACGATTTCATCCCCATCTTCGATTAGGGCGATATTACCACCTTCTGCTGCTTCTGGAGAAACGTGACCAATAGCAATACCACGAGTAGCTCCTGAGAAACGACCATCCGTAATCAGAGCCACATCCTTACCAAGACCGCGTCCGACAATCTTAGAAGTTGGTGCCAACATTTCTGGCATACCAGGTCCACCCTGAGGACCTTCGTAACGAATGACAACGACATGGCCCTTCTTAACTGTTCCATTATCAATCAACTCAAGGGCCTGATCTTGTGAATCACAACAAATAGCTTTACCACGGAAAGTTTTAACAGATGGATCTACACCACCGACCTTGATAACAGCTCCATCCTGAGCAATATTACCGTAAAGGATAGACAAACCACCAACTGGTGAGATAGGATGCTCAATTGGATGGATAATTTCTTCATTTTTGATTTCAGCACCAGCTACGTTTTCTTTCAAAGTCTTACCAGTAACTGTAATACGATCACCCTTAATGGCTCCTTTTTTAATCAACTGATTAATAATGGCTGGAACACCACCAGCTTCATGGACATCATGCATAGTGTAAACACTTGAAGGTGCAATTTTAGAGAGATAAGGTGTCTTCTTGGCAATCTCGTTAATGTCTTTAAGATCATAGTCAATACCGGCCTCACGCGCAATAGCAAGCGTATGAAGAACAGTATTGGTTGAACCACCCATGGCCATATCTAGAGCAAACGCATCATCGATGGCTTCTTTGGTCACAATATCACGTGGGCGAACATTATTTTTGATGTTATCCATCAATTTTGTGGCTGCTTGACGAACCAATTCACGGCGTTCATCTGAAACGGCTAGGATAGTACCGTTACCTGGAAGGGCAAGGCCCAAAACTTCCATCAAACAGTTCATTGAGTTAGCGGTAAACATTCCTGAGCATGAACCACAAGTTGGACAAGCATTTTTCTCCAAATAATCGAGCTCTTCCTTGCTCATATCTCCAGCCTGATAGGTACCTACAGCTTCAAACAAACTTGATAGCGTCGCTTGGTGACCAGTCATGTCAACGCCACCCTTCATAGGGCCACCAGAACAAAATACTGCTGGCACATTAGTACGCATGGCCGCCAAAATCATCCCTGGTGTAATCTTATCACAGTTAGGAATGTAGAAAACCCCGTCAAACCAGTGGGCATTAATAACTGTTTCTGCAGAATCGGCAATCAATTCACGAGATGGAAGACTGTAACGCATCCCAATATGCCCCATGGCAATCCCATCATCCACACCAATGGTATTAAACTCAAAAGGAATACCGCCAGCCTCACGGATAGCTTCCTTGGCAATATCTGCTAATTCACGCAAGTGAACATGCCCTGGAACAATATCAATATAAGAGTTACAAATAGCAATGAAGGGCTTTTGCATGTCATTGGCAGATTTAACTTGCCCAGTCGCATACAAAAGTCCGCGTGCTGGTGCCTTATCAACACCAACTTTGATCATATCACTTCTCATGATGTTACCTTCAATCTATAAAATTTCTTACAACATATGTTACCACTTTGGAAAGTAATGTCAAGGAATTTTCAGAATATTTTTGTAATTCCGAAAAGATATCCCTGCTATATCAAAACTGACAAAACAAAAAGGAAGCCCTAAGACTTCCTAAATGATTATTCAAAATTATTCAACACTGAAGAGGTATGGATAAACTGGTTGGTCTCCTTGGAAGATTTCAACTTCGATATCTTCGTGAGCCTCTTCCAATTTTTCCGCAAGTGCTTGAGCTTGTTCTTGATTACCTTCTTCGCCGACGTAAATCATAACAATTTCACTGTCTTCGTCAATCATTTTGTCAAAGGTATCAAGAAGGGCTTGGTCCATATCTGGTGTAGACACAAGGATCTTACCATCCACCATACCAAGGATATCATTTTCATGAATCTCAAGACCATCAATAGTTGTATCACGTACCGCCAATGTCACGCTACCACTTGTTACATCTGAAAGACTAGCTGTCATAGCTTCAACATTAGCTTCGATACTTTGGCTAGGATCAAAAGCAAGCAAACTTGTAAATCCTTGTGGAACTGTACGTGTTTCAACAACAGCCGCATTGACATCTACTACTTCAGCAGCTGATTGCGCTGCCATAAAGATGTTTTTATTGTTTGGCAAGATGATTACATTCTTAGCATTGACCTGTTCAATAGCCTTAACAATATCTTCTGTTGATGGGTTCATTGTTTGACCACCTGAAATCACATAGTCAACACCTTGTGATTTGAAGATATCTGCAAGTCCATCTCCGGCAACAACTGCAATAAGGGCAAAGTCTTTAGGAGCAGAAGGTGCAGCTTGGATAGCTTCTTCTTTTTGAACTTGTGCATCGTGTTGGTTACGCATGTTGTCAACCTTAACTTTGACAAGAGCCCCATATTTAAGACCTTCTTGCATGACAAGACCTGGATCCTCTGTATGGACGTGAACTTTTACAATTTCATCGTCGTTAACCACAAGGAGAGAATCCCCAAGGTTACTCAAGTAATTTTGGAACTCTTCATAGTCAAAGTCTTTCACATAAGTCGGACCTTGTTTGAGACCAATCATGATTTCCGTACAGTAACCGAAGGTAATGTCTTCTGTGGCAACATGACCAGCAACTGACTTATGGTGTTCTGCATTGATCATCTCTGTCATCGTAGCAGGTGTCGCTTGGAAGTCCTCTGAAGCGATATACTCACCTGTAAGGGCTGACAAGAAACCTTCATAAATAAAGACCAAACCTTGACCACCTGAGTCTACTACTCCAACTTCTTTCAAAACTGGAAGCATCTCTGGTGTCTTAGCCAAGGCAGCCTTAGCTCCGTCAAGAGCTGCACGCATAACCTCAACAGCATCATTCGTAGATTCAGCTTTCTTAATCGCTGCTGAAGCTGCACCACGTGATACTGTAAGGATTGTTCCTTCGACAGGTTTCATAACAGCTTTATAAGCAACTTCAACACCTGCTTGGAAGGCGTGAGCTAAATCTTGACCATCAAGTTCCGTTTTATCCTTGATACTTTGACCAAATCCACGGAACAATTGTGACGTGATAACACCTGAGTTACCACGGGCACCCATCAAAAGACCCTTAGACAAAATCTGACCAACTTCACCAACTGTTGAAGCTGATTGATCTGCGACAGCTTTAGCTCCGTTATCCATAGTCATTCCCATGTTTGTTCCAGTATCTCCATCTGGTACTGGGAAGACATTGAGTGAATTCACATATTCTGCTTGCTTACCTAGACGTGTTGCTGCCGCTTGGACCATCTCCTGAAGCAAGCTTGTTGTAATTTTAGACACTAGTTTTCTCCTACGACTTTAATATTTTGAACGTAAACATTTACTGTTTCAGCCTTGATACCGAGTTGATTCTCAAGATTAAATTTCACACGTTCTTGAATATTTTTTGAAACCTCACTAATCTTAACACCGTAACTCATAACAGTGTAAACATCCACAGTAATACCTGCATCAGTAGATTTCACGACAACTCCTTTTGCGTAGTTTTCCTTTCCAAGAAGTGCTTGAAAATTATCTCGGATAGCACTCTTACTTGCCATACCGACAACGCCAAAAATTTCTGTTGCTGAACCGCCAACTACTGTTGCGATGACATCATCTGACAATTCGATTTGACCATCTTTTGTATTGATTTTTACAGTCATAATTACTACCTCAAAAAGTTTTTATCAGCTTATTTTACCATATTCGAGCTTACTTGTAAAAAATAAGAAGAAGATACCCTTTGAATAAGAGTATCTCCTCAATATTTATCATTAAAACTTTCTCTTTATGAGATAACGACGGTACATCACATAGAGGAAGACCGCACGCCATACATTATCAACAACGGTTGCAATCCAGACGCCTGCAAGACCCATTCCCAAACTCACTCCTAGGAAGTAGCCTGAGAAAATTCGGATAATCCACATCCCAATAGTTGTCGCATAGAAAGGCATCTTAGCCTTACCCAGACCTTGCCAAACTGCAGTGTAGACTAGAGTCGCCGAAGTCACGGGATTCCCAAGGAAAGAATAAAGAATAACTACCTGACTAGCCGCAATAGCTGCTTTATTATCTGTAAAGAGACTTGATAATCCTTGTCCAAAAAGCAAGATACCCCCTGAAACCAGAACCATCAAGAAGGTTGAAATCCAATAAGACTCTCGTATAATACGCTTCATCTGCGCCTTATCCCCTCGTCCCAGACTATTGGCAACCAAGATAACTGTAGCCGTGGCGACTCCCATACCGGGCATATAGTTAAACTGAGTGAGGTTTTCACCAATGGCGTTACCACCGACAACGGCTGTACCAAAGGTAACAATAATAGCCACAATGACCACATCTCCAGCACGCATCATCAGTCGTTCACCTGCTGCTGGCAGAGCAATCCCCAACAACTCCCTGTTGAAAGGTTTGGTAACTTCAAGCTGCTTCACATCCAGTTTCATCGCTTGCCACAGTATCACTGTCCCAACCAGACGAGAAAAAACCGTAGCCGTTGCGACCCCAATAATCCCCCAATGTCCCACAAAGATAGCTAAAGAAGATAAAATAGCATTAAGAACATTAGTCAAAAGACTGACGACCATGGAAATACGAGGCCGTCCCTTGGCCCGTAATATGTTACCAAAAGTAGTCATTAAGGCTAGGAAGACCACTCCTCCACCGACAAGAGCAAGGTAGAGACTACCAGCCTGAGTCACAGATTGCTCAGTACCTAAAAGATTAAGAATGGCCCCACCACCAAAAATGGAAAGTAAACCAAGAATGAGACTAAGAGCAAGGGTAATAATAATAGCATCCCAGGTGTCTCGGTTAGTCGCTTTAACATCTCCCTTCCCTAGACTTCTAGCAATGACACTGGCACTTGAGGCTCCTAGAGCAATGAAGATAGCTTGGTAAATCGTGATTATATTATTGGCTACGGAAACCCCTGATATGGCGACAATACCAACCTGAGCCACTAGGTAAGAATCGACAACCCCCATCAACATTTGTAGAAGGTTTTCGGCCATAGCAGGCAAGGCTATGTTTAGAATTTTCTTTGTTTCTGTCATAATATTCTCTTCTATATTGATAAAAATAGGGCTGATTTCTCAGCTCCTATTTTTTTTATTCTTATACACCAAGATAGCTTTCAACTGCTTTTTGCATATCAGCTGCCGCAACAACTGTTTTATGGCGAACTTCCGCATGTTCAAGTCCATCTACAGCAGCTGGGATAGCTACACCTGAAAGTTGGTGCAAATCTTCTACTGCTTTGAAATCATCCCCACTGTCTTTACCAGTGACAGCTGAAATAGCCACACGTGGGAATTTATATGGGCTAGCTGTTGAAGCGATAACTGTAGGGGTGTGGTCATCTGTCTTTTGAACATATGCTTCGTAAACCGCTGAGGCAACCGCTGTATGAGGATCTTCGATATACTTGTCTTCTTCATAAACACGTTTGATTTCAGCAGCTGTTTCATCCTCAGTTGCAAATCCTGCTGCAAACAAGTCAAGAATATCTTTATCTGCATCCGCCAAAGTATACTCACCCTTAGTCACAAGCGCATCCATGAGCTCTTTAGTCTTAGCAGCATCATTACCAAGAAGGTGGAAAATCAAGCGTTCCAAGTTAGAAGATACCAAGATATCCATAGAAGGACTTGTCGTTACCTTGAAGTCACGTTTCTTGTCATAAGTACCCGTTGCGAAGAAGTCTGTGAGGACGTTATTTTCATTAGAGGCACAGATTAATTTGCCAACCGGAACACCAATCTGACGTGCATAATAAGCCGCCAAGATATTACCAAAGTTTCCTGTTGGTACTGTGAAGTTAACCTTATCTCCGTTTTGGATATGACCTGCCTTAACCAACTGCGCATAGGCATATACATAGTAAACCACTTGTGGTACCAAACGACCGACGTTCATTGAGTTAGCTGATGAGAATTGCGTATGATGAGCCAACAATTTCTCACGCAAGTCAAAATCATTAAACATACGTTTCACATCGGTTTGGGCATCATCAAAGTTACCATCAATAGCAATAACGTGAGTGTTAGCTCCTGTTTGAGTGGTCATTTGCAATTCTTGGATTTTTGAAACACCGTCTTTTGGATAAAAGACAATAATTTCAGTTCCAGGAACATCTGCAAAACCAGCCATAGCAGCCTTACCAGTATCACCTGATGTCGCTGTCAAGATAACAATCTTATTATCAACACCTTGCTTTTTAGCTGATGTTGTTAGCAAGTAAGGCAAGATTGAAAGGGCCATATCTTTGAAAGCGATAGTAGAACCATGGAAAAGTTCAAGGTTGTAGTGGTTCTTAAGTTTAACTACTGGTGCAATAGCAGCTGTATCAAACTTGTCGTCATAAGCATTTGTGATACAGTAATCTAATTCCTCTTCCGTAAAATCATCCAAGAAAGCTGACAAGACCAATTTAGCAACTTCTTGGTAAGAAGCATCTTTCAATTGATCAAAGTCCAAAGCAACCTCAGGTGTTGACAATGGTGTGAACAAGCCACCATCTGTTGCCAAACCTTGAAGAATAGCTTGACTAGCAGTTACTTTATTATTTTCGTCACGTGTTGATTGGTATACAAGTGTCATGGTAAATCCTCTTTTTAGATAGTGTGTGGCTCTATTGTAGCATAATTGTCAGAATATTTCTACACGTATTGTGACTTGTGAGAAAATCATTCGGATATCACCTTATTCTCTTCCCTCAACGACATGAAAAAATCCGGAATAGCGATTCCGGATGTCATTTTAAAATTTATCTTTGGTGTCATTCTTAGTTGAGAAAGTAATATCTTTTGATTTACCATCACCACTAAGCGTTACTTTCTTGTCTTTTTTAGTCACTTTTAGCTCTTGACCTTTTTTCACATTGAGACCATCGATATCAACATCTTTGTTGACAGAAGTAACAGTCATCTTATGTCCTAAACGACTAACCTTTCCTTTGAAAAGGGTTGTCGTTGTTTCGCCTGTCTTCGAATCATACTTTTGACCATTATCTTTCGCAGCTTTTTCAAGAGCTTCATCAAGTTCTTTTTCTATGGTTTCCTCACTATAATAGTTTTCAAAAGAATCTCCATAGAAGGCTTTAAATAAATCTCCAAAGGCTGAGAAGGACTTCTGAACCCTCTCACGATAGTCCTTGATATAGGTTTTCTTATCAAAAGTATAGCTAGCAGTCACCTTGGCATTGCTACCCTTTACTTTCATGGTTACAGCAGTATCTTTAAAGTACTTTTCAAGCTCCTTACTATCCAAGTCTGTCAAACTTTCAGACATGCTTGAGCTATACTCTCTACCTAGAGAACTACTGTACCATTTGCCATCAATATTACCTGTCACATAACGGTAAGTCATAAAGCCACCGATACATAAGAAGACAAGGACTACTGCTGACAAAACTGAGACTAGGATGCGTTTTTTCTTTTTGGGATCCATTGGTTTTTTAGGAGCCAAATTTGCCATAGCTGCTTGTCCTTCTGGAAAAGGAACCGTAGAAGGTGCAGTTGCTGTTACTACTGGTGCCGTTTCAGTTGTTAGAGGACTAGTACTTGTCTCGACGATTTCTGCCTCAACCTTAATAGGTTCAGTAGTAGCTGTATCTTCAGTTTTAGCCGGTGCTTCATTAACAAACTCCCCAGCTTTCAAAGCATCCGCCATTTCCTGAACACTCGGCTTACGTCCGTTTACCGTTTCAAAATAGTCCAACCATTCTGCTCTTGTCATTTATATTCCCCTTTAATTTCCTTTTTTATTTATTTTTTGTAAAGCTAATGTCACCAAATTCACTGTGTGCCTTAATAGTAAAGCCTCCATTGTTAGGCGTATAATCTAATACATCACCTTTTTTAAAAGCATCTGAATCTCCAGCCTTATCCACAGTGATTGTTTGCTCCCAACGGTTAATATCACCCGTAAAAGCAGTTGTTGTGACACGACCGGTTTTGGCATCGTAGGTATAACTCTTTGGAAGTTCTTTCTTCACTGTCTCATCAAACTGTTTATAGTAGTCTTTTTCTGACAATGAATAACTATCAAAAACCTCCGAGAACTCCTCGCCGTACTGACCTTTCAATTCAGTAACTCTACTCTGGTAAGCCTGATAAAGACCTTTACGATTGTAAACAAAGCTCACTTTTAAGTGAGCCTTATTGTCAGTAATACTCATTACTGTATTGATATCGGTGATAAGATCTTGACCTTGTGGTAAAGCATTACTAACTTTATTCTTAGTATTAGCAGTATCTTTCAGAGTGGCTAACATTTTCTCACTAAAGGTTGGGCTTGTCCAATCGCCCTCAATGCTTGCGGCTCGATAACGGTATCCCATCACGAGACAAACAATCAAAAGTATGGTGAGTATCGCTGCAATCACACCTGATACCATCCCCACAATATTCTTTGCGGTTACTGGCTCCTTTGATTCTTTTACTTGTTGACTAGGATTGAATTGAACACTCACCATCCTATCAGCATTAAACTCTTTAAACTTATTAGTCGCTCTATTCCCTGCTGCAGAAGCCACTGGTGGCCTCAATTCACGAGACTTGAGAGGATGTGCTGTTTCACCCAAACTAAGCCCTTCTTCTTTTGTCATAGGAATCTCCTTATCTCGCTGTAAGGTTATTATAACAATTCTTAAAGCGTTTTTCTATCTTATTCGGGAAAGTACTTTATTTTTAATTTGGATAAACACTCTAATATAGAAGGTTTCTAGCAAAAAAAGTAGCCCTTATAGAGCTACTTTAGTCTATCGCTTATCCTTTATAATCAAAGGCAATTTCGATGATTTCTTTCAATTCTGAAATAAGTGGTTCTTTCGGATTAGCTGTTGTACATTGGTCTTCATAAGCATGTTCGGCCAAAGTATAGGCAGTGTCTTGAAGAAGTTTCTTAGTAACACCTTGCCCCTTCCAGTTCATGGCAATACCAACGGCAATACCCAATTCGTATACTTTTTGTGCCAAAACTTCAACTAATTCAGCATCTGATTGCTTGTCAGTGCCCCATCCCATGAAACGAGCGATATCTGCGTAATCTTTGTCTGCACGGAAGTAGTCATATTTAGGGAACATAGCGTGTTTTTGAGGATCACGACCGTTGTAACGGATAACGTGAGGCATCAAAATCGCATTAGTACGTCCGTGTGGAATGTCAAACATAGGACCAACCTTATGAGCTAGTGAGTGGTTGATACCAAGGAAGGCATTGGCGAAGGCCATACCAGCCATTGTTGACGCATTATGCATTTTTTCACGTGATTCTTCATCACCAAAGCGGTAAGAATGTTCAAGATTTTCAAAAACAAGTTTAATCGCTTGAAGTGAAAGCCCACGTGTATAGTCGCTAGCCATGACTGATACATAAGATTCAATGGCGTGAGTCAAAACGTCCATACCTGTATCTGCTGTAACGCTGGCAGGTACACTCATAACCAAAGCAGGGTCAACGATAGCAATGTCCGGAGTCAAAGCATAATCTGCCAATGGGTACTTGATATGAGTTTCACTATCAGTGATAACCGCAAATGACGTTACCTCTGAACCTGTCCCTGAAGTTGTTGGGATACAGATGAATTGTGTCTTCTGAGCGTAAGGAATCTTGTAAGTACGTTTACGGATATCCAAGAATTTTTGTTTAGCACCGAAGAAGCTTACATCTGGGTGTTCGAAGAACATCCACATAGCCTTAGCAGCGTCCATTGCAGAACCACCACCAAGAGCGATGATTACATCTGGTTGGAAATCTACAAAGCGTTCCAAACCTTTATAAACGGTATTAGTAGATGGGTTTGGCTCAACATCTGAGAAAACATCTACTGCCGGTCTGTGGCGGTTAAGTTCCAATTGGCGTTTAACCAAGTCTGCATAACCAAACTGAACCATACCAGGGTCACAAACCAACATCACGCGCTCAGCTTCAATGTGACGCAAGTAAGTTATTGAATCTTTTTCGAAGAAGATTTTTGGTGGGACGCGAAACCATTGCATGTTATTGCGGCGCTTTGACAATGTTTTAACATTCAAGAGATCAAATGAGCTAACATTGTGTGACACTGAGTTATGACCGTGTGAACCACAACCAAGAGTCAATGATGGAATCATGTTATTGTAGATATTACCGATACCACCTTCAGCTGATGGGCTATTAACCAAGACACGGCAGGCTTTCATGCGGATACCATATTGGAGTTGGAGCTCTTCATTTTCAGTGTGGATAACAGCAGTGTGTCCAAGACCACCCAAATTGAGCATACCTTCTGCTTTTTTGAATCCATCTTCAACGCCATCAGATTTGATAAGAGCAAGTACTGGAGACAATTTTTCCAAGGCAAGTGGGTGTTCCATTGTTGCATCTGGAATTTCTGCCAAAAGCATTTTTGTACCTGCAGGAACTTTAAGGCCAGCTTTTTCAGCAATTTCAATAGCTGAGTGACCTACAATGGCACCATTTACAGCTGTACGCGCTTCATTAAGAACGACTTTTTCCAATTTAGCAATATCAGCTTTTTTAGAAATGATGACACATTGATGTGCTTCAAATTCAGCCTTAACTTCGTCATAAATAGCTGCATCAACGATAGCTGCTTGTTCAGACGCACAAATCATACCATTATCAAAAGTTTTTGAAACGATGATATCGTTGACCGCACGTTTAACCTTAGCATCAGCAGCGATATAAGATGGGACGTTTCCGGCTCCTACACCAAGCGCTGGTTTACCAGTTGAATAAGCAGCCTTAACCATTCCAGGTCCACCAGTCGCAAGTACTGTGGCAATCTTAGGATGGTTCATCAAAAGACCAGTTGCTTCGATAGATGGCTCTTCAATCCACTGGATGCAGTCCTTAGGTGCACCTGCTTCAATAGCCGCATCACGAACAATACGAGCAGCCTCTGCAGATGATTTCTGAGCTGATGGGTGGAAGGCAAAGATGATAGAGTTACGTGTCTTAAGAGCAATGAGGGCTTTGAAAATGGTTGTTGAAGTTGGGTTAGTTGTTGGTGTAACCCCACAGATAACACCAACCGGCTCAGCGATAGAAACCAAACCTTGTTCTTTATCTTCAGCAATAACGCCTACAGTTTTGTCATATTTAATACTATTCCAAATGTATTCAGAAGCATACATGTTCTTTATGGCTTTATCTTCGTAAATACCGCGCCCTGTTTCATCAACGGCCAATTTTGCCAAATACATGTGTTTATCTAGAGCAGCAATCGCAGCTTGGTGAACAATATGGTCCACTTGCTCCTGCGTAAAGTTAGCCATAGCATCAAGGGCTTCAACCCCTTTTGTTGCCAATTCATCTATTACTGTTTGAACATCTTTAGTTTGTTTAGTCATATGAAACTCCTTTGAATACTTGTTAAAAACTTCACAATCTTTAACACAAGTATATTATAGCGTTTTCTAGTCGCTATGTAAACCCTTACAACGATAAAAATAAAGAAATCCGGCCATTTTTGGACAGATTTCATCATTATTACCAAATAATCACGCGATCTTCTGGGGCACGCCACATGTCATCGCCCTCTTTAACGTCAAATTCCTTGTGGAATTCGTCGAAGTTTGGTAGTTGAACATTGGTACGGAGTTTTCCTGGTGCGTGGACATCAACACTTGCAAGAAGTTGCATATATTCTGTCCGAGCTTTCATGCGCCAGATGCGAGCAAAGTTGGTGAAGAATTCTTCTGCTGAAAAATCCTCCTCTTTCTTAGCGGCTTCAAGGGCTGCAGCGATGCCTCCAAGGTCCGCTACGTTTTCAGAAACAGTCAATTTCCCATTAATCTTAGCACCATAAGAGTCTTGGCCTTCAAACTGATCGATAACTTTTTGGGTACGAGCGGTAAAGGCTTCGTAATCTTCTGGCTTCCACCAGTCTTTCAAGCTACCATTCTCATCAAAGGAAGCACCATTGGTATCAAAGGCGTGTGAAATTTCATGAGCAATGACCGCACCAATTCCACCGTAGTTAGCTGAGGAAGATTGATGAAGGTCATAGAAAGGTGCCTGCAAAATCGCAGCGGGGAAGACGATTTGATTTTGTTGCGGATCATAGTAGGCATTGACCATATTTGCTGGCATGTGCCACTCGCTCCGATCAACTGGTTGGTTCCACTTACTCCAGCTATGAGCAATTGAAATTTCATAAAGGGCTTGAGCATTTTCCACCAAGGTCTTGCTCTCGTCGATGATCTTCTTGGCATACGTTTCTGGTAATTTTTCAGGGTAGCCAATATGAGGTGTGATGACATTGAGCTTGACAATGGCTTTTTTACGAGTCTCAGGAGCGAGCCAGTCTGCTTTTTCTAGACGATCCTTGTAGACCTCAATCATGGTCGCTACTTTATGCTCCACGTCTGCTTTTGCTTCTGGTGAGAATTTTTCACCTGCATACCAGAGTCCAAGCGCTTGGCTATATGGTACTTCTGCTATTGATAAGGCTGCTTTTTCTTTTGGACGAGGTTCTGGAATACCTGCAATCGTACGACTATATTCACCAGCCAAAACACGGATTTCTTCGGTCAAGAATAAAGTCCAAGAAAGAGCTGCACCGAGTTTCAATTTGGCATGAATGCTCTCCCAGTTGGTTGCTGAGTAGAACTTTGGCGCGAATTCCTTCCAGAAACGCTCTTCTGGGACGATAATTTTATCTGGTGTTTGTCCAATGACTTCCGTAAAGAAAGCATCGAGTGGCAATTCTGGAACCAAGGCCTTAAAATCTGCCCATTCATAGGGATGATAGAGTTTGTTGTACTCTGATTTTTCTTCGTTTGACAAGACATACTTTGCCAATTCTACATCCGCTGCAATGACCTTATCCAAGATATCCTTGATTTCTGCCTCTGAGAAGTCAAATTTTGGTAAGAGTTTTTCCATCATCTGGCGCCAGATAGCCAACAATTCTGGACCTTTTTCATTACCTTCTTCATAATAGGTTGTATCTGGCAAAATCAAACTAAGCGCTTCTCCCCACAGGACATTCATTTGCGCATTCATAAAGTCTGGTGACACGCCAAATGGCATGAGATTAGGTTTGCCAGCTAGTTCATAGGTGCCCAACTTGCTGGTATAGTCTTCAAAAGAAGACAGAGCCTTGATTTCATTGATCAAGGGCATGGCTGGAGCCACACCAGCTGCTTCTCGTGCATCAAAATCAGCTACCATCTTGTGGTATTTGACAAAGTTTTGCAGAATGCTATCTTCAGGCAATTCTTCTCCTCTTTGCCATTTTCCAGTGATATCCAACATCAAGTTTTCGATATCTCGATCCAAGTCCATAAAGCCACCAGTCGAAGGTTTATCATCTGGAATGACTGCTGTCTCAGCCCATTCCCCATTGACGTAATCATAAAAATCATCTTGTAAGCGTGTCATTACACTTCCTCCATCAACATTAAAAGTGCTTTCATTATAACAAAATTCCCCAGCAAAAGCATTTACTGAGGAAAGTTTGGCTTATTTTACTAAGATTGCTAGGGTCTGATAAGGTTTCAAAATTATCTTTTCAGCAAGCTCTGCATCGTCATAGTTTGACAAGAGCACGCGCCCTGCTTGGTATTCTTCTGGAATCTCCACTTCAGCTTCACTTCCATAGAAATTATTGAGTACCAAGAGTTTTTGACCGTCTAAGTGGCGTTCAAAGGCATAGACTTCTTGACTGTCCTCCAATGCTGGCAGGTAGCTTCCTTCTGAAATGATAGGCATTTCTTTGCGCAAGCGAATCAATTCTTTATAGAATTTAAAGATTGGTCCATCGATTTCATTTTCAACGTTGATGTCTTTATAAGATTTACCGACTTTCAACCATGGAGTGCCTGTTGAAAAACCTGCATTCTCAGAAGCATCCCATTGCATGGGTGTACGCGAATTATCTCGTGACTTGGCTTGAATAATCTTAAAGGCTTCCTCAGGAGACTTACCTTGATCCAAAAGCATCTGGTAGGCATTGATGGATTCCACATCCACATAGTCTGCCATGGAATCATAGTCTGGATCAATCATGCCGATTTCTTCGCCCATGTAGATATACGGAGTTCCACGTGACAAATGGATGCTAGCTGCTAGCATGGTCGCTCCTTCATTACGGAAATTCTTGATATCCACAAAGCGATTCAAAGCACGTGGCTGGTCATGGTTATTCCAGAAAAGGGCACTCCAACCACCTCGTTCACTCATTTCCTTACCCCATGTATGGTAAAGACGTTTGAGCTCTTCAAAATCAAAGGGAGTAATAGTCCATTTTTGTCCATCTTCATAATCTACTTTAAGATGATGGAAGTTAAAGGCCATAGACAACTCGTGACGCTCCGGTGCTGAATAAAGAACACAGTTGTCAATTGTTGTCGATGACATCTCTCCAACTGTCATAAAGCTACCATCAGAACCAAAGGTCGCTTCATTCATCATACGAAGATAGTCATGGACAATTGGTTTATCCGTATAAGCTGGTTTCCCTTCATTTTCAGGGCAATCTACCAAGACTTCATCTTTCCCAATCAAATTGATCACATCGAAACGGAAGCCTTTGACTCCCTTGTCACGCCAGAAGTTGACCACCTTGAACAACTCCTTGCGGACATTGAGATTGCGCCAATTAAGGTCCGCCTGTGTTTCATCAAAGAGGTGAAGATAGTATTTCCCTGTATCTCCAAAAGGAGCCCAGGCAGAACCACCAAATTTAGACAACCAATCGGTTGGTTGGTCCTGAATAAAGAAGAAATCTTGATAATACTGGTCTCCAGCCAAAGCTTTTTGGAACCACTCATGCTCCGTTGAGCAATGGTTGAGCACCATATCTAGCATGAAATCAATCTTGTGCTCTTTTCCGACACAGACCAGTTCTTCAAAATCAGTCATGTCTCCAAAGACAGGGTTAACGGCTGTATAGTCTGAAATATCGTAACCATTGTCACGTTGTGGGCTCGGATAGAAAGGATTGAGCCAAACCATATCCACGCCTAACTCTGATAGATAAGGAATTTTTTCAATGATGCCTCTGAAATCACCAATTCCATTTCCTGTAGTGTCCTTATATGATTTTGGATAAATTTGGTATACAACCTTTGTTTTATCTAATGCCATGTGATTTTTCCTCTTTTGTCCTTTATATGTAGAGGTGGAACCATAACGCCTCCACCCCTTAGCTTATTTTATTCGATGAGCAATCATGAGAGCATCACCACGTTTGATATCACGTGGAAGATCCCCTTCAACATCTGCTTGGAAATCATCTTGATTTGTAATGATAACTGGAGTCTCAGTGACCAAACCAGCCTTTTTAATAACATCCATATCAAAACTAATCAATTGTTGACCAACAACAACTTTATCACCTTGTTCAACATGAGCCACAAAACCTTTTCCGTCAAGGCTAACAGTATCCATACCAATGTGCATTAGCATTTCAACACCTTCTTCAGAAACGATGCCTACGGCGTGCTTAGTTGGGAAGAGTACTGTCACTGTACCATTTACTGGTGAAACCAATTCGCCTTGACTTGGTTCGATGACTACCCCCTGTCCCATGACACCTGATGAGAAAACTGGGTCTGTGGCTTGGCTAAGTGGTTTAACTTGACCAGCAAGTGGGCTAACAACCTCTGCTGATTCAGCAAGAACTGTTGGAGTTGCAGTATGTGATGCAAATTCAGCCTCTTCTTGAGCTGCAAATTCTTCCTTAAGTTCTGTATCATCTTCTGTCTTAGTAAAGAGACCCGCCTTGCGGAAGAAGAAAGTTAGGACCATAGGTACAATGATAGCAACAAGCATGATTGCTGCAAATGGAATCATATATTTAGGTTGAATTGATAGGATACCAGGCAAACCACCAATACCGATAGAGGCCGCTGTAACGTTAAAGGTTACTGATAGAAGACCTGCGATAGATGAACCAATCATACCCGCAACAAATGGGTAAATATATTTGACGTTAACCCCGAAGAGGGCTGGTTCTGTAACACCAAGATAAGCTGAAATAGTAGCTGGAAGTGAAATTTGAGCCTCACGTTCATCATGACGATGCATAATATAGTAAGCAAAAACAGCTGAACCTTGAGCAATATTTGATAGAGCAATCATAGGCCAAAGAGCTGTTCCACCAGCATCTGCAATTAACTGAGTATCGATAGCATTGGTCATGTGGTGAAGACCAGTAATAACGAACGGCGCATAAAGTGCACCAAAAACAGCACCGAAAAGCCATTTTACAGGACCTGTCAAACCAGCAAGAACCACTGTTGAGAGGGCTTGGCCAATAGTCCAACCAATAGGACCTAAAACAGTATGAGCCAAAATAAGGGCTGGAATCAACGACAAGAACGGTACAAAAATCATTGATACTACTTCTGGTACATGTTTACGCCAGAAAATTTCAAGATAAGAAAGTGATAAACCAGCAAGAAGGGCAGGAATAACTTGCGCTTGATAACCTATACGATTAACAGTAAAGAATCCAAAATCCCAAACCCAATTCTTAGCAATTTCAGACACTGGTGTCGATGCTACTGAATAAGCGTTAAGCAATTGTGGTGACACCAGACAGATCCCCAAAACAATTCCAAGAATTTGGCTAGTTCCCATTTTACGAGAAACAGACCAAGTAATACCTACAGGCAAGAATTGGAAAATAGCTTCACCAGGTAGCCATAAGAAATGATTCACACCTGACCAGAACTGCGAAACCTCGGTAATTGTCTTACCGTCAAGCATTGACCAATGCACACCCTCAAGAACATTACGGAAACCAAGAATTAATCCCCCAACGATAAGGGCTGGAATAATAGGTGTAAAGATCTCCGCTAAGGTTGTCATAACACGCTGAACTGGATTTTGGTTGCTCTTGGCAGCTGATTTAGCAGCCTCTTTAGAAACACCTTCAATCCCTGATACAGCTGTGAAATCGTTATAAAAGATTGGCACATCATTACCAATGATAACTTGGAATTGACCTGCATTGGTGAAAGTCCCCTTAACAGCAGGAATGGCTTCGATTGTTTTCACATCTGCCTTCTTGTCATCACCAAGAACGAAACGCATACGCGTCGCACAGTGAGTAACAGCACTCACATTTTCTTTACCACCGATTGCAGCAAGCAAATCTTTGGCTTCTTGTTCAAATTTACCCATTTGAATCTCCTTTTCTTTTTTGACAATATCTGATTAACTTGATAAACTAATTGTAAACGATTACAAATTTGTCTGCAAGTGTTCCGGAATTTTTTAAACATATTTTTTGAAAAAAACATTAGTTGTATGTTTTTTTACCTACAAACGAGGAGAACAATGAAAAAATATCAGATTATTTATAAGGATTTAGAGAAAGCTATCCATGATCAAAAATATCAAGTGGGAGACTTTCTCCCGACCGAGCAAGAACTGGTTCAATCTTACCAGGTTAGTCGAGACACTATACGAAAAGCATTAACCTTACTCGTTGAAGAAGGCTTGGTCAAAAAGATTCATGGCTCTGGCTCCCAGGTTATTAACCAGGAACAAATCAACTTTCCTGTGTCTGACCTTACTAGTTACCAGGAGCTAATAGTACAACAAGGCCTTAATTCGCAAACCAACGTTATTTCTCTGGATAAAATCATCGTTGATTCCAAACTCTCAGAAAGAACTGGGTTTTCAAATAGCCGACAGGTCTGGCGTGTTGTTCGTCAAAGAGTCGTTGATAGCTGCGCCTCTGTTATAGATATTGATTACCTAAATACTAGCCTTGTTCCTCAACTAAACCGTAACATTGCTGAACACTCTATTTACGACTACATCGAGAATCAGCTCAACCTTAGCATTTCCCACGCCTTTAAAGAAATCACTATTGATAATGCTACCGATCAAGATAAGATTCTTATCGACCTAGGTAAAGACCAGCACGTTGTTTGTATCCGTTCTAAAGTTTATTTAACTAATGGAAAACAGTTCCAATTTACGGAAAGTCGCCACAAACTTGAAAAATTCAAATTTGTCGATTATGCCAAGCGTCGTCATTGAAAGAAAGGGCTCTGCTAACAGAAAAAGTATCGGACAAGAATGTCCGATACTTTTTAGTTTTTACGGATAGGATCTGCTAGATACTCAGCACGAGCTCCACCAATTAACTTAGGACGACTCGCCAAAGCAGTCACATGAGCACCACCTAATTCTGGAGTAATCGGGCGAAGAGGAACTTGGACCCTCTTCACATGCATACCAATAGAGGTATCCCCAATATCGATACCAGCCTGAGCGACAATTTCCTCCACCTCAACAGGATCCTTCATATAGTCGAAAGCAGCCAGCTGACCACTTCCCCCAGCATGCAAGGTCGGAAGAACATTAACAATTTCCAAATCTTTAGCCATGGCGAGCTCACGCTCAACAACCAAAGCACGATTCAGATGTTCGCAGCCTTGAACAGCCAAGTAAATTCCTTTAGGTTCCAAAACTTCAAGAATCGTTTTCACAATTCGTTGGCCAATTTCACGGCTAGAGGCTTTTCCGATTATCCCACCAGCGACCTCACTGGAAGACAATCCCAAGACAAAGATAGCTCCTCGCCCAATAGCGGAACGTTCAACAATATCTTCTACAAGCACACGTGTCTTCTCTTCTAAATCTAGCAACATCACAACAGCCCTCCTCTAGACAACAGCTGTATTCAGGATTCGCACAATAAGATAGTACAGAATCACAAAAAAGATAAGGAAAAATACCCCTAATAATAATAACTGCCCACGGCGTTTCTTACTTAGGTCCCAGGAGAAACCAAATCCCATCAAAAAAGGACCAACACTATAACTTAGCATAAACCATAAATCTACACGTGCTATATGCCAAAAAGAAGAAATAAAGGCCACCAAACCTATTAAGGATAATATCCAAGAAAACTCCCAACGATCTGATTTAGCAAAAGCCAAGCCTATTAAGAAGCAGCCCAAGGCAGGCATGATAATAAATGATAGGGTCATAAAATAAAACATGCCATTATTATAGCATGTTTTACAGTTTCATGTTAGTGGCGGTTAATGACACCATAAGCAATAGTGAATGCAATAGCAGCAATACCTACAACGATTGCCATGACAGCCCAGAAAATAGTCATCGCACGGCGTCCCTTGCGATTGTTAAAAGGAAGTCCCCAACCAATCATGATGACACCTAGCAATCCAAGCCAGATTTTATAAGTGATAACAATCGCCGCATCAAAATAGGCAAAAGCAACCAAACCTAAACCTAGCAAAGAAATCAAATAAGACCACTTACCCTTCAAAAATGAAGGCAAGGCCCAACCAAATAACACTAAACCTAGTAGAGCAAGAGCTCCACCACCAAAAAATACAGGTACAATATAATTATCAAACATATTCATATTATAGCATATCTTAAAAAGTTAGGAAATAGAATCTATCGACCTAAGTGATATCCAATCTTTAAAATTTGTTTCCTCTCAATCACAGATTGATTCGCAGATACTAACTATTTATTTGGGTACAAAAAAACAAGACCCAGAAAGGACCTTGTTTTAATAGCCTAATTGCGCTTTGTTTGCACTACATCTATAATCAAAAGGGACTGACATTTAGAAAGTGTGGCAAATCTGTGGCAAAACATAAGAAAAAGGCTTGTCCATATTGGACAAACCCTTTCATTTCAAGCTTATATAGTCTAATTAAGCTTTGTTTGCTGAACCGAATACGTCGATACGTTCTTCAACAGCTTCTGTAATAGCTTCGAAACCTGGTTTCAAGAATTTACGTGGGTCGAAGAGTTTCTTCTTGTCGTATTCTGCTTCATTTGCTTCGTATTCAGCAACAAATTTACGTGTTGCGTTAGCAAATGCGATTTGACATTCAGTGTTAACGTTAACTTTAGCAACACCAAGTTTGATAGCTTCTTGGATTTGATCATCAGGAATACCTGATCCACCGTGCAATACGATTGGGAAGTTAGGAACAGCTTCTGTCAATTTTTGCAAGTGGTCAAGGTGAAGTCCGCTCCAGTTTTCTGGGTAAGGACCGTGGATGTTACCGATACCTGCTGCAAGGAAGTCGATACCAGTTGCAACCATAGCTTTAGCATCTTCGATTGGTGCCAATTCACCATCACCGATGATACCATCTTCTTCACCACCGATTGTACCAACTTCAGCTTCAACTGATACACCGTTAGCGTGTGCAAATTCAACAACTTTAGCTGCTTTTTCAAGGTTTTCTTCAACTGGAAGGTGTGAACCGTCAAACATAACTGAAGTGTAACCTACACGGATACATTCCAAAGCGTCATTGTAGTGACCGTGGTCAAGGTGAATAGCAACTGGTACAGTGATACCCATTGATTCAACCAATTCTTCGATAAGGACTTTACACAATTTGTAACCACCCATGTACTTAGCTGCACCCATAGAAGTTTGGATAAGTACTGGAGCTTGTTTAGCTTCTGCTGCACGCAAGATAGCTTGAGTCCACTCAAGGTTGTTTGTGTTAAATCCACCAACTGCGTAACCATTATCACGAGCTGCTTGGACAAATTTTTCTGCTGAAACGATTGCCATTATAAAGGCCTCCTATATTTTTTTGGGTTTGAACCCGTTTACAAGTTTATTCTATCACAATTGAACTCAAAAAACTAGCTTTTCTACAATTTGTAAGCGTTTTGATTTTTTAATACAAAAAAACCAGTCATGTGACTGGTTACTCTGCGGAAAGAGGGACTTGAACCCTCACGACCTAAAGCGGTCACAGGATCCTTAGTCCTGCGCGTCTGCCAATTCCGCCATTTCCGCTAACAACATTAGTTATTATATCAAGATTGATAACTCGTGTCAATACTTTTTTGAAAGTTTTTTAATAACTTTCTCTTGTCTCTTTCGAAACAACTATTATATAATACCATTTATTGTTTGCTGACGTCAATACTTTTTTGACTTTTTTTAAATTTTTTAGCAAAAACTATCTATCATATCTCTTGTCAAAGGTTAATCTAAACTCTTATTCAGCCTATCTAATTTCTCTCTAAGGGGAGCTAAGTAAACTTCTTCTCCGAAACCACGCGATTTTAAGCCATCCTCAGCACAAGACAATAACGATTCAGTCAAAGGTAAAATCATTTTGAGGTCTGTAGCAGAAATATCTTTTTTCGAAAATAAACGACGAATTCTAGGGTAATCATAGTCAAATGCTTCAAAAAAAGGTGAGTCATTCAAAATATTTTCTAGATTTACCAAATTGACTAAAAGACCAAGGTGAAAGGCTGCTGGCGCAAAGGTTAATGAGAAAGGTTGGGTACATACACTACGAAACTCAATAGTCCCTCGTGTCGTTAAATCTTGGAATTGATAAGAACGATGAGTCTTAAAATCTTCCTCACTTGGTTCAATAGTGACAACTTCGCCACGAATAGAGTGTGCTTTGATAGATGGCGTACTTAGATAGTCTTTAGCACGTATTGGTTCAAAATAGTAGGTTTCGTCACCACGCTTAGCAGTAAAAATGGCTGTCTCAGACAAGTAAGAAAAATAGTCATCTTCATTCTTAAATACCTTAGGAAATACTCCTGCATTTTCCTCAAACACACCATGCATGGAATTCTCCCAGAAAACATCACGGGAAAGCGCTAAATCCCAATCAGAACCACAAAACTCAGAGTTTGCCAATAATACTGCCTTGGGTCCCTCTATTTGGTTAAAAGCATTTAAGACTCTTAAATAGGACGTTTTTGAAACATCTAATTGTACCTGACTCCCACAGATGAAAGAAGCATATTCTGGATAATCATGAAAGAAAGGATCGTTCTTTGCTTTAGATAGTTCGAGAAAATCCATAAGCATTTCATAACGAGGAGATTTAACAGGTCTGTTGTCATTTTTTGCCCAGTTTGGATTCACTCCCCAACCTTGCAACTCATGATTATGATTCTGAAGATAGGGTTGGATTATACTGAGGTAAGTATCCAGACGTTCCTCAACCTCAGAAATTCTCTCAGCCTTTGCAAAAGCAAACTCGATCGTATTGTACGAAACTTCAAAAAGAATCATGTCTCCAGAAGCTTTATCGATAAGCTGAATAGGATTATTATCAGAATCATACTTATCAGCTTGAAAATCAAAATTATCCAAGAGATGGACTAGTAACTGTTTTGTAAGAGAGACATCTGTAGCATTACCACTCAAATTAACAACTGGGTATTCCAACTCAATCCCCACAAATAATTCGGGTTGCTCCTTAATTGGCTCATAGTACCTTTGCTTAAGCAGTTTCTTGGCTGTTGTCAAAATAATGTCCCCCTTTTTAAAATAAGCTTATTCCATTATATCAAAATATTCAGACGATTTATAGACAAAAAAACGCCTGCTTACGAAAAATAACCGTATTACCTTTCGTAAACAAGCGTTACATGCTTATTTATTCCCATTTTATGATGAGTGTTCCCGCTAGGCGTATGCCCAGCGGTAGACCAGAGCTAGACTAAGAAAAGCTAAGCTATTCCATCATCATAACACTCAACAAAATTGATAAAAATTAAACAAGTTCGATGATTGCCATTGGGGCAGCATCGCCACGACGTGGTTCTGTTTTAAGGATACGAGTGTATCCACCGTTACGTTCAGCATAACGAGGTGCGATTTCTGAGAAAAGTTTTTGAAGAGCAGTTGTTGATGTATATTTATCAGTTGCTTCATCATAGCTTTCAGATGCAATTTCGTTACGTACAAATGCAGCTGCTTGACGACGTGCATGCAAATCACCACGTTTACCAAGAGTGATCATTTTTTCAACTGTTTTACGGATTTCTTTAGCACGTGCTTCAGTTGTAACGATTGCTTCGTTAATGATAAGATCTGTAGTCAAATCACGAAGAACCGCTTTACGTTGTGAGCTTGTGCGTCCAAGTTTACGGTAAGCCATGTTATCCTCCTATATTATTATTTATCGTTTTTGAGTCCAAGTCCAAGATCAGCCAACTTAACTTTGACTTCTTCAAGAGATTTGCGACCTAGGTTACGGACTTTCATCATTTCAGGCTCAGTTTTTTCTGTCAAATCATGAACGGTATTAATACCGGCACGTTTCAAACAGTTATATGAGCGTACAGACAAATCAAGTTCTTCGATGGTACGGTCAAGCACCTTTTCATCGTTCACTTTTTCAGTTTCTTTCATTACATCAGTAGCTTTAGCAACATCAGTAAGGTCAGTAAACAAGTTCAAGTGTTCAATCAAAACGCGAGCCGAGAGACCGAGGGCATCTTCAGGGATGATTGTTCCGTTTGTCATGATTTCGATTGTCAATTTATCAAAACCATCATTGCTACCTACACGGGCAGGTTCAACTTGATAATTGACTTTTTTCACTGGTGTGTAGATTGAATCTACAGCCAATGTTCCCACTGGTGCATCGTCTTTCTTGTTTTCATCTGCTGGAACATAACCACGGTTTGTAGCTACTGTCATAGTCGCTTTCAAAGAAGCGCCGTCAGCGATAGTGAAAAGATAATGATCAGGGTTAACAATTTCAATGTCGCTATCAGTCAAGATGTCTCCAGCAGTAACTTCAGCTGGACCTTGGACATCAAGTTCAATTGTCTTTTCGTCTTCGACGTAAGATTTTACAGCAAGTCCTTTAATATTAAGGATGATTTGCATCACGTCTTCACGGACGCCTGGTACGGTATCAAATTCGTGGAGTACTCCATCAATCTTAATTGATGTTACGGCAGCACCTGGAAGTGATGACAAAAGTACACGACGAAGAGAGTTACCCAAAGTTGTACCATAACCACGTTCTAGTGGTTCGATGACAAATTTGCCGTAATCTTTATTTTCATCAATTTTTGTTATTATTGGTTTTTCAAACTCAATCATTTATTATACTCCCTCGAAACGAACCTTGTGTACTATTGTTATTAAAGATTACACACGACGACGTTTTGGAGGACGACAACCATTATGTGGTACAGGTGTTACATCACGGATTGCTGTTACTTCAAGACCTGCAGCAGCAAGAGCACGGATAGCAGACTCACGACCTGAACCAGGACCTTTAACAGTTACTTCAACTGTTTTAAGACCATGTTCTTGTGCAGATTTAGCAGCAGCTTCTGAAGCCATTTGTGCAGCAAATGGTGTAGATTTACGAGAACCTTTGAAACCAAGAGCACCAGCTGATGACCATGCTACAGCGTTACCATGCACATCTGTAATCATAACAATAGTGTTATTGAAAGTAGCGTGAATGTGAGCAATACCAGATTCGATATTCTTTTTCACACGACGTTTACGTGTTGGTTTAGCCAATGTTTTTACCTCCTATTTTATTTTAGTTATTTTTTCTTACCTGCAATCGCAACAGCTTTACCTTTACGAGTGCGGGCATTGTTTTTAGTGTTTTGTCCACGGACAGGAAGTCCACGACGGTGACGGATACCACGGTATGAACCGATTTCCATCAAACGTTTGATGTTAAGGTTAACTTCACGACGAAGGTCACCTTCAACTTTGATTGCATCCACTTCGCGACGGATAGCGTCTTCTTGATCATTTGTCAAATCTTTAACGCGGATGTCTTCAGAAACGCCTGCAGCAGCCAAGATTTTCTTAGATGTTGCAAGTCCGATACCGTATACGTAAGTAAGTGAAATTACTACACGTTTATCGTTTGGAATGTCAACTCCAGCAATACGAGCCATGATTTCTCCTTTCTATATTATCCTTGACGTTGTTTGTGTTTTGGATTTGTTGGACAAATTACCATAACACGACCGTTACGACGAATAACTTTACAGTATTCGCAAATTGGTTTAACCGATGGTCTTACCTTCATGTTTCAATCCCTCCAATTATTTCGATTATTTAAAGCGGTATGTGATGCGTCCACGTGTCAAATCATAAGGACTCATTTCAACAGTCACACGGTCACCGACCAAAATACGAATGTAGTTTTTACGGATTTTACCAGAAACTGTCGCCAAAATTTGGTGTCCATTTTCCAATTCAACAGTAAACATAGCATTAGGCATAGTTTCTACAACTTTACCTTCAATTTCAATCACGTCTTCTTTTGCCACGCAAAAGTACCCCCTAAAATTTCGATTTGATTTCCTCTGAGCACAGAGGTAACAATTATAAGTCAGACTAAAGTATTATAACATGCTTAAGTCTGATACGCAAGTAAGATTATATAATTATTTAATTGCTGCAATCGCTTTTTTAACATCAGCGAATACATCGTCGATATCTTGGTTACCTTGAATATCAGATACAAGACCAAGCTCACGGTAATGTGCAATAATTGGCTCACCTTGAGCAATATTCACATCCAAGCGGCGTTTCACTGTTTCTGGTTTGTCATCTTCACGTTGGTAATAGTCTTCTTCCTTGTAGTCAGCTGGTGGGTTGAATACTTTATGGTAAGTTTCACCTGTTTCGCGGTGAATAATACGACCACTCAAGCGTTCAAGAAGGCAAGATGGATCCACTTCGATATTGATTACTCCATCAAGCTCCAAACCAAGATCAACCAAGATTTGATCCAAGGCATGAGCTTGTTCGATTGTGCGAGGAAAACCATCCAAAAGGAATCCTTTTTCCTTAATGTCGTCTTGAGCCAAACGCTCTTTAACGATTCCGTTTGTTACTTCATCTGGTACCAATTCACCTTTATCGATGAATGATTTGGCCAAAACACCCATTTCAGTTTGGTTAGCCATAGCAGCACGGAACATATCACCAGTTGAGATGTGAGCTACACCAAATTCTTCAACAATTTTTGCAGCTTGAGTCCCTTTACCAGCACCTGGTAGACCCATAATTAAAAGATTCATCTTACGAACTCCTTATTTTTGTTTTCAAATAACTCTATCAAGGTTTTAACACATTGGTAGAGTTATCAAAAAACAAAAGAGAAGGGACAGAAAGTAACCTTTCTTTCCCTCTCAATTGTTCATGAGAAGACTTAGTCTTCAAGATTCATAAATCCAACGTACTGACGTTTCAATAGGTAACCTTCGAGTTGTTTCATACCTTCGATACCAGTTGAAATCAAGATCAAGAGAGATGTACCACCAAGCGCGATTGAGCTTGTAAGGTGCATAAACTGTTGAGCCGCAATTGGAGCCAATGAAATAAACGCGAGAAATACAGCCCCGATTGTTGCCAATCTCTTAAGCAATGAAGACATGTACTTTTCAGTCTCACGACCTGGACGAACACTAGGAATGTAAGACCCATTCTTTTGAAGATTTTCAGCAGTTTTTTCAGGATTTACTTGGACAAATGTGTAGAAGAATGAGAATAAGATAATCAATATCGCGTAAGTAATCATTCCACTAGGTGTATTATACGAGAGTAGTCCTTGTAAGTGTGATAACCATGTAACCTTCGAGAAGAATGGAAGAATAGTACTAGGAATTGTTGTAATCGAGCTAGCAAAGATAACGGGAATAACACCAGCTGGATTTACTTTCAATGGAAGGTAAGAACTCGTTGGAGCCCCTTGAACCAGTTTAGTATATTGAATTGGAATTTGATATTCTGCCTGTTGAACAAATGTCGTAAAGAAGACAATCGCCAAACCTACCACAATTAACAAAGCAACTATGATGTATGAACGAGTCAATTCTCCTGAACGAACATTGACAAAGAAATCCTCGTAAATCGTTGAGAACATTTTTGGAATAGAAGCAATGATCCCTGAAAAGATAATCATTGACACACCATTACCAAAACCTTTATCTGTGATTTGTTCACCAAGCCATGTCACAATTATGCTACCAGCAGTTAGAATTGTCCCAATCAATAGGTAGGTTGAAACATTTGGTGTTTTAACCAATGAAATTGATGAGAGAGTATTAAAACTTGCTGTAATACCAATCGATTGAACAAAGGCTAAAACAAGAGTAATATAGCGAGTCGCTTGGTTCAATTTACGACGACCAACTTCCCCTTGTTTGCCCCACTCCACAAATTTCGGATAGATATCCATCTGCAAAAGTTGGACGATGATTGATGCTGTAATGTAAGGACTAACCCCCATCGAGAAGATTGAGAAGTTATTCATGGCATTACCAGACACCAAGTTAAGCATGTTCAAGAAAGGTAAATCACTTAATTGTTTCAAACTTTCCGCATTGATACCAGGAACTGTTACATGAGTCCCTACACGAAAAACGAAAATAATGAAGATTGTAAATAAAATCTTATTACGAACGTTTTTGACTTTCAACGCGTCTTTTAATAGTTTAAAGAACATAATGAGTTACCCCTCATTAGATGACTTCGATTGAACCACCTTTAGCAGTGATAGCTGCTTCAGCAGATTTTGAGAATTTAGCTGCTTTAACAGTCAATTTCTTAGTCAATTCGCCGTTACCAAGAACTTTAACGCCTGATTTTTCAGCACGAACGATTCCAGCTTCTTTAAGAACTACTGGAGTTACTTCTGTACCATCTTCAAAGACGTTCAATTGATCAAGGTTTACAAGTGCGTATTCTTTAGCGTTGATGTTAGTGAATCCGCGTTTTGGAAGACGACGGAACAATGGAGTTTGTCCACCTTCAAATCCTGGACGTACGCCACCACCGCTACGAGCTTTTTGACCTTTTTGACCACGGCCTGAAGTTTTACCGTTACCAGATGAAGTACCACGACCTACACGGTTGCGGACTTTACGAGAACCTTCAGCAGGTTTCAATTCATGAAGTTTCATTATTATTTTCTCCTCTTTTTGTAAAATGCTAGCGCCTCTAATCAAGTAAGGTAGCTTGATTAGAAACTCGCCTATACATGAAATTCAGTTTAAGTCGCGAGGTAACCCTCACGACTTAAATCAATTTTTATTTAACGTCTTCTACAGTTACCAAGTGAGATACTGCGTTGACCATACCACGGATAGCAGCGTTGTCTTCTTTAACAACTGAGCTATTCAATTTACCAAGTCCAAGAGCAACAACTGTTTTACGTTGTTCTGGTTTGCGTCCGATTGGAGACTTAGTCAAAGTAATTTTAATTTGAGCCATTGTTATCTCCTTTCTTATGCCAAGTCAGATACTGAGATGCCACGAAGAGCCGCAACTTCTTCAGCACGTTTAAGTTGTTTCAATCCTTCAACAGTCGCACGAACGATGTTGATTGGAGTGTTTGAACCGAGTGATTTAGATGTTACATCAGCAACACCAGCCAATTCGATGACGGCACGAACTGCACCACCAGCGGCAACCCCAGCCCCTTCAACAGCTGGTTTCAACAATACTTTCGCTCCACCAAATTCTGAACGAACTTCGTGAGGAATAGTTGTACCAACCATAGGAACTTCGATAAGGTTTTTCTTAGCTGCTTCAACTGCTTTACGGATAGCTTCTGGAACCTCTTGAGATTTACCAGTACCAAATCCTACGCGACCATTACGGTCACCAACAACAACAAGAGCAGCAAAACGCATGTTGCGTCCACCTTTTACAACTTTAGTAACACGGTTGATAGCAACTACGCGTTCTTCAAGTTCTACTGCATTATCTTTAAATGCCATTATTAAGTGTCCTCCCTATTAGAATTTCAATCCGTTTTCACGAGCTGAGTCAGCCAAAGCTTTAACACGTCCGTGATAGAGATATCCACCGCGGTCAAACACCACTTCAGAAATACCTTTAGCTACTGCGCGTTCAGCAACAAGTTTACCGACAACAACGGCTTGTTCTGTTTTAGTTCCTTTAGAAACTTCTTTATCAAGAGTTGATGCACTTGCGAGCGTTACACCCGCTACGTCATCAATAACTTGAGCGTAGATGCCTGTATTAGAACGGAAAATGTTCAAACGTGGGCGATCAGCAGTTCCAGAGAGTTTTCCGCGAACGCGACGGTGGCGTTTTTGGCGGAGTTTGTTTTTATCTGGTTTCGAAATCACAATTTTCACCTCTTAATTATAATGCTAGCTCATGAGAGCTTTTGGTAAAGAGACAATCCACAAAGAATTGCCATAAGGATAAAATCCTATTATTTACCAGTTTTACCTTCTTTACGACGTACGTATTCACCAACGTAACGAATACCTTTACCTTTGTAAGGTTCTGGTGAACGAAGGCTACGGATGTAAGCCGCTGTTTGACCAACAACTTCTTTGTTAATACCACTTACAACGATTGAAGTTGCAGATGGTACTTCAAAAGTAATACCTTCTGGAGCTTCAACTTCGTCTTGGTGAGATTTACCAACTGAAAGAACAAGTTTTGTTCCTTGGAGTTGCGCACGATATCCGACACCGCGCATTTCAAGTTCTTTTTTGAAACCTTCAGAAACACCAACAACCATGTTGTTCAAGTTTGCACGAGAAGTACCGTGGATTGTTTTGTTTTCTTTTGAGTCGTTTGGACGGTGAAGTGTAACTTCATTGCCTTCAACTTTGATTTCAATGTTTTTGTTAAACTCACGAGTGAGTTCGCCTTTAGGTCCTTTAACAGTAACAACGTTATCGTTGTTTGTTACTTCAACACCAGCAGGCAAAGTAATAACTTTATTACCAATACGTGACATAGTATTTAATTCTCCTGTTAGATTATCAAGCCACAAAGTGACTAGTTTTCACGGGGATGAGTTTCATAGAATATAATCAACGAAACTCGCACAAATCATTTGAGATAAGTGCTTAGTATCAACTTCTTACCAAACGTAAGCGATAACTTCTCCACCAACGTTCTTTTGACGAGCTTCTTTATCAGTCAAAAGACCTTCTGAAGTAGAGATGATCGCGATTCCAAGTCCGTTAAGAACTTTAGGAACATCTTCACGTTTAGAGTAAACACGAAGACCTGGTTTAGAAATACGTTTCAAGTTAGTGATAACACGTTCACCGTTTTGTCCGTATTTCAAGAATACGCGAATGATACCTTGTTTGTCATCTTCGATAACTTCAACATTTTTTACGAAACCTTCACGTTTAAGGATTTCAGCGATACCTTTTTTAATGTTTGATGCAGGTACTTCAAGTACTTCGTGTTTAGCTTGGTTAGCGTTACGAATACGTGTCAAGAAATCTGCAATTGGGTCAGTCATAACCATTTTATATTTTCTCCTCTTACTAGTAGTTTGAATAATTCACTTGCTAGTTAATGATTGAGCTAGGCTCAATTGTGTTAAATACATTCAAATTAGATGAAACTAACTTAAATGTACCATGTTTTTACCAAGAAGCTTTGGTAACACCTGGAATTTGACCTTTGTAAGCCAATTCACGGAAGCAAACACGGCAAAGTTTAAATTTGCGATAAACTGAGTGTGGACGTCCACAACGTTCGCAACGAGTGTAAGCTTGCGTAGAGAACTTCGCAGGGCGTTTGTTCTTAGCAATCATTGATTTTTTAGCCAATTTATTTACCTCCTAGATTATTTTGCAAAAGGCATTCCAAGGCCTTTAAGCAATTCACGACCTTCTTCGTCAGTGTTAGCAGTAGTTACGATAACGATATCCATACCACGTACTTTATCAACATCGTCGAAGTTGATTTCTGGGAAGATAAGTTGTTCTTTAACACCAAGTGTGTAGTTACCACGTCCATCAAATGATTTAGTTGGAACACCATGGAAGTCACGAACACGTGGAAGTGATACTGATACCAATTTATCCAAGAATTCGTACATGCGTTCACCACGAAGGGTAACTTTAGCACCGATCGCTACACCTTCACGAAGACGGAAGCCAGCGATTGATTTCTTAGCTTTAGTAATCAATGGTTTTTGACCTGAAATAAGTGCCAACTCAGCAGCAGCTTTTTCAAGAGTTTTAGCGTTGTTTACAGCTTCACCAACACCCATGTTGATAACGATTTTATCAACTTTTGGCACAGCCATAACTGAAGAATAATTGAATTTTTCAGTCAAAGCTGGAATTACTTCGTTAGTGTATTTTTCTTTAAGACGGTTAGCCATTTAATACTTTCTCCTTTCCTTCGTGATTAGTCAAGCACTTCGCCTGATTTTTTGTTGTAACGAACTTTTTTGCCGTCAACAACTTTGTAACCTACACGTCCAGCTACACCGTTCTTGTCAAGAACTTGAACGTTTGAAGCGTGGATTGGTGCTTCTTTTTCCACGATAGCACCTTGAGGGTTTTCAGCTGATGGTTTTTGGTGTTTTTTGATGATTGCAACACCTTCAACAACAACTTTGTTTACTTTTGGAAGAGCTTTAAGAACTACTGCTTCAGTTCCTTTGTCTTTACCAGCAATAACGCGAACTTTATCGCCTTTTTTTACAAACATTTGAGTATTTCTCCTATTATTTCTTACGCCCTAATGGGCACCCTGAACATTTCAGGGGACTAAGTTTGTGTTAATTCAGATTAAAGTACTTCTGGCGCCAAAGATACGATACGCATGTATCCACCTTCACGCAATTCACGTGCAACAGGGCCAAAGATACGAGTTCCACGAGGAGTTTTGTCATCGCGGATGATTACTGCAGCGTTATCATCAAACTTGATGTATGAACCGTCTGGACGGCGAGCACCAGTTTTTGTACGAACGATAACAGCTTTAACAACATCACCTTTTTTAACAGCTCCACCTGGTGTAGCTTGTTTAACAGTTGCAACGATAACGTCGCCGATGTTAGCGAATTTACGTCCTGAACCACCAAGAACTTTGATAGTCAAGATTTCACGAGCACCGCTATTATCAGCAACTTTTAAGCGACTTTCTTGTTGAATCATTTCAATTGTCTCCTTTTAGTTTTATTAGATAATAACAGCTTCTTCCACAACTTCTACAAGACGGAAGCGTTTTGTAGCTGAAAGTGGGCGAGTTTCCATGATACGAACGATATCGCCTTCTTTAGCAACGTTGTTTTCATCATGTGCTTTGTATTTTTTAGAATAGTTGATACGTTTACCATAGACTGGGTGGTTACGTTTAGTTTCAACTACAACTGTGATTGTTTTATCCATCTTGTCAGATACTACGCGTCCAACAAGGGTTTTACGTTGATTACGTTCCATTATTAGAATTGCTCCTTTCCCAATCTATTATTTGATTTCAGATTGCACAGTTTTAACACGTGCAATTTGTTTTTTCACTTCGTTCAAACGGGCAGTTTGATCAAGTTGACCTGCTGCAGCTTGGAAACGAAGGTCGAAAAGTTCTTTCTTAAGTTCGTTTTCTTTTTTAGCAAGCTCTTCTTGAGACAAGCCACGAAGCTCAGCAACAAACTTTTTGATTTCTTCAAGTTTCATGTCTTCTCCTTATTCTGCTTCACGTTTCACGAATTTACATTTAACTGGCAATTTGTGGCTAGCAAGACGAAGCGCTTCACGTGCAACTTCTTCAGAAACACCTGCGATTTCGAACATTACTTTACCACGTTTAACTGGTGCTACCCAACCTTCAGGTGCCCCTTTACCAGAACCCATACGTACACCGATAGCTTTAGCAGTGTATGATTTGTGTGGGAAGATCTTAATCCAAACCTTACCACCACGTTTCATGTAACGAGTCATGGCAATACGAGCAGCCTCGATTTGACGGTTTGTAATCCAGTGGCTAGTTGTAGCTTGAAGACCGTATTCACCGAATGATACTTCTTTACCACCTTTAGCCTCACCGCGCATTTTTCCACGGAATTCACGACGGTGTTTAACACGTTTAGGTACTAACATTTGTTATTTGCCTCCTTTAGTGTTTTTACGAGCTGGAAGAACTTCTCCACGGTAGATCCAAACTTTAACACCAAGTTTACCGTAAGTTGTGTCAGCTTCTTCCCAAGCGTAATCGATATCAGCGCGAAGTGTGTGAAGTGGAACTGTACCTTCAGAGTATCCTTCTGCACGGGCGATATCTGCACCGTTCAAACGACCTGATACTTGAGTTTTGATTCCTTTAGCTCCAGCACGCATTGCACGTTGGATAGCTTGTTTTTGTGCACGACGGAAAGCAACACGTTGCTCAAGTTGGCGAGCAATTGTTTCACCAACAAGGTGAGCGTCCAAATCAGGTTTCTTGATTTCAACGATGTTGATGTGTACTTGTTTTCCAGTCAATTTATTAAGTTGAGCGCGAAGAGCGTCAACGTTTGATCCACCTTTACCGATTACCATACCTGGTTTTGCAGTGTGAAGTGAAACAATAACTTTGTTTACAGCACGTTCGATTTCAATAGTTGAAACTGAAGCGTCTGCAAGTTCTTTTTGAATGAATTTGCGGATTGCCAAATCTTCGTGAAGGTAATCTGCGTATTCTTTTTCAGCATACCATTTCGCATCCCAGTCACGGATGATCCCGACACGCATACCAATTGGATGTACTTTTTGACCCACGAGTTTACCTCCTTATTTTTCTGACACAACTACTGTTACGTGAGTTGTGCGTTTGTTGATTGGTGAAGCTGAACCTTTCGCACGTGGACGGAACCGTTTCATTGTTGGTCCTTCGTTTGCGAATGTTTCAGATACTACCAAGTTAGCTTTTTCCAAACCAAAGTTGTTTTCTGCGTTAGCGATAGCAGAGTTAAGAGTTTTCTCAACAATGCGAGCTGCTTTGTTTGGAGTGAATTTCAAGATTGCGATTGCATCAGCAACGTTCTTACCACGGATAAGATCAAGAACAAGACGTGTTTTACGAGGTGAAACACGCACTGTACGAGCCATTGCTTTAGCTGAAGTAATTTCTGCCATTGTGTCCTCCTCCTATTAACGACGTGTTTTCTTATCGTCAGCTGCGTGACCTTTGTAAGTACGAGTTGGTGCAAATTCACCAAGTTTGTGACCTACCATGTCTTCTTGGATGTAAACAGGAACGTGTTTACGTCCATCATAAACTGCGATAGTGTATCCGATGAAACTTGGGAAAATCGTTGAACGACGTGACCAAGTTTTAATTACTTTTTTCTTTTCGTCATTGGCTTGAGCTTCAACTTTTTTCATCAAATGCTCATCGACGAAAGGTCCTTTTTTAAGACTACGTCCCATTTTGTAGTTTTCTCCTTTAAATTGAATGTACCACAGCGGCTTGCACTAAGAAATGCTACCGAGTTGGCGGATGTTATGTGCTAAGCGACTAAATTATTTTTCGTTACGACGACGAACGATAAGTTTGTCAGATTTAGCTTTCTTGTTACGAGTTTTAAGACCAAGCGCAGGTTTACCCCATGGAGTAGATGGCGCTTTACGTCCAACTGGTGCTTTACCTTCACCACCACCGTGTGGGTGATCGTTAGGGTTCATTACAGAACCACGAACTGTTGGGCGAATACCTTTCCAGCGATTACGGCCGGCTTTACCAAGGTTGATAAGTGATTGTTGTTCGTTACCTACAGTACCGATAGTTGCACGACATGTACCAAGAACCATACGAACTTCACCTGATTGAAGACGAACAAGTACGTACTTACCTTCTTGACCCAAAACTTGAGCAGAAGCACCAGCGGCACGGATAAGTTCAGCACCTTTACCTGGTTGAAGCTCGATGTTGTGGATAACTGTACCAACTGGGATGTTTGCAAGTGGAAGAGCGTTACCAATCTTGATATCCGCATCTGGACCTGAAACGATACGTTGACCTACTTCAAGACCTTTAGGTGCGATGATGTAAGCTTTAACCCCGTCAGTGTAGTGTACAAGAGCGATGTTTGCAGTACGGTTTGGATCATACTCAATTGTTTTAACAACTGCTTCAACGCCATCTTTGTTACGTTTGAAGTCAATCAAACGGTAGTGACGTTTGTGTCCGCCACCTTGGTGACGTACAGTGATACGACCGTTGTTGTTACGACCAGCTTTGTTCTTAAGAGAAACAAGCAATGATTTTTCAGGAGTGCTTGTAGTGATTTCTGCGAAATCCAAAGAAGTCATGTTACGACGGCCATTTGTCGTTGGTTTATAAACTTTAATACCCACGTTAATTTCTCCTTTGATTATTCAGCTTCAGCTGCAAACAACTCGATTGCTTTAGAATCAGCTGTAAGAGTGATGATAGCTTTTTTAGTTTTTGAAGTGAAACCAGTGTAACGTCCAACACGTTTTTGTTTTGGTTTAACAGTTACAGTGTTCACGCTAGCAACTTTAACACCTTCAAATGCAGCTTCAACTGCTTGTTTGATCAAGAGTTTGTGTGCACGTGTATCAACTTCGAAAGTGTATTTTCCTGCTTCAAGAGCAATCATAGATTTCTCAGTGATAACAGGTTTTTTGATTACGTCATACAAATTCATTATGCAAGAACCTCCTCGATTGATGAGATAGCTTCTTTAGTAACAAGAAGTTTATCTGCGTTTACGATGTCAAGTACGCTTGCAGTTGCAGGAGTTGCAACAGTTACGTTTGCAAGGTTACGTGCTGAAAGTTCAGCGAATTTGTTTCCTTCTTCAACGATAACAAGTACTTTAGAATCGATGCTAAGAGCTGAAAGAACGTTTGCGAATTCAGCAGTTTTTGGAGCTGCAAATGAAAGAGCTTCAACTGCTACAAATTTATCTTCTGCAACTTTAGCTGAGTAAACAGATTTCAATGCAAGGCGACGAACTTTTTGTGGAAGTTTGTATCCGTAAGAACGTGGAGTTGGTCCGAAGACAACACCACCACCACGCCATTGTGGTGAGCGGATAGAACCTTGACGAGCACGTCCAGTTCCTTTTTGACGCCATGGTTTACGTCCACCACCTGATACTGCTGAACGGTTTTTAACCGCGTGAGTACCTTGGCGAAGGCTAGCACGTTGGCTGATTACGACATCAAATACTACTGATTCGTTTGGTTCGATACCGAAGATAGCGTCATTAAGTTCAACTGTGCTAACTTCTTTACCAGTTTGGTCAAATAGTTTTACGTTTGCCATTTTTAACTGATTTCTCCTTTCTTATTATTTAGCAGCTTTAACTGCTGATTTGATAGTGATAAGAGATTTCTTAGCACCTGGTACGTTACCTTTGATAAGGATAACGTTTTTCTCTGGGATAACTTGTACAACTTCAAGATTTTGAATTGTCACACGGTTGCCACCCATACGTCCTGCCAAGTGTTTGTTTTTGAAAACACGGTTAGGCGCAACAGGTCCCATTGAACCTGGACGACGGTGATAACGAGAACCGTGAGCCATAGGTCCGCGTGATTGACCGTGGCGTTTGATAACACCTTGGAAACCTTTACCTTTTGAAGTACCAGTTACGTCAACAACATCTCCAGCTTCGAATGTGTCAACAGTGATTTCTGATCCAACTTCCAAGCCTTCAATGTTTTTGAATTCACGAATGAAGCGCTTAGGAGCTGTGTTAGCTTTCGCTACGTGGCCTTTGGCAGGTTTGTTGCTCAATACTTCGCGTTTGTCGTCAAAACCAACTTGAACTGCTTCGTAACCGTCTGTTTCAACAGTTTTAACTTGAAGCACAACGTTTGGAGTAGCTTCGATGACAGTAACAGGGATAAATTCACCTGCTTCAGTGAAGATTTGAGTCATTCCCACTTTTTTCCCTAAGATTCCTTTTGTCATGAGAAAATATTTCCTTTACTTTATTGTTTTTTCAAAAAGTTTTTTATGAGCGTTTTTTATGCTCAAAAAAGTTTTTAACGAGCGTTTTTTATGCTCATTGAATCAAACTTTAAATTAAAGTTTGATTTCTACGTTCACACCACTTGGAAGATCAAGTTTCATCAAAGCGTCAACTGTTTTTTGAGTTGGGTTGATGATGTCGATAAGACGTTTATGTGTACGCATTTCAAATTGTTCGCGAGAATCTTTATATTTGTGAGTCGCACGAATAATTGTGTAGAGACTACGTTCAGTTGGAAGTGGAACTGGTCCAGCAACTGTCGCACCTGTGCGAGTTGCAGTTTCTACGATTTTTTCAGCCGCTGTATCAAGCGTACGGTGTTCGTAAGCTTTCAAACGGATACGAATTTTTTTGTTTGCCATTTTTTCTCCTCTTTCGTCTATTTAAGATAATAGGCTAGCTCCTCAAGAAAACCAACACGGATTGCGTGGCAGTGCAACCAGGCGTGTCGCAACCTCTTGTATCATAGCTAAGCGCTGTATTTACAGCACCATAATATAATAACAAAAGAACCCACTCATTGCAAGGGATTTTTTAAGTTTTTTTCTTTTTTCTTTATTTTCTTTTTGACTAAACAAAAAAAATCCACCTTCGATGGATTTTTTATCAACTTTCTTTAGTGTAGTCGTACCCCATGTGTTCATAGGCTTTAACCGTTGCAACACGTCCTGTTCGTGTTCGCATAATAAATCCTTTTTGAATTAGATAGGGTTCATACATATCTTCTACCGTTTCTCGCTCTTCAGCAATATTAACTGACAAGGTCCCTAGACCAACCGGTCCACCACCATACATCTCAATCATGGTTCGGAGAATTTTTTGGTCGACATAATCTAGTCCTTCATGGTCCACATCCAACATAGTCAACGCCTTGTCTGCAATCTTATCATCAATGATGCCATCACCCATAATTTGTGCATAGTCTCTCACACGCTTAAGTAGGCGGTTAGCAATACGTGGCGTTCCACGACTACGACGTGCTAACTCTAGGGCAGCCTCAGGTGTTATAGTCATATCAAAGATTTCTGAAGTGCGTTCTATAATTTCCTTCAAATCTGGTAACTCATAATATTCCATATGACCATTAATCCCAAAACGAGCCCTCAATGGATTTGACAACATACCTGCTCGTGTGGTTGCACCCACTAAAGTGAACGGTGGTAACTCTAGGTGAACACTACGACTTGTTTCACCTGCACCAATCATGATATCGATGTAGTAATCTTCCATAGCACTATAAAGTACTTCTTCCACTGCCATAGGCATTCGATGAATCTCATCAATAAATAAGATATCACCTGGCTCCAAGTCATTTAGTATGGCAACCAGATCTCCAGCCTTCTCAATTGCTGGCCCAGACGTCTGCTTTAAATTGACGCCCATCTCATTAGCTATCACAAAAGCCATGGTCGTTTTCCCTAAACCTGGAGGACCAAACAAAAGAGTATGATCCAATGCTTCATCACGAAGTTTAGCTGCCTCTATAAAAATCTTTAATTGGTCCTTAACCTTATCTTGACCAATATATTCCTTAAAGTACTGAGGACGAAGGGTACGCTCAACATACTCTTCATCTCCTAGTAAATCATTATCTAATATTCTTGCCATAGGCTTATTTTAGCACAAAACAAAAAATGCAGTCAAAATTTGTCCATAAAAAAGAAGACAAGACTTGCCTTCTCTTTTGATTATTTCTTACCACCCTTAACTGGTGCCTTATCAGCTTTCTCTATAGCTTCTTTAATTGTCTTAGTATAGAGTTTAGCACCACGGTTAATAGAGTCGCTATCAGATCCAAAGTGAACCCCATCTGTACCATTCCAGATAGAAATATTTTCTTTAGCCACTTGATACCAGTCAGCAACCGTCACAAAGTCGTATTTCTTAGCCATCTCTAACTCATACTTACGTAACTGAATCAAAGATTGGGCCTCATTACCAGATTTACTACCATTATATGGTGTCACAAAGATAATATGGTGACCCTTAGGTAAATTCTTGATGATTTTATTAATAACGCCTTTATAGTCGTCAATCTCATTAACACCACCAGCAATGACAACATCCTTAGCAAGAGCATTACTATCCGCGTAATCTTTAAGCAAATCATTGATTGTTGATAGGTTACGACTGACAACTGCATCTATAGCGACATTATCAATACTTGATTCCAGCTGATCTTTTGATCTAAGAGCTACGGAGTCCCCTAAAACTGTCACTCCCTTATTCACACCAAATGAAGTAGCCTGACTGTTTTCCGCATTGGTACGCGTTAATTTCATCTTAGTCTGAGCTTGCGACAAACCATTAGCTTCTAAATCTTTCTCGAAGTTCCCTACAGCTGGCGCAAAGAGAGAAATAAGCACTGTAATTAAAGTAAGACCACTAAAAACATAAAGCACAATATGTCGGTACGGCGTCAAGTCTAAATCTATTCCAAAGAGACTGGCCTTTCTTCCTGCAATAAATGGCTCTATTATATAGTAGGAAAGTGTTGCGAAAACAATTGACAGAATCGTTGTCAGAATGACTGCAATAATATTATTGGTCAATTGACTAAAGATAATATATAGCGGCCAGTGAAAAAGATAGACACTATAGCTAATCTCTGCCAAATAACTAATAAGAGCAGGCTCTGATTTTCCAGGCAATTTCTCATGGAGGACACGGGCAGAGTAAATCATAACAGCCGTGAACAAACTAGCTAAAACAAAACCAAATAGATAGGTAATGCGTTCCTCAAAATGGAGAACTAAGCCCAACAATACGAGCAAGGCAAAACTTCCTACCATATAAAGGACTGTCTTTTTCAGAGTCCAAAGGCGTATATTTTTCTTGAACCTAGCGGTCGTTTCATACACACCTGAAAGTGTCGCAAAGAGAGAACCTAGGAAGAATGGATAGGCATGCGTAATTGATGAGAAATATAAGCGAGAAAAACTATCAACAAAGAAAGCACTAATAAACATTGATAGAAAACTCACCATAAAGCAGGCAAGAGATACCATAAAGACTAGGCTTCTAAATTGATTTTGATGTTTAACACGCTTAGCTAGGAACCAAAGCAAGGCACCCCAAAGAATATAATAGTGAACCTCAATAGCCAGACTCCATGTATGGAGGTAAATATGCTGGTTAAACTGGTTCTCATAATTTCCCCCGGTCAAAATCTCATAATAGTTAGTTACAAAACCGATAACAGAGGTGATTTGACGTCCAATACCTGCAATAAAATCATTTCGAACCAAGAGTGCCAAAGGGGTGCAGATAAGAACCATCAACACAAGTGGTGGTACTATCCGGTAGAAGCGTCGTCGCATAAAACCAAGGTAATCAATGCGATGCGTCCTAGATACCTCATCAATCAAAAGCGCTGTAATCAAATACCCTGAGAAGGTAAAGAAGACATCAACACCGATGAAGCCCCCAGGAAGAATACTTGGGAAGAAATGATAGATCAGAACCAAAAGAAGTCCTGTCACACGAATATAAGAAAACCAGTTAATTCTCATCCTTTAAAAATCCCCTGTTTAAATTTTCCTTTGTAGGTAACCTTATTTTCAGTAGTCAATTTTCCTTGACCATCGGCTTGACCAGACTTGAACTCTCCTTGATAAATCCAACCCTCATGAGATTTGAAGGTTCCTTGACCATTAAAGGAACCATTCTTAAATTCTCCCGTATAGGTATCACCATTATCATAGGTCAAAGTTCCTTGACCATTCAAACGATGGTTCTGCATCTGACCTTTATAGGCAATCTTAGTCCCATCAATCTTGATAGAATGTTGCGTTTTTATAGTCACCAAAAACAAGGACAGGGCGCATAAAATAATAACCCCTACTGTAATACGCTCAAATTGATTTCGGTCAATATCAATATTTTTAAAATCAAAATCCTTTAGTTGTTTAAAATTCATTGTCTATCCTTAATCCACTGTAACCAATCTCGACAACCTGCAGTTACCAATTTGTATGTTTCTTCAAAGTCACCTGTATACCATGGGTCCGGAACTCCACCAGGTCTGAAAAGCTTGATTTTATCGTCATAACGCCCTGCAGATATCTGTAGAAGATCCTCAACATTTGACTCATCCATTCCCACAACTAAATCAAAGAACTCAAAATCGGCCTGACTAATCTGTTGTGAGCCCTTGGAAGAGTCAAAAGAAATAGCATATTTCCTTAAAATCTTTTGGGTTCCTTGATGAACTGGATTTCCATGCTCCCATGAAGATGTCGCGCGACTTTCGATATGCAAAGACTTTTCTTGGTCCAGCTCTTTCATCACAAATTCTGCCATTGGGCTACGACAAATATTCCCCAGACAAACAAATACAATCTTATTCATTATTCACCTCTTGCCCAAAACTATTAAGAGATATGCTCACTTATTTTCTTCGTCAAAATTATGAACACACTTTTAAATCATGAAAGTAGGTTCTCATTAATTTTCATTTAATCAATCCATATTATACCGAAAAACTAATCAAATAGAAAGGTTTCTTTCCTAATCATATCGAAAAATTAGTAACCTTTTTTAACAGTTGCAATATTCCTATTAATCTATATGTTTAAGGCGTGAGAAAAGAGAACCTAGTTTCCTAGATTCTCCTTTTGTTGGCTTTAGATATTTGACCAAACACTTTCAAGGATGTTTGTTTGTTCACGTCCTGGTCCTACAGAGAAAGTAGAGATACGTACACCTACCAATTCACCTACACGACGAACATAATTACGAGCATTTTCAGGAAGCTCATCTAAACTACGGCAACCTGTGATGTCTTCTTCCCAACCTGGCAATTCTTCATAGATTGGTTTACAACGTTTCAGTTGCTCAAGACTAGCTGGGTAGTAATCAATACGCTCACCATCAAGGTCATAAGCTACACAAATTTTTACAGTGTCAAGACCTGAGAGAACATCGATACAGTTCAAGCTGAGGTTTGTGATACCTGATACACGACGACTATGGCGCATCACCACTGAGTCAAACCATCCTACACGACGTGGACGTCCAGTTGTTGTTCCATATTCATGACCAACTTCACGGATGCGTTCACCCACTTCATCAAATAACTCAGTTGGGAAAGGACCATCACCAACACGACTCGTATAGGCCTTACATACACCAACTACCTTATTAATTTTAGATGGACCAACACCAGAACCGATTGTAACACCACCCGCAACTGGGTTTGATGACGTTACAAATGGGTAAGTACCTTGGTCAATATCAAGCATAACCCCTTGAGCTCCTTCAAAGAGGACACGTTTACCTGCATCAAGAGCGTCATTCAAGATAACGGATGTATCTGTGACATATTGCTTAATTTGTTGTCCGTAAGCGTAGTATTCTTCAAAAATCTCATCGAATGATAATTCTTCAGCTTCATACATCTTACTGAAAAGACGGTTTTTCTCAGCTAAGTTCGTTTTCAAACGATCAGCAAAAATTTCTTTGTCCAAAAGGTCTGCAATACGGATACCTACACGCGCAGCCTTATCCATATAGGCAGGACCAATACCTTTGTTAGTTGTACCAATCTTATTGTCACCTTTGGCGGCTTCTTGCAGTTGATCAAGTTTAATATGGTACGGCAAAATAACGTGTGCGCGGTCAGAAATACGAAGGCTCTCTGTTGACACACCTTCTGCATGAAGATATTTCAACTCTTTGACAAGTGATTTAGGATTGACCACTACACCGTTCCCGATAACAGAGATTTTCTCTGGGAAGAAAATACCTGATGGAATCAAGTGCAATTTAAATTTCTTACCATCGATAACAATCGTGTGACCTGCATTGTCTCCACCTTGATAACGTGCGATCACTTCGGCATCTTGACTTAGGAAATCTGTAATTTTCCCTTTACCTTCATCACCCCACTGGGTACCCACAACAACTACTGATGTCATATTATTTTGATAACGGACAGCTTCACCTTTACGAGGCTGTCCCCACCTTTCTTGAAAAACTTCACGGTGGGAATTTCACCCACAAGTTTTGCGTTACAGTTTATTATAGCAGAAAAAAGTCTATTTGTTCAACGTTGAAAGCGCTTCTTACAAAATATTCTGACAGTTATAGCTAAGATTGCAACTAGTTATTTACTATATCTTTTTAACCTTGCTTCTTATGTACAACTATCAGCTATTTAACCTGCTTCATATAATCATTTAACTGCCTTTGATTCTTTAAAATAATTGTCTTGTCAGAATAATTTTTAACAACTGCATTATATCGCTCTACATATTTTTTAGAACGTCCGTCTAATAAAATCCATTTCACAAATGCAAAATCAAATTTTTCATTACAGCCTTCTGCCATGCTAGGACGTGTCTTTCCCCTATATGTTAAATAACGCCTAAACGCCCGATAGAGACAATTAACTCTGTTAAAGTTGAAATATACAATACAGTCAGCTTCCCTCATACGTTCTTCATAAAGACAGGCCGAGTAATTCCCTTCGATAATCCAATCACTTTGTAGCATAAATGTTGATATATCGCCAGTCATTTCATCAACTGTTCGCTCTTGCCAATTTGATGTGAAATGAATTTTATCTAAATGAAGTACCTTACAATTGTAGTGTTGACCTAAAAAATTTGCCAAAGTCGACTTTCCAGAACCACTATAGCCAATGATTGCAATATTCAACTCATGTCTCCTTTTTCAATTCTGTTTCTTGACTATTATCATAACACAAAGCATATATTTAGAAGAAATTATCATTGGGAACAACTCTCGTTTAGACAAACAAGCACGTAAAGTCCTGTTTAAAGTGAGTTCTTTCTTAGAAAAATAAAAAGAGACTTATAAGCAAGTCTCTTTCCGATATTAAGATGCCCCCTACATGGATTTGGAAAGGATTTTCATATTGAGAGTAATTAAAAATATTGAAATATAAGTGATTTTAGGGAAGTACTTTTAGGTATTTCCAATGTCATGATTTAAAAATGGGGCAAAAGTGGGGCAAAAACGAATGACTCTCATTTGGTTTGAAAACCTATAATATCTAATGATTATGCTATACTAGAAATATAGTGTTGTTATCAATAAATATCAGTGCGAGACTAATCGGAGGATAAAATGGAAAAACAAATTAATGAAAAAATTATCGAAATGGATAGGGAATATCCCTTTTTATTTTGCTTTAAATCAGATTTTTGGATGGAATAGTAGATGATAAGACAAAATATCTTTGAAGATACAAAAAGACAAACGCCAAAAATGACGTTTGTCTACGTTCTGAGGTAGCCTTTAGGCTCCCTTTTTTCTTAGAAAATACCGATGAGTAATTGCATGCCAAGACTAGTCAGGATGATAGCGATCCAGCAAAGGGCTCCAAGAAGAATGGATTTTCCACTGGATTTGATCATAGCAACGAGGTTAGTTTTGAGACCAATAGCACTCATAGCCATGATGATGAGGAATTTGGAGAGCTGTTTGAGAGGTGAAAAGAAGCTATTGCTAACACCAAAAGAAGTAAGGACGGTAGTTAGCAGAGAAGCTAGGATGAAGTAGAGAATGAAAACGGGGAAGATTTTTTTAAGCTTTACTCCTTGGTTGTTGTCTTGTTGACGGCTTTGCCAATAGGAGAGGAAGAGAGTAATAGGGATAATAGCTAAGGTACGAGTCAGTTTGACAATGGTTGCAGATTCTAGAGTATTGGTATGATACAGACTATCCCAGGAGCTAGCTGTGGCTGTTACAGAGGAAGTATCGTTGACCGCAGTACCCGCAAAGAGAGCAAAACCTTCGTTGGAGAGATGGAGCCAAGAACCTAGAGTTGGAAAGATAAGAGCTGCCAAGACATTGAAGAAAAAGATAACAGAAATGGCTTGGGCTACTTCTTTTTCCTTGGCGTGAATAACAGGAGCAGTCGCTGCAATGGCAGAACCGCCACAGATAGAAGAGCCTACCCCAATCAAGGTAGCTAGCTTTGTATCCATGTTAAAAAATCGTTGGAAAAAGAAAGCAATAATTAAAGCGATAGAAATAGTCGAAAGGATGACAGGAAGGGAAGATTTTCCAACTGCGAAAACTTGAGAGATATTGAGTCCAAAACCAAGTAAGATAACAGCATACTGAAGCAATTTTTTGGAGCTATAAGTCAAACCAGCATCCAGTTGTTTATAGGGAGTGAGAAAGGGGTAGAGAATCATTCCGATAAAAATGGCGAAAACAGGTGCTCCCACAACAGGCAGAAAGCCTCCTAAAACCCAAGAGATGATAGAAATGATCAGACAGACTAACAGTCCTGCCCAATTTTTTGATAGAAATGACATAAAAACCTCCGAAAATAAATACTCCTTATTATAATCTTACCTGTCAGAAAAGTAAAATAGAAAGTAGGAATAAGGTTGTAAATTAACGGAATTTTGCGGTCAGAGAGCTTTTGTAGTTTAATAGATATATGTTCTTTGATCAATAAGGATGCAAATGTGGCATATGTTATTGAAAAAAATGAATTTGATGAGCCTGGATATGTGAAGTAATTATGTGAGATAAGAAAATAAATAAGAGAGTTGAAAATGTACTGCACCCCAAAAGTTAGACAGAAAAAATCTAACTTTTGGGATCAGTACATATCCTCGCTTTTTTTAATCTAATAGGTTCTTATTTTCAATTAAGAGTTCTAGTGGGGATTTATCTCTTGCTACAATAAAACCAGGTTCATATTGGTTATGAAATGTTCTTTTCTGAGAAGTTGGATCAATATACAACTCATCTCCATCTTCTGTGTATAGCTGGTTGCCTCTTGTTAGGTAAAGTAAATCCTCTAAGTACTGTCCATCAGTTTGTAGAAAATGTTCGATGTATTTGACAGCCTTTAAGATCTCACTTACTTTATCAGAGTATTCATTCGATTCAAGAACACTCTTTTCTAATTCAATCTCCTTACTCGTTCCAAAAAGTTGAGTTGGAGTTGCATTAAAATATTCTGCTATCTTATCTAAATTTGCAAAGGTGGGGTAGCTTTTTTGTTTTTCGTAGTCAGAGATGGATTGTTTACCGATTCCTAAATCTTCCGCAAGTTGAGTTTGACTCACTCCTTTTTCTATGCGTAGTCGTGCCAAATTGGGTCCAAAATTTTGAATAATAAAGGTCATGATGAACTCCTGTTTTTTATTTTAAACTTATTCTATCACCTATAAACTTACAAATCAAGTTTTTAATTGACTTCCAAAAATATTTTTTGTAAAATATATTTATAACTTAAAAATAAGTTATAAATAATACAAAATAGTTCATCTGTTTAGGAATAGTGAGTGAGGAGGAAGTTGAAGACGAGACTATGACTTATGACTATTCGAAGCCTTGGAGCTAGAAATTGTGTGGACAAGGACAAGGGACGAGCCTGACGGGAAGTCAGGCGAAGTCCTGCAGACTGCCGTCCAGACAATTTCTAGCCAAGCAAAAACTGGCTATTCTAACAGCCAGCAAAAAGGTACACTTAGGACAACGTCCAAAGAACGACGGAACGAGCAAACGTTGATTTGACGGTGTTTCTGAGACCTAAAAAATCTAAAAGAAGGGGGGACAATTTTGTTGGTTTCTATACAAGATTTAAGAAGCATTCAAGAACGATGTGAAATAGGAGAATTAGTACAGAGGTTAGATGTCAGTATTGATAGATTAACGGTTATCTGGGATACAGACACGGGTTCCCTAAGACGAATTTTCAAAAATCTGAAACAGGCAATAAGTACAAGAGTTGACTCATTTGAAATACATGATAACGTGCGAGATGATGTCTTTACTTTAGCTAAAGATTTTAATGAGTATGATTCAATCAATATTATATTTTTTCAATTATCCACTTATGGAGGTGAACAATTGATTCGGATTGATTTCAATCCTAACACTTTAAAAGAATTTGATGGAATGAAAGTATGGAGGCAATTAATGTACTTTGCCAGATTGAATTCATTGACGGTACGATTGTCTCGTTTTGATTTGGCATTTGACATTCTCAACAGGCCTGAGATCGTTAATTTGCAACATATTAAAGGTGGTGTTACCCATAAGGTCTTCTATGGTCGAGGGGGCGAATTAGAGACGAAATATTGGGGTTCTAGCGGTAGTAATGTACAAGTTAGGTTATATGATAAGAATAAAGAAATCATTGCTCACAAGCGCCAAGAGAAGCTAGATTTGGCTGTAAATCCGTTTTGGTGGAGACTAGAGTTCCAACTCAGAACCAAAGCGATTGGGGAGGAGATGGTCCAAGATATTATGAATCGACTTGATAATTTCGGATTTTACCAGCTAGATCATATTCGAGTGGAGCAAAGAGCATTTACAATTATCTTTCTCAACAATCCTGAACTGTTGTCATTGGCTTTTCCAAATTTAAAATCAGACAGCATCAAAAAGAAAAAAACAAGAGTCCGCAAACTATTGAGAGAAGAAACGAACCAATTTGCGGAAGAATTAAAAGAAGTATTAATACAGAATCTCCCTAAATTAAATACAGAATTACAACTACTTGTAGGTGAGTTTCTGACTTTAGAAAATCAATAAGGAGGATAACTATGGATAATAATTTAATTAGCAACAAAGAATTAATTGAAATGGGCTATCGCCCTCACACTGCAAATGATATCATCCATCAGGCAAGAGAATTACTTGTATCACGAGGCTATACATTTTATAATCGCAAACGTTTGATGGTTGTTCCAAAAAGTGTTGTAAATGAGATTCTAGGAACAGAGGTGGCGTAATATGGCAAGTGTTCGTTACCGAAAGCGAGGAGATAGTAATTTATGGACTTATGAAATTCGTAACGAAGGAAAAACTGTTGCTCATAATAGCGGTTTTAAAACAAAAAAACTTGCAGAGTCAGAAGCTGAACCGATTCTGCAAGAACTTCGTTTAGGAAAAAGAATTTCTAGAGATATTTCTCTTGCCGATCTATATCAAGAATGGCTTGAACTAAAAATTTTACCAAGTAGTAGGTCGGAAGAAACAAAGAAAAAATATCTTCTCCGTAAAAACACAATTGAAAGATTATTTGGAAATAAAAAAGTCACTCAAATTCGTGCGAGTGAATACCAAAGAATTATGAATAAGTATGGGCAAACAGTTGGTAGAAATTTTCTTGGTAGATTGAATACGGGGATTCATCAGAGCATCCAAATGGCAATTGCTGACAAAGTTCTAATAGATGATTTTACACAACATGTCGAGTTGTTTTCATCCAAAGAACAACAGATGACAGAAGAGAAATATTTACATACAGAAAAGGACTATCTGGATTTACTTTTAGCAGTAAAGAGAAAATTCGATTACCAACGTTCAATTGTTCCTTATATCGTCTATTTTCTATTAAAAACAGGCATGAGGTTTGGAGAGTTAGTAGCGTTAACTTGGAATGAGGTTGATTTTGACAGAGGATTGTTAAAAACATACAGGAGGTATAATACTCTCTCTCATAAGTTTGTTCCACCAAAAAATAAAACGTCTATTCGGATGGTTCCAATAGACGAAGAGTGTATCAAAATTTTGCGCCTTTTACAAACGGAGCAAGAAAGAGCAAACATGGAGTTAGGAATCAAAAATCGATATCGAATGATCTTTCAACATTTTGGATATATTCATTCAGTTCCAGATATTGCAAGCGTCAATAAAGCTTTGAGTGTTCTCTTAAATGAGTTGGACATTTATCCAATTATCACGACAAAAGGAGCACGTCACACCTATGGAAGCTACCTCTGGCACAAAGGGTTTGACCTTGGAGTTATTGCAAAAATTCTAGGGCATAGAGATATTTCAATGTTGGTAGAAGTATATGGACACACTTTAGAAGAGAAAATTTTTGAGGAATTTAATCAAATCAGAGATATCTGGAAAGATTGCTCATAAAAAAATGTGGGGCAAACGATGGGGCAAATGCTCTTAAGACAAGCAAAAAAGCCTTGGTTATCAAGGCTTTTACTGTTGGAGTTTGATGCCCCCTACAGGGCTCGAACCTGTGACCCATGGATTAAGAGTCCACTGCTCTACCAACTGAGCTAAGGAGGCTGGATGCTGTATTGGTACCGATGATCCACGGTTTGTATTGAACCCGCGACGTAAAAAAGCAGGTGGGCGACTCGCTACTAACTTCAGTTGCTTCTGGGTGAGCCAGCCTGCACACTGTTAATAGACCTCTGTCTCCCGATAATACAAAAATTAGTCGGTCAACACTTATATGTGGATTCGTATACCACAGCAATTTCTATGTTTTTATAATACCACTTTTGAAAATTATTGCAAGAGGAAAAATCAATTTTTTGCAATCGTTTTCGTTGATTCCTCTCGTATTACCTAGATAACTTATCAATCCGTTCTTTATTAGCTCCAAGAGCTCTTTCATATTTCCCGGTTTCATTGGGGTGGAAATAATTCACACCTCTTAGTTTATCTGGAAGGTATTGTTGCTTGACCCACTTTTCGGGATAAGCATGGGGATACTTGTAATCTTGTGCATTGCCCAGTTCCTTGCTTCCAGCATAGTGTCCATCTCTCAAATGACGAGGAATCGGTAAATTTCCTGATTTTCTAAGGTCTGCTAAGGCAGCATCCATGGCCATATAAGCCGAATTCGACTTAGGAGATAAAGCTAAGTCAACAACTACATTGGCTATCAAAATACGCGCCTCTGGGAAACCTACTTTCTGTGCAGCTTCCAAAGCTGTAACCGTGTGAACTTGCGCATCAGGATTAGCTAAACCAATATCCTCGTATGCAATCACAGTCAAGCGCCGCGCTAGACTAGGGAGATCTCCTGCTTCAACCAAACGCGCTGCATAATGAAGACTGGCATTAACATCAGAGCCTCGAATAGATTTTTGCAAAGCAGAGAGCACATCATAGTGTCCATCACCGTCTTTATCCATGGTGATATAGCTACGTTGTAAACTATTTTCCACTGTATCTAAAGTAATATGGCGAAGCCCATCTTCTGAAGCTGGCGTCGACATGACAGCTAGATCTAACGAATTATAAGCAGAACGTAGATCACCATTAGTAGCTGTAGCAATAAAATCTAGAGCATCATCATCTAACTGGACATCAAAGTCAAAACCACGCTCCTTGTCCTCTAAAACACCTAGGATAGCTTCCTTAATATCCTCGTTAGAGAGTGGTTCCAACTCAAATATTTGTACACGACTACGGATGGCTGGTGTTACAGAAAAAAACGGATTCTCCGTTGTAGCCCCAATCATGATAATATTACCATTCTCTAAGAGTGGTAATAAAAAGTCTTGTTTAGCTTTATCTAAACGATGAATCTCATCTAGGAGCAGAACTAAGCCACCTGAAAATTTAGCCTCTTCCGCAATTTCCTGCAGGCGTTTCTTGCTATCAACTGTAGCATTAAAGGTTCTAAAAGCAAATTTTGTTGTTCCTGCAATAGCACTAGCTATTGAGGTCTTCCCGATTCCTGGTGGCCCGTAGAGAATCATTGACGATAGCATATTAGCTTCTACCATACGGCGAATAATTTTACCTTCACCAACCAGATGCTTCTGACCAATCACCTCTGAAATTGTACGTGGACGCATGCGTAGAGCAAGATTATCTGGCATCTTCTCTCCTTTTTTAACTGATTTTTTCTTATTACAATAAGCATATACTATTTTGTTACAAAAAGAAATCATAAATAGTTCTTGTCAAACCTAAATTCTTATGATAGAATGTTTTGGTATGTGGTGCTAGCACATCCGTAATAAATTCTACCTAGGAGGAAAACACGAAATGGCTAAAGTATGTTACTTTACAGGACGTAAAACTGTTTCTGGAAACAACCGTTCACACGCTATGAACAAAACTAAACGTGCCGTTAAACCTAACCTTCAAAAAGTTACTATCCTTGTTGATGGTAAACCTAAAAAAGTTTGGGCTTCAGCTCGTGCGCTTAAATCTGGTAAAGTTGAACGCGTTTAATCTTATTGGATATTAAGAGAGATGACTTCAGTCGTCTCTTTTTTTATTTATCATCTTTCCCTTTTGGGTATACTTATGTTATAATAAAGAACTAACAGATAATTCTTATAGAAAGAAGGTGTCAGTATGGGATTTACAGATGAAACTGTTCGTTTCAACCTAGACGACGGTAGCAAAGATGAAATCAGTAATACTTTGACAAATGTCTACCGTTCGTTGGCTGAGAAAGGTTATAATCCTATCAACCAAATCGTCGGTTATGTTCTGAGCGGTGACCCTGCTTATGTTCCGCGTTATAATGACGCCCGTAACCAGATTCGTAAATACGAACGTGATGAAATCGTTGAAGAACTCGTTCGCTATTATCTTAAAGGAAATGGAATTGACCTCTAATGCGAGTAATGGGACTTGATGTTGGCTCAAAAACAGTAGGAGTTGCGATTAGTGACCCCCTCGGTTTTACAGCCCAAGGCGTTGAAATTATCAAAATTGACGAGGAGGCTGAAGAGTTTGGTTTCGACCGACTAGGCGAGCTCGTTAAAGAATATAAGGTAGAAAAATTTGTTGTTGGTCTTCCTAAAAACATGAATAACACTGAAGGACCACGTGTTGAGGCAAGCAAAGCCTATGGTGACAAAATCAAGGAAATCTTTGGAATTCCTGTAGATTACCAAGACGAGCGCTTGACAACTGTTCAAGCCGAGCGTATGTTAGTTGAACAAGCAGATGTCAGCCGTGGAAAACGTAAAAAAGTTATTGATAAATTAGCTGCCCAACTTATTCTACAAAACTACCTCGATCGAATGTTTTAAGAAAGTGTAATAGAGACCTAATAGTCAAGTGACAATCTAGTAAACTGACAAGCAAATATACTAGATTTTCCTCACTATTCAGCGCTCTCTTCAAAAAGGAGAACAATATGTCACACAATCACGACCACAACCATGATCATGAAGTCATCACTTTAGTAGACGAACAAGGAAATGAAACACTTTTTGAAATCTTGTTGACTATTGATGGACGCGAAGAATTTGGTAAAAACTATGTTCTTTTAGTACCAGCTGGTGCTGAAGAAGATGCTAATGGAGAAATCGAAATACAAGCATACTCATTCACTGAAAATGAAGACGGTACTGAAGGCGACCTTCAACCAATCCCTGAAGATTCAGATGCTGAATGGGATATGATCGAAGAAGTTTTCAATAGCTTTATCGACGAAAACTAAAAATATTCAATGCCATAGGCAAAGAAATGGCTTGTTAAAAAGAGATTGGGATATTGTATCTCAGTCTCTTTTTTAGATATTTTTTATTAAATGTAAGAAATTAGAGGAAAATTGACTAAATGGTATTATCTGATATACTTTAAATAAGACAATTAGGAGGCAAGACCCTTCTATTTATAACTTTTCAAATGTCAACAAAGGAGTTTAATTGTGAGTCCATACAACGAAGACAATACTGTAGATTCAAGTGGCTACCAAGGTTATCATCGAAGCCACCATCGATCTCATACACAAGATAGTCAATCCGAAAAGATTGAAGTGACAATTCAAGGACATACCGAAGAATCAGATTCTTCTCAAATAGAGAAAAAAACTAAGATCTCACTTCCATGGAAGCATAAAGGTCATATCCTGATTTTCAGTTTGATCTTAAGTATTTTTAGTATATCAGTTCCCTGCTTTACAGACTTTGCCAATAATATACAGTCTCAAAACCTTTATATTGCAAAAATGTTTGCCAATGGTAGCTTACCTTACTCTGACTTTTTTGCGACAGGTGGATTCTTTTATTACCTCCTGGTTTCTCTTGCTTTCCGTTTAGGATCAACGCTTTGGCTAATTCCTATACAATTCCTCGCCTACTATCTTTCTGGTAGTTACCTTTACAAGACTGTCATGCACATGACAAGTAAGAAGGAAATTGCCACTCTAATTAGTATTATTTTCTATGTCACTAATGGAACACTTGGTTTTGGTGGGCTTTACCCTATCCAATTTGCTATGCCTTTTGTCCTAGGTGCAATCTTCTTCTTAACTCGTTACTTTGCGGGTCATAGTCGTGACGAAGCCTTTATTCTTTACGGCTTTGCTGGAACTGCCGGGGCCCTCTTTGAAGCTCGAACTCTTATTTTCTGGATATTGTCACTTGTGACAATCTTCGTTTACAACCTTGTCAACAAACACTTTGCTCGTGGTTTTTATCAAGTTCTTTGTATTGTTTTTGGTAATATTCTAGTATTGTATCTATGTCTTTACTTTATCCTTAATTTACAAATTACATCGGACTATATTAACCAAGTTTTGGTTTACAACTTTACACAACTCGCTGTAGAAAAAAATGACTTTCTACTTACACTAGCCTATCAAAGCTTTGCTGTTTTAGGCTCTGGGTTACTTATTGGTGCACTTACTACAAGCAACCACCTTCTTGGCGAGGCTAAAGATAAGAGCATCAAGTGGGTACTGCTCCTTAGTTTTATCTTTACAGTGGTTTACAGCTTGTTCTCTCAAAGCTTTGGACTTTACAGTATGCTCAATATCGTACCTTATGGTCTAGTCTTAACAGCACTTTCTTTAGATGATGCTATTAAAAAGAGAGCAGAGCGAACTTCTCACCGACGTCGTAATGGTAACCAAATTCACACACTTAAAGTTTTTGGTATCTTCCTTAGTCGTAATTACTTCTTACCTATTGCAGTCTTTGCATTCGCTTTTGCGATGCCAATCATTATGTTCCTATTTAATTTAGGGAATAATACTGAACGTAGTACTGTTGCAAATTACCTCGCTAAAAATACCAAAAAAGATGAAACTATCTACGTTTACGATTCCTCAGCAAAAATTTATTTGGAAAGCGGTCGTAAAGCAGCCTCACAATTTGTTCTTCCAGAACTTAACACAGCTAAATCTAGTCATCAGAAAGCTCTCTCAGATACTATTATCCAAGATTCAGCACAATATATCGTTGTCCAACAGGATACACAACTACCTTCTGATGTTAAATCTACACTTTCAAAAAACTATAAAAAAGCCCCTGTAAAAGGCGTTGAACGATACACTGTTTACGTCCTAAAATAGGTCAAAAAATCAATATATAGTGGTTGAGATAAAAATATACCACAATATATTGATTTTTTTTTGCCTAGTGCTATAATTAGTAACGAGGTGATTTTTAGATGATTACATTAGAAAAAGAAAAGGTTACAATCAACCCTGATATCAAAGTCATCAAACGTGATGGTCGTATGGTTGTCTTTGATTCAAGTAAAATATATGAAGCTATTCTCAAAGCGAGTGAAGCTATTACACCTATCACACCCTTAATTGAAGCAAAATTGGAGGGAATTGCCAACCGTATTGTTGCTGAAATTAATGACCGCTTCACTCAAAATATCAAAATATATGAAATCCAAAGCATTGTAGAGCATGAGTTACTCGAAGCTAACGAATATGCTATCGCTCAAGAATATATTAACTATCGTACCAAACGTGATTTTGAGCGTTCTCAGGCTACTGACATCAATTTCACCATCAGTAAACTTGTTAATAAAGATCAAGCTGTTGTCCATGAAAATGCTAATAAAGATAGCGACCTTTACAATACACAACGTGATCTAACCGCAGGAATTGTCGGAAAGTCTGTAGGACTTAAGATGCTTCCTCCACACGTGGCAAATGCTCATCAAAAAGGAGATATCCATTTCCACGATTTAGACTACAGCCCCTACACACCTATGACCAACTGTTGTTTGATTGACTTCAAAGGCATGTTGGCAAATGGTTTTAAAATTGGTAACGCTGAAGTTGAAAGTCCTAAATCCATTCAAACTGCAACAGCACAAATTTCACAAATCATCGCAAATGTTGCCTCTAGTCAATATGGTGGCTGTACTGCTGACCGTATCGATGAGTTTTTAGCTCCTTACGCAAAACTTAACTACAAAAAACACTTAGCTGATGCTAAAGAGTGGGTAGCTGAAGAAAAACGTGAAGATTATGCACGCGCCAAAACGCGTAAAGATATCTACGATGCTATGCAATCTCTTGAATATGAGATTAATACGCTTTTCACTTCAAATGGACAGACTCCCTTTACCTCTCTAGGTTTCGGTTTGGGAACAAGCTGGTTTGAGCGTGAAATCCAAAAGGCTATCCTACAAGTTCGTATTTTAGGACTTGGCTCCGAACACCGTACAGCTATTTTCCCTAAACTGATTTTTACCTTAAAACGTGGACTTAACTTAGAGCCTAGCTCACCTAACTACGATATTAAGCAACTAGCTCTTGAATGTGCAACAAAGCGTATGTACCCGGATGTCCTATCGTATGACAAAGTCATTGAATTGACGGGTTCCTTCAAGGCTCCTATGGGATGTCGTTCCTTCCTACAGGGGTGGAAGGATGAAAATGGTGTTGAAGTTAATTCTGGACGAATGAATCTGGGGGTTGTAACCCTTAATCTTCCTCGAATTGCCCTAGAATCTAAGGGAGACCAAGATAAATTTTGGGAAATTTTTGAAGAAAGAATGGGAATTGCCAAAGATGCACTCGTCTATCGAGTTGAACGTGTCAAAGAAGCTACACCTGCTAATGCGCCTATACTTTATCAGTATGGGGCCTTTGGCCAACGTCTAGGTAACTTCGACAATGTAGATCAACTCTTCAAACATCGTCGTGCAACCGTATCACTTGGTTATATTGGGCTTTATGAAGTAGCATCTGTTTTTTATGGTAGTGACTGGGAGACAAATCTAGAAGCCAAGGCATTTACTTTAAATATCGTAAAAGCTATGAAAAATGCTTGTGAAGGTTGGTCTGACGAATATGATTATCATTTCTCTGTTTATTCAACACCATCAGAAAGTTTGACTGATCGCTTCTGTCGTTTGGATACTGAAAAATTCGGTGTCGTGACTGATATCACAGATAAAGAATATTACACCAACTCTTTCCACTACGATGTTCGTAAAAATCCAACACCATTTGAAAAATTAGAATTCGAAAAAGCTTACCCAGAAGCTGGCGCAACTGGTGGATTCATCCATTATTGTGAATATCCAGTCCTCCAGCAAAACCCTAAAGCACTCGAAGCTGTCTGGGACTTTGCTTATGACCGTGTCGGTTATCTTGGAACGAATACTCCAATAGATAAATGCTACAAGTGTGACTTTGAAGGGGACTTCACCCCAACAGAACGTGGATTCATGTGTCCTAACTGTGGCAACACAGATCCTAAAACAGTTGATGTTGTCAAACGTACTTGCGGTTATCTAGGAAATCCACAGGCACGCCCAATGGTTAAAGGACGCCACAAAGAAATCTCAGCTCGAGTCAAACACATGAACGGTTCAACCATAAAATATGAAGGTAAACACCTTTAATAAGACCTAGAATACATTATAATAAACTAGAAGCAGCTGGATGATACCTTCCAACTGCTTTGCTTATTTCATTTTTAGAAAGGAATATAATGGGAAAATATCAATTAGATTATAAAGGTATGCAACAAGTGGAACGTTACCACGAAAAAAATGCAACCGTCAAAAATGATAAAAAAGCACGTGTCCAAGCCCTTTTGAAAAAAGCTGGAAAGAAGAAGTAATATGATTTTACGCCGTCCAAGTCAAACAGATAAAGAAGCTATCTTAGAGATGATGGCTGAATTTGAAAGGGAGCAAGCTGCTCATGATGGTGGATTTTGGAACGCCAACAATTTTGTTTATGAAGAGTGGCTAGAAGAAAATCTTCAAGCGGAAGCGGGACTCAATATTCCTGAAAACTGGGTTCCTGCTATCCAGCTGGTTAGTTTTGACGTAGCAGGCCAGGCTCTTGGCTTTCTCAACCTTCGTATCCGATTAAATGACTACTTACTAGAAAAAGGGGGCCATATCGGCTACTCTATCCGTCCATCCGAACGAGGAAAGGGTTATGCGAAAGAATCTCTCCGTCAAGGCTTACAAATAGCTAAAGAAAAGAATATTCATCGTGTTCTGGTCACTTGTAGTATCAAGAATCCTGCTAGCCAAGCTGTTATATTAGCCAACGGTGGTCAGTTGGAGGACATTCGCCATGAAACTGAGCGCTATTGGATAGATTTGGAGTAAAATCATGACATGGAATACACCAAAACCACAAGAATGGAAGTCCGAAGAACTTAGCCAAGGACGCATTATTGACTACAAAGCTTTTAATTTCGTTGATGGTGAAGGCGTACGTAACTCCCTTTACGTCTCTGGTTGCATGTTTCATTGCGAGGGATGCTATAACGCTACCACCTGGTCCTTTAAGGCAGGAATTCCCTATACTAAAGAACTTGAAGAACAAATCATGAGGGATCTAGCTCAACCTTACGTACAAGGTCTCACGCTACTTGGTGGTGAACCCTTCCTAAACACAGGAATTCTCATTCCCTTAGTCAAACGCATTCGTAAGGAACTCCCGGAAAAAGATATCTGGTCTTGGACTGGATATACTTGGGAGGAGTTGATGCTTGAAACCCCTGATAAACTAGAACTTCTTCAACTCGTTGATATTCTCGTTGACGGCCGCTTTGACATCACTAAAAAGAATCTTATGCTCCAGTTTCGAGGATCATCTAATCAACGTATTATTGATGTCAAAAAATCTCTTGATCAAGGAGCAGTCGTTATTTGGGACAAACTAAATGACGGTCAAACGAACTATGAACAAGTTGATCGTAAAGATATGCTATAAGAAAAAGTCTGAGTTGATAACTCAGACTTTTTTAGACGATTTTAACAAAAACTAGCTCATTGTTAGAGGATAAATCCTCACGATAGTTAAAATCATCAAAAGACAATTTTCGTAAAGCATTAATCGTTTGACAATTCTCCTCCATAACAGCTGTCAAAAAAGCCCCTCTTGCCTTTTTGGATATCGTAGAGTGAGTCTTAAGAACCCCATTGCGGTCTTCCATAAAGCTAACCGTGAATAACTGCTTACGAAGAGTTGGACTAAAAACATCTTCAAATTCACTTGAAAGCAAAGAAACAACTGGAACTTGACTCTCCTCTAGAAATTGGTCATATTCAGCACGCCAATAGTTTTTTAAGGACTGACCATTAACCTTGATCTTCGTATGAAAGTCATGACGATGTTCTTGAATCGGGTAAAAAGCGGGAATGATTCCATAAAAAGAAGATGTGATGAATACTTGTTGGCCTAAGAAATCTTTTTCATATGTGGATAAGTCACTACGTTTGATGTGACGATACATCAGTCCATTAAAAAGCTCGACAGCCGGATAGTTCTTCGCTTCTCCAGACAAAATCGCAGCCCAGCGCTGCTTCTCTTTCTCAGCCTGCTCAGGCTTTATTTTATAAGCTGTGGACAATTCATCTGTGGATAATTTTGCCATTTCAGTTAGGATAGCCGCACTCTTTTCAGATAATTTTTGAGACGGAACTTCCTTACTGGCCTTCATTTCTTTTGCGGTTGGAATTAAAAATCTAATCATACTGATATTGTAAAGTCAAGCAAGCATTTCGTCAAGAATTCTATCCAACAAAAAAGAAGCTAACGTTCGTCAACTTTCTTTTTTTGTTAGTCATCTAAATCAACAAAACGACCTAGAATATGTACATTTTCTGCAATGGAGACAAAGGCTTTAGGGTCTGCTTTTCTCATATAATGCTTGAAGTCAGTATACTCTTCACGCGTAATAATCGCCAATAATACGGCTTTCTTTTCGTGATTATATGTTCCTTCCGCATCATTAATCAACGTTACTCCACGGTGGAGTTTCTTCTGGATCATTCGTACAACTGGATCTGGATTACTTGTAACAATCATAGCCTGCATTTTCTTTTGTTTTGTGAAAATCGCATCCGTTACTCGACTAGAAACAAAAATCGTAACCATTGAATAGAGAGCGTATTTCCAACCAAAAAGAATGCCCGCAAAAACCATGATAATCCCATTGACAATCAAGGAGATATTACCAACATCACGGCCTGTTTTCTTACGAATAGTGAGGCTAACGATATCCGTCCCCCCACTAGAGATACGAGATTTTAAACCGAAACCAATTCCTGTTCCCATGACCAAACCACCAAAGATAGCATTGATCAAAGGATCCTCTGTCAAGGTTACATGTGGCATCACCTGAATAAAAAGGGAACTCATCGTTACTGTAATGAAGGTAAAGATAGTAAATTTATGGCCAATCTTATACCAAGCCAAAATCAAGAGAGGGATATTAATCGCGTAGAAAGTCAATGATACTGGTATCTCAAAGCCCAAAGTTCTAACACTCAATGCCGATAAAACCTGTGCCAAACCTGTCGCTCCACTGGAGTAAACATGTCCAGGTTGAAAAAAGAAATTAACGGCGATTGACGATAAGAGCCCATAAAGTAAAGACGCTGAGACTTTTTCAGTATACTTTTCACGGGAAATACTACGAACAGCCTGCAAAACGCCCATTCTCTTCGCAGACTTTTTCGCTACAAATTTAACATGTTTATGAAGAGGTGCTTTATTCATTTTCTAAATCTACATGAAGGGCAAGTTCTTCCAACTGTTTATCAGCCACAAGACTTGGAGCCTGAGTCATAGGATCTGATGCCTTATTATTTTTAGGGAAGGCAATCACTTCACGGATATTATCTTTACCTGCAAGAAGCATAACAAAACGGTCAAGACCGATAGCCAAACCACCATGTGGTGGGAAACCATAGTCCATAGCTTCAAGAAGGAATCCAAATTGCTCGTAGGCTGATTCTTCAGAGAAGCCAAGGGCTTTCAACATACGTTCCTGTAGGTCTTTATGATTGATACGTAGACTACCCCCACCAAGCTCATAACCATTCAAGACAATATCATAAGCCACAGCACAAACCTTGGAAAGATCACCTTCAAGCTCTGCTACAGAATCTTCTGTTGGCAAAGTAAATGGGTGGTGAGCAGACATATAGCGTCCTTCTTCTTCAGACCACTCAAACATTGGCCAATCGACAACCCAAAGGAAGTTGAACTTAGTATTGTCAATCATGTCAAGTTCTTTAGCAATCTGATTACGCAAAGCACCAAGTGTGTTATTAGCGATTTCAAGAGTATCTGCTACAAAAAGAACTAGGTCATTCTCTTCAAGGTGTAAAGCATCTGTCAACTTTTCTTCAATACTTGTCAAGAATTTAGCAACTGGACCAGCTAGAGCTCCGTCAGTCATCTTAACCCAAGCAAGACCTTTAGCGCCAAATTGTTTAGCAAACTCTGTCAACTTGTCAATGCTTTTACGTGAGTATTTGTCTGCATTTCCTTTGACAACAATTGCCTTAACAGCTGGTGCCTCAGCAAACACTTTGAAGTCTACACCCTTGACAACCTCTGTCAAGTCTTGTAAAAGCATGTCAAAGCGTGTATCTGGCTTGTCAGAACCATAGTTATTCATGGCATCATCATAAGACATACGTGGAAATGGTAATGTGACTTCAATACCTTTAGTTTCTTTCATGACCTTAGCAATCAATCCTTCAGTAATATCTTGGATTTCTTGCTCATTAAGGAATGAGGTTTCCAAGTCAACTTGTGTAAATTCAGGTTGACGATCTCCACGCAAATCTTCATCACGGAAACACTTAACAATTTGATAATAACGGTCAAAACCAGCATTCATTAATAACTGTTTAGTGATTTGGGGACTTTGCGGAAGAGCATAAAAGTGGCCTTGGCTAACACGGCTTGGCACCAAGTAATCACGAGCACCTTCTGGTGTAGATTTTGTCAACATTGGTGTTTCAACATCGATAAATTCCAAGTCATCCAGATAATTACGGATGGCGTGAGTTACCTTTGCACGGAGCTTAAAGTTTTCCAACATTTCTGGACGACGAAGATCCAAGTAGCGGTAACGCATACGTGTATCATCACTAGCCTCAACACCATCTTTGATTTCAAATGGTGTTGTTTTGGCAGTATTAAGGATTTTAAGGTCTTCAACTTTAAGTTCGACAGCACCTGTAGGCAAGTTATCATTAGCTTGTTCACGCGCTTCAACAGTTCCTGTTACTTCAATAACAAATTCGCTACGCAAGCTCTCAGCTGTTTCAACCACAGTTGCATCCGCATTCTCAGGGTTAACAACCAACTGCATCAAACCTTCACGGTCACGAAGATCGATGAAAATCAAACCTCCGAGGTTACGACGGCGAGATACCCAACCTTTCAAAGTAATAGTAGTTCCGATGTGTTCACTACGAACACGTCCGGCATACATAGAACGTTCCATAAATACACTTCTTTCGTTAATTTTTTAGTCTTAACTATTATAGCAAAAAGCCCATCAAAACCCCACCCATTTCAGGTTAGAATTTTAATAGACTTTCTTTTTTATCAAACTATTTGCCAAATTGTTTCAACAAATCACTAGTATCCACGTAATCTTCAGCAAACTCTTCAAAATCTTCAAAACGATAATCAGCTGTTTCTAAGTCAAGTAAACTATTCCAGCGGAAACCGTAAACATCTTCAATGATAACACTAAGTTCATCAGTTTCCTCGTCTACCTGCCATCCCAAATAACGTTCCTGAGTTTCAAAACTCAAGACTACATCTTGACAATCTTGACGCCAAACTTGACCAAGTAATTGCTGACACATCGCATGATCACTTGCAGGCTCATCATTAAACCAAGTAATTTCATGCTTATCAAGAAAAGCAATCAACTGCCAAAACTGTTGTTGGAAACGAATAGGCATACTACGATCAAAAGCCAAACTAAACTTTTCACTCCGTTTGAGCATATCAACTATACTAATCATATGCCCCCTACTTTTCTAACTGTTTGAGGACTGCTGCAAAGTTCTTAGTTAGCTCTTCGAAACTTACAGTAACTTCCTCACGAGTAGAATTATTTTTGACATTAACTTGACCTGACTCCACTTCACTCTCACCTAATGTGATAACAGTCTTGGCCTTGAAGGTATCTGCTGACTTGAATTGTGCCTTAATCTTGCGTCCAAGGTAATCACGTTCAGCTTTAAATCCTTGATAGCGGATAGCTTGAACTAACTCAAGAGCTTTACCATTAGCACCTGAACCAAGTACTGCAATGTAAACATCTAGACTTTCTTCCACCGGAAGTTCAATACCTTGTTTATCAATAACCAAAAGCAAGCGTTCTAAACCAAGTCCAAAACCAAAACCAGCTGTTTCTGGACCATCGAAGTATTCAACCAAACTATCGTAACGACCCCCCGCACAGATTGTCAATTCAGACTTATCAATAGTGGTAATAAATTCAAAAATCGTGTGGTTGTAGTAATCAAGACCACGTACCATATTAGTATCAATCACATAAGGAATGTTAAGACTATCGAGCATGGCACGCACTTCGTCAAAGTGCGCTTGACTTTCGTCATCTAAATAATCAAGAATAGAGGGTGCATTTTCAACTGCAACCTTATCTTCTTTTTCTTTTGAATCGAGTACTCGCAAAGGATTTTCATCCAAACGGCGTTGACTATCTTTTGATAAAGTATCACGCATTGGTGTCAAGTAGTCAATCAAGGCCTGACGATAAGCCAGACGACTCTCAGTATTTCCAAGGCTATTCAAATGAAGGGTAACTTCCTTGATGCCAAGCGTATTAAAGAGTTGGTAGGCCATAGCAATGGTTTCAACATCTGTAGCTGGATTTTTTGATCCAAAGCACTCTACACCAAGTTGGTGGAACTCACGCAAGCGTCCTGCTTGAGGACGTTCATAACGAAACATTGATCCAATATAATAAACTTTAACGGGTTTTTGAACCTCTGGCGCAAAGAGTTTATTTTCTACATAAGAGCGTACAACCGGTGCTGTTCCTTCTGGACGAAGTGTGATATGACGGTCTCCCTTATCATGAAAATCGTACATTTCCTTAGTAACGATGTCAGTTGTATCACCTACTGAACGTGAAATGACCTCGTAATGTTCAAACATAGGTGTACGAATTTCACCATAATTGTATTTCTTAAATGTTTCACGTGCAACATTTTCTACGTACTGCCATTTAGCACTATCAGCAGGTAAAATATCCTGCGTTCCCTTAGGTTTTTGAAGTTTCATAATGATGATACAGGTCTCAAATAGACCTGCCCTCCTTTTCCGTTATTACAGATATAATCACTCTATTCTATCATAATTTACATAGCTTTTGGGAAATGGTAAAGGTTTTTTCAACGTAAGAAAGAAACAGACCTCTCGACCTGCCACAATCATTAATCTTCTTTATAAAGAACGAAGGTCACAATAAAAGAGACCACAACAGAAATTACAAGACCTGTAATAGCTGTGTAAAAATATTTAAGTGTATCTTCACCGATATAGGCTGCAATCGTCAATAGACCTGGGGAACCACCTGCAAAATTTCTCGCACCTAAAATACCAAGGAAGAAGCCACCTACTCCCCCTGCAACAATAGATCCTATGAGGGCAGCTTTATTTTGCAAAGTTACCCCATAAAAAGCCGGTTCCGTAATCCCACAAATTGCAGTAATTCCAGCAGATGAAACCAGAGCTTTTTTATTGGTATCCTTAGTTTTTAAAGCAATAGCATGGGCTACTCCCCCCTGAGCCACATTCGAAGCCAAAGTACCTGAACCTAAAATCAAAAGTGTTACGTTTGCAGTGATCAAGGTCGTAATCATAGGCACCAAGAAAAATTTAACAGTCTTTGATGAAATTTTAATTGCAAAGCGCTCCACATAACTCATAAACCAAACTGCCAAAATAACAGGAATAACCGTTGATGAGTAAGAAGTTAATGTAAGGGGAATACTAAAGAAAGAGACGCCATGACCTGATTCCTTGGCAGTTGTCACAATCTTCGTAAAAGTTGGGTGTAATAAAATAGCACCAATCAACATCCCCAATTGAGCGTTTGTCTTAAACTATCGAGCTGCTGAAGCACCTAAAAATACAGGTAAAAAATAAAATCCAGCATCACTAATAAAATTAAGAACTTGATCGTTAACATCATCTACAGCTACTACCTTAAAGACAACCAAAAGAGACAAAACGGCTTTGATCATCCCTGCTGCTGTAATTACCGGTAAGATTGGTGTGAAAATCCCAGAAATAAGGGCTAAAAAGCTTTGAAGAGGAGTTCTGTCTTGTTTTTCCGATGATTCCTTAGACACTTCATCTAGGTCTAATAAGCCTTCCAAAGCACGGTATACATTTGGTATATCACTACCAACAACAACTTGATACTGACCACCACTCTTAGCCAAACTCACAATACCTTAGATAGTTTGAACAACTTTATCATCAGCTTTAGAATCATCTGCTAAGGTAAAACATAAACGTTTAGCACAGTTTACAAGATTCTGAACTTTCTCCTTTCCTCCTACAGCATCTAAAATCTTCTGTCCTGTCTCTTTATAGTTCATGACACTTCCTTTCTATACTCATAAAAATAGAGAACAAGCTGAGCCTGTCCTCTACATTTTTCTATTATGACCAAACTTTATCAGTAATTGTTTTAATCAATTGTAATTTATTCCACTCGTCTTGCTCAGTCAAGATATTGCCTTCTTCAGTTGATGCAAAACCACATTGAGTTGATATACCAAGGTTCTTAAGTCGTACAAGCTCAGCCGCTTCATGGATACGAGCGATGACAGCATCTACATCTTCCAAAGCTGAATCCTTAGAAGTAATCACACCAAGCACCAATTCAACATGATCACGATTATTCCAAATCGTTGGAAGTGGTGCGAAGCTACCTGAACGCGCATCATCGTATTCCAAGAAGAAGATATCATAATTCAATTTCCCAAGATATTTAGCTACTGAATCATAGCCACCTTCAAAAAGATAAGTTGATTTAAAGTTTCCACGACAAATATGAGTAGCCAAAGTCAAATCTTCTGGAAGACCTTCCAAGGCTTTATTGATAGTGTATACATCATCCTCAGCAATTTTTGCCAACTCAGCTGTTTTCTCAGGATTATTTTTTTCATTCTCAAACTGTTGAATCAAATAACCCCAAGTCGTATCATCCAACTGTACATAACGTGCACCCAAATCGTAGAAATGTTGGATGGTATCATGGTAAGCTTTTGCCAAATCATCAAGAAAATCTGTCCATGAATCATAGTAATCTGCATAAAGATCACTACGGTGGTCACGGTTAATGATGAGTGATGGACTTGGAATAGTTACTTTTGGAGTAATTCCTTCAGGAGTCACTGATTTAAGATATTCAAAGTCACGATAGAAAGGATGATTAGGATTTTCGGCAATCTTACCATTGATACGAACGTTGGTTGTACGTGTCTTAGCTCCATGGAATTTATATGAATCTTCTTGTTGGTAAGCTTCAAAACCGGTTAGGTTCCATAGGAAATCAAGGTGCCACCAAGAACGACCAAATTCACCATCAGAAACTACTTGAAGACCATTTTCTACCTCATGATGAACCAATTCCTTAACCAATTCATCTTGTACTTTCAACAATTCTTCTTGCGAAATCTCACCATTGGCAAATTTTTCACGTGCTTCTTTTAAAGCTTGTGGACGAAGGTAAGAACCAACATGATCAAAATGATAATGAACTTTACTCATAGTTATTTACTCCTTTTTATGCTTTCACTTAATGTAATAATAAGCCTATTCTAGCACTTGCTGTTATAGCTGTGAAATATGTATTTGTTATCTCATGGTATAGTTTTTAACTATATCATTTCTTGGAAAGTTTTTTGTCAAGTAACTTTACTTTACAAAAAAGATATGTTATTCTGTTATAGTTGATTTAAAATCAAGAACATAAATATTAATTCGGAGGAAATAAAGAAATGGCAGTACCTGCACGTCACACTTCAAAAGCGAAGAAAAACAAACGTCGTACACACTACAAATTGACTGCTCCATCAGTACAATTTGACGAAACAACTGGAGATTACTCACGTTCACACCGTGTATCACTTAAAGGATACTACAAAGGACGTAAAATCGCTAAAGCTAACGCAACTAAATAATAGAAGGGAGATACCATGCGCGTAAATATTACACTTGAACACAAAGAATCTGGTGAACGCTTGTACCTTACTTCAAAAAACAAACGTAACACTCCAGACCGTCTTCAATTGAAAAAATACTCACCAAAATTGCGTAAACACGTAATCTTTACTGAGGTTAAATAATTGAATTAAAAACCATGAAAATAAGATTTTCATGGTTTTTCTATTACTCAAAGAGGATTTCCTATGACAAAAATAGAAACATTTAGATGGCGTATGTGGCATGTTTATCTCCTTATTTTTTATAACCATTCTACTTACAGGTACATTCGTTCGCTATGGTTATAGAATTCAGGCCGCTTATTCCTTAGACGATAGACTTTACGACTATACTAACAAAAAAGTTACTGTAACATCCTTTCAAAACGTCAAAATTGGAAACTTTAACGTTTTAGGTGTTAAGTTTGGAAATGAAAAATCACTGGAAAGAAGTCAATTAGCCGTTGGTCGCACCTACCTAGCCTTCCAAGAATCTAGGTATAAACTATCTAAAAACAAGAAGGACTCTAAAAATTATGATATTATTCACTATTATCAGCTTGGTAAAGATACTGGAAAAGGACATACTATTAATGTACTAAGCCTTGCTAAGAAACTAGGATATGATGATCCTGGTTCCATGGATGATACCATGTACTCCGATGGTAGGGATGAGTTTGTGAAATTTTCATCCTATGACAACAAAAAAGTATTCTATGTCAATTTACGCACCCAGAAGGCAACCAGAACCAAACCATCAAAAGTCAGTCGATACCACGGATTTGCTAAACCTTACCGCTATCTCCTTTCAAAGGATAATTTTTCTATAGGTTATAAAGATGATCCCCTCACTATCAACTCCATGCCCCTTATCTGGACCAAAGAAAGAAATTTTGCTGATTACAAAAATCAAGATGACAACAAATACAGTGACCAATCGCTCAAAAAAAGATTTAGCTTAATCATCGTAACAACTGACTCACTTAATCTGGATGATGCTGTTAAACTGCAAAAAGAGTTAACACCAGATAAGGAGGATATCTATTGGTATTTTACAAGCACTAATACAACTACTGGACGCCTCGAGGAAATTAAAAGTCAAAAAGATTACAACCTACTAGTTAAGGAGAGTCAGAACTAAGATGGTAAAAAATAGCTTCAAATACCTTAAAATCACTATGCCCTTGAGTTTATTATTGACCATGATTGCTATCTTTTTCTATTACAATGCTCAAGAAAATATTAAAGGTTTTTATAAAACTCGTGGATTTCAAGGGAAGGTACAAATAACTGGCATCGGTTGGGCAGATAAAATTACTTATCGTATGAATGAAGAAGATGAGGTTAAACATTACCTGATTTTCCATATTGATTATCAAGAGACTATTAATAACAAAACAGCACATGTAAAGACTCAACTGCCTCTCCATATTCAAGATTTACTCTATCCTTACATTGCCAGCCCAACAGAAAGCGACTCAGATTTTAATCGCCAAAATAGTGAATATAAGATTTTACCTGATGAAAGGGAATATTGGGACGATTTTGTTAAAAAGTCTATTAAAATCAACCCTAGAAATCAAAAATTTATCAATGATATCTCTAAAGCTTTAAGTACCGAAAAAGATTTAAAAAATATTATTGTTCAGATAGAACCTGTACCATACACGACACTCTATACTTATGAGAGGGGACATTCTAAGGCCCTAGGTGGCTATTATGATTTTTCACTTAAAGATGCTCTACGAAACAAACAACTTACTGTTCAATTGAGTTTTCCTTCTGGTTCCACGACTAAAGAAATTGACTTACATTCGCAATTAGAACAGGTACTTAAAAACTCTGAACTACCAGATGGATGGTATATCTTAAATCAAAATAACGACTTTCCAAAAGAGGTACATATTGATGGCAATCAAATTAGAATTAACTGAAGAAAAAACTCAGAGAGAATTATCTGAGGAAGAATGGGCTTTCCCTATTTGGAGATGGGCGGCTTTCTCACTATTTGACACCCTAATCCTAGTTAGTCCCTTGACAAGAGAATTGATTTATCCGGGGGGGAGTGATTCTCGTTTTTACCTAGGTAAATCATTGGGTAACTTGATGCTAGATGATACACAACGCTTCATCTTTATTATTATCATTCTAACTCTGTTACTACCTGCTTTTGCCTTAATCATAGAAAGCCTATTATTTTCAAAAGGATATCCTCTACTTTCAATAATATGTAGCTGTCTAATTTTTGTTAGTGCAACAGTCCTATTTGTCTATAGTCTCAGTATTGTCCCAGATTTTTGGAGCTTTACTATTTATAGTTATATGCTTTACCTTCTCTTCAACATAGGTAACTCCCTAAGAAAGATCAATAGAATCATCAATCTTAGGCAGAATAACACCAAAGCATAACTGCCTGTATCCACCTCCCCTTCTTTTTAGCATAGAAATGACACAAACGAAACAAAAAGTCATTGTCCACTCTGAATTTGACCACCTAGCTAAAAGCTTCGATATTAATTTTGAAAATCATTTTAGGAATACTCTAGACTCATGTCCCAGAAATAAATTTCACTCCTTTGGTACCAAATTAACAATTTAAATAATAGTAAAAAGATCAACATATTACCGTTGATCTTTTATTTTTACTCTAAGCCTTTTAAAATATCTGTAAATCTATGTGTAAACATAGCTGTCATCCCCCATATATTCTCTGTCAAGTTCCTGTAAAAAGGAATATGACGTTCACTGTACCCAAAATTATATTTTTCTCTATTTTTTACCAAGAAAAATGGGAAACCTTTCGCATCACTCAAAGTAGAAGTGACTTTGTAATAAACCGGATCTTCTGTCAACAACGTGTCAACACAAACTGTAAACAACCGTTTCACCTCTTCATTTGGATGAATATGCTCCCAATTTTCTATATTTATCTTTCCAACAAAGCAATGGATGGTTCTCCCCTGATGAATCAGATAATCAAGCTCTCCCCAAATGTCAATTTGATCAGGAACTAGGTTTAATTCTTCACAAGTTTCTCGTATAGCAGCTTCCTGAAAAGTCTCACCATTTTCGACACGCCCTCCAGGAAAAGAGACCTCACCTGGTTGAGAAATATGCTCACTTCGTACTTGGTAAAGAATTTGATACTTATCAGTTTTTACATCATATATTAGGGGTAAAAGCACCGCATAGCGTCTTTTCTCCCCTAGTGGCTTCGGCTCGTAACGAGCTAGTTTATCTTTAATAGTCATAAGAACTCCTTGACTTCATATTATCATAAAAAAGAAGATATCCCTATTATATAAAATTTTTATATATAAAATATTGACATATATTTCTAAAAGAGATACACTCTATATGTAAAATAATTATATATATTTTTTATACATATCCTAGAAGCAAAGGAGCACACTATGTATTTTCCAACATCATCAATACTGATAGAGTTCTTAATATTAGCTATTATCGATAGAGAAGACTCTTATGGCTATGAGATTAGTCAAACAATAAAGCTTGCGGCTAATATTAAGGAGTCAACACTTTATCCTATTCTAAAAAAGCTTGAAAAAGCAGGCTATATGACCACCTATAGCCAAGCGTATCAAGGGCGTAAACGTAAATATTACAGTATTACCCAAGAGGGAAAAGAGCAACTTCAATTTCTTAATGAAGAATGGTTAACCTATAAAGAAACTCTGGACGGTATTCTAGAAGGGAGATTAAGACATGACAAAGACTGAATATATAGCCAAATTAACAAAATATCTACGAAAATTACCACAACAGGACTACGAAGAAGCTATAGAATATTTCATGGAATATTTTGAAGAGGCTGGACCTGAGAATGAAGCTCGGGTTATTGCAGAACTGGGTACACCTAAGGAAGCCGCACATGAAGTCATTAGTCGTCTTCTAGAAGAAAAGATTGTTGAGGACAAGAGCAGCTTACGCAATAAAACAACTATCCTTTGGATTGCGATTCTAGCTGTTTTAGCCAGTCCAGTCGCCTTACCAATTCTACTATTCTTCTTAGCTATGATAGTGACACTTCTTATGATTATTTTCGCAGTTATAGTGACTGCCTTAGCTCTTACTTTTGCTTTACTCATTAGTGGTGTTTACACTTTCTTTACAAGCTTCTCTCTCTTAAGTGTTTCACTAGCTTCAACACTGTTTGGAGGAGGTCTAGGTCTATTGATGTTTGGAGGAGCACTCTTACTACTTTTGATTTCGTTTGAAATCTGTAAACTTATTGTAAAGCTAATTACCCTATTGATTAAATGGCTCATCAAGAAAGGAAGAAAATCATGAAAACTTGGAAAAAGATCATCCTCGGAGTGTCCCTTATCTCTCTATTTTTAGGAGGAGGATTCGTAGCTTGGGGTTATAGCCAAGGTGGCTTAACAGATTTACAAAATCAAACTATAAGTGAGCAAGATTATGTCAAGAAAGAAGTTGAGGACTTCAATAAAATTGATATTAAAAGTAGTAGCTACAATGTGCTTATAAAAAATGGTGATGTTGACAAAGCAACGCTTTCTTACTACCAAAAAACAAAAAATCCAATTGACACATCTGTAAAGGATGGTCAATTGACTATCAATGATAGCAACTCTGAATTAGATTCAACTTCTAACAAACATATTAACTTTTTCGGATTAAAAGATTTAGTGAGGCTTTCTACTCTCAACGAGGAAGTCAGAAAGAAAACCATTATCATTACACTCCCTAAAAAACAAACGATTGATTTTTTAAAGGTTGATTTAGCAACTGGAAATCTAGATTTAAGTAATAGCACCATCAAACAAGCAGATATCAATCTAAATGTAGGGGACCTAACTTTTACTAAAATGATTGTCAGCAACCTAAAAGCTAACCTTGATGTTGGTAGTGTTGATAGTAATCATACACTTTTTACTAACTCAGATTTATCTATTGCAATGGGAGATTACTCTGGAGATAACCTAATTTTCAATGGTCACAATAAACTTGATGTTACATCTGGTGATATTGAACTAGCTCTTAAAGATTACACGCTCAATGTTCAAGCCGATAGTCATTCAGGAGAGGTAGACATCACAAATAACCTTAAAATCTCAAAGGATAACTCACTAACCATTACCTCAGACCTCGGTGATATAACTGTTGAATAACATAAAAAGCCAGCTCACATTAGAGCTGGCCTTTAGTTTATTCATTTTCAGACTTTGGTCTATAAATAATAATACCTACAACTACAAAAATAAGTAAGAAAATGAATAACATACGTACTTGATCTGAGATCTGTCCTGTCATTGAAATAGTTTGACGAAGACCTGATACCGAGTAGGACATTGGTAAGAATGGTTGGACGACCTTAAAGAACTTAGGACTAAGTTCAATTGGATAAGTTCCTGCACTAGAACCTAACTGCAAAAGGAGTATAATCATGGAAGCAAATGCACCATATCTATCATCCCAACCCACAAGGGCTGTAACCAGCGCCATTAAAGTACATGCTGCAAGGAGAATCATACCAAATGTAGCTAATGGATGATTTGGTTCAACTCCCACAAATCGAATGGCAATATAAAGCGCAATAGCAGCCATAGTTGTAATAATACCATTGATAAGTAACTTATTCTTAGCCCAATCAAAACGACCCGTAAATTTTCTTCCTGTCAAGCTCTTAGCAAAGATAACATTAGTTGAAAGAGCGACAACCATAAGAGAAACAGAAATCATATATGGAGCCATTCCCACACCATTAGTGTCAACCTTATCCTTATCAGTTTTCTTCTCTTTGAGCGGAGCACTCACCATTTTTGAATTGTCTGAGTTTACAGAAACAAGAGAGAGTTGCTGATTAGCTTTGTTTAATGAATCAGATAATGTAGAAAGGTTAGTTGACAGACTTGTCAAACCATTTGTTAAGGTGTTTCCTCCAGTTGCTAATTGTTGAGCACCTGCATTGAGAGCACTTGTACCACTTTGAAGAGTAGAAAAACCAGTCATTAAACTACTACTGTTAGCATCTAGAGTTTTAGCGCCACTAGCAATTGTTGACACAGCACCAGTATAAGTTGACAAACCAGTTGAAAGTGCGCTTGCACCTGTTGCTAGAGTACTTTGAGCGGTTGACACACCTGAAGCCACTTGAATTGCTCCTGGTGATAATTGATTGACAAGTACCGAATTGACATTAGCAATATTAGCTTGCATTGATGATACCGTTGATGAAGCTACAGGAAGAAGAGCATTCGCCGAACTTGCAATGCCTGAAATAGATGTTTGTAGAGAAGCTAAACTACTTGAATCTCCGCTACTAGTTGTTGTCGTACCTGTCAAGCTAGATAAGGCCGTTGACATACTTGACACTTCTGATGCAATAGTTGAAGCGTAACTACTAGCCGTAGATCCTGCGTTACTAATTGCCGATGTAATCTCTGCTTGTTGATCTGCCGTCAAGCTTTGATAAGCAGCTGTTCCTTGTACCGCAGCCAAATCGTTCGCTTTGTCAGTGGCACTAGCCGTAGCTATAGAACTAGCCGCAGAAGAAATATTTGAAAGATAAGTCGCTATTGAACTTGTATCTACTGATGTTGTTGATGTTCCACTAGGTAATGATGTGTTACTTACCGCTGTATTGAGATTTTGAATTGCTGTATTTAAATCGGTTAAATTAGTTGACAAGGTTGACAACTGTGCTTGCTGTTCTTCAGATAAACTTGTTGCCGTAGCCATTTGACTGAGTGCAGTTGACAAAGAATCTGCACCAGTAACTAAGGTACTCATAGCATCTGCTCCTGATACAAATTGACCTGCAGCAGAATTAACAGCCTCAGAGTTAGCATTTAACTGTGACAAAGCACCTGACAAAGTTGACACACCTGAAGTATAGGCAGATGCACCTGAACTCAAGGTATCAACACCTGTAGCCAATGTCTGTGTAGAACCAGCAAGAGTTCCTAAACCACTTGATAAGGTCTGACTCCCAGACTGAAGTGCGCCTGCACCTGCGTATAATTGACTAGCTCCATTCGCCGCAGTTCCCATACCACCCTGAAGTTGAGACATACTCCTAAAGACAGCTCCAACATAAGTTGATGTAATATTTTTAGAAACGGTATCCTTCAACTTAGACATGGCAGAATCGCTCATTTTTGAAGAAACGAAGCTATGCCCTGCTGTTGTCTGATAAGAAATTTCAAGTTTCTTAGGATCATTTGTCAAAAGACTTGCTGCATTACTTGAGAGGTTTTCTGGAAAAGTGATTACCATATAGTAATCACCATCATCAATTCCTTTTTGGGCTTCATTTTCAGTCACAAAATGATAGTCTAGATTTTTGTTTTTAGACATATTGTCTACCATATCATGACCAATATTTAGAGTCTTATTCTGGAAACTAGCACTCTTATCTTTGTTCACTACGGCTACTGGCAGATGCTTTACATTTCCATAAGGATCCCACATAGAAGATAAAAAGATTAGATTATATAAAGCGGGTATCAATGAGACACCAATAATAGTTATCCAGAGCTTTGGACTTTTAAGAAGCGCCTTTAATTCTGCTAACATATTTCTCCTTTTTAGACATTGTGTTTATTTTTATGATATAATCAATTATAAACTCATTTACATGAAAAGCAATGTTAAATAATTAGTTTTTGGACACATAGTCTAAAAGTGTATAAGAGGAGATTTGTATGTCAAAAGATCAAAGGCGAGCTCAAACTAAAAAAGCTCTTTTAGATGCTTTAGTAATATGCCTTAAAGATCAAGATTTCAATGATATTACTACCATTCGTCTGGTTCAAACAGCTGGGATTAGCCGTTCGAGTTTTTATACCCACTACAAAGATAAGTATGAAATGATTGATAGTTATCAGAAAGAGCTTTTCCATAAACTAGAGTATATCTTCGATAAATACGAAGGAAAGAAGGAGGGAGCCTTCCTCGAAATCTTTGAATTTCTTACTCGTGAAAAACTCCTATCAGCTCTTTTGTCTACCAATGGATCAAAAGAAATTCAAGATTTTCTGATACATAAACTTCAGCGTATGATAGCTGAGGACTTCATTGTCCCTACTGCTGAAGAAAGATCTCTAAAAGGATTTGAGAAAGACTATGCCAGTATTTATTTTGCGCACGCTATTTTTGGTGCTTGTCAAGCCTGGATAAATAAAGGAAAAAAAGAATCCCCCCGAGAAATGACAGATTTTCTTCTACGATTTATTCCACAATAAAACAACTTCAAAAGCATAAAAAGCTGCAAACCATTTCAACAGTTAAAGCAGCTTTTTCTTTTACAATAAAAACCTTAAAATAAGGAAATGATAAGTGAAAGTAAGGTCAAGATTGCGGGTCCACCTTGAGTTAAAATAATTTTCTTATTTGCAGTCATAGCACCATAAATAGCAGCAAAGAAAACATTGAGTACAAAAACAGTTACAAGTAGCTGACTACTTGTGAAAATCCCATACAAGAGGAATACAGCAATCAAACCATTGTAGATCCCTTGATTTTTAAATAAGTTTGTAACAGAATCACGTTGAAGTTCTTCTTTACTCATATTGAAAACACGACTAGTCATGTCTGAATGTGTCGCAAAAGTTTCCAAATACATGATATAGAGATGCTCCAAAGCAACAATCCCAGCTAAGATTAGTGTAATAATAGACATCGTAGCCTCCTTCTTAAATAACTTTGACAGTATATCAAAAGTAAACTTTTAAAACAACATGTATGCTTCATACAATTTGAAATATGGTAAAATAAAGAATGAAAGAGAGGTTCTTATGACAAAGACAGAAGTAATCCAACGTCTCCAAAAAGATTTGGGAATTCCTAGATTTCAGGCTTATATAGAGGATAAAGATTACTCCGAAGAGGAGTACGACCAACTAAAAAAAGATTTTGAAAGCTACTTCACCAACTACGTTTCAAACGTTTCAGCAGATTTTGAAGGCGGATTGGATAATAAATAATTTATACCTCAAAATCATCTATCATCATGTTACGAATCCCTTAGTCACTTGTATCAGACTAGGGGTCTTTTTAATATTCGAAAACAAAAAGCAGTCTCATTCTATGAAATGGCTTTAGGAAACTTGTAACTGAACAAACCTAGAAATCAATGATTTAAGACAAACAAAAAAGCCCATAACAACGGGCTTTTCGATACAATAATCTTAAAATTAAAGCATTTTGTTGTAGAATTCAACGACAAGTGCTTCGTTGATTTCTGGGTTGATTTCATCACGTTCTGGAAGACGTGTCAATGAACCTTCAAGTTTTTCAGCATCGAATGATACAAATGCTGGACGTCCGATAGTAGCTTCTACTGCTTCAAGGATAGCAGGAACTTTAGCTGATTTTTCACGAACTGAGATTACTTGACCAACTTCAACGCGGTATGAAGGGATATCAACACGTTTACCATCAACAAGGATGTGACCGTGGTTTACGAATTGGCGTGCTTGACGACGAGTAGTTGCAAGACCAAGACGGTAAACAACGTTGTCAAGACGACGTTCCAAAAGAACCATAAAGTTGAAACCAAGTGTTCCACCTTTAACTTTAGTAGCTTGTACGAACAAGTTACGGAATTGTTTTTCACCCAAACCGTATGAGAAACGAAGTTTTTGTTTCTCAGCCAATTGCAAACCGTATTCTGAAAGTTTTGAACGGTTGTTTGGACCGTGTTGACCTGGTACGTAGTTACGACGTGCCAATTCTTTACCTGTGCCTGTAAGTGAGAAACCAAGGCGACGTGATTGTTTCCATGATGGACCTGTATAACGTGACATTAATAATGTCCTCCTATAAAAAATATTTTTAGGAAATAACGTTTTAGATAAACCTGATTCGTTCAGAAAGACTTCGCCCAAACAGCAAAGGTTACTTTTCTAGCCGACTTCCTGTTGACGAGCTTCATTTTATCCTGCTATTATTTCACATACTTAAATATTTTACCACGAAAAAAAGCCCAAGTAAAGGCTTTTTCTTATTTATTTTCGATTTCAGCTTGTTCCTCAGGACTCAAATAACGAATGAGAGTCTTCTCAGTCAAAATATCTGAATAAGTGTAAGATTCAACATAACTATTATTAATAGCTCCTGCTTGGGAACTGAAGTCTTGATATTCAACAATAAACAATGACGGATAAACTTCTGTCAATCGACCAATTTTATTCTTTTCACGTTTACGCCCATTCTCTAGGGTCAATTCTACTAGCTGACCTTCATGTGACTTAATAGCTTCCTTGATGTTTTTCATCTTAGCAACATCTGCAAATGCATCACTCATATATATATCTCCTTAAATCTGAAAATTATGATTCCTCAAACTGAGCAATCGATGAAAATTTATTGTATTCTTTTTGGAATAGTAACTTGACTGTTCCACGCGCACCAGCACGGTTTTTTTCTAGGATAACTTCGATGGTATTATCTTCAATCGCATTTTCTGGTTCTTCACCCTCTTTTCGGTAGTAATCATCACGATACAAGAAGGCGACAATATCGGCATCCTGCTCGATAGATCCTGACTCACGGATATCAGATAATACTGGACGTTTGTCCTGACGTTGTTCAACCCCACGAGATAACTGACTCAAGGCAATTACAGGAACTTTGAGCTCCTTGGCCAGGATTTTTAACTGTCTTGAAATATCTGAAACCTCTTGTTGGCGATTTTCTGGTCGCGTACCTGTAATCAACTGCAAGTAGTCAATCACAATGAGACCAAGACCACCCTCTACTTCTTGTGACAATTTACGGGACCGTGCACGAATCTCAGTAATCTTTATACCAGGGGTATCATCTATGTAAATAGGTGCCTCAGCCAGTGCTCCTTGAGCAATCATAACATTATTCCAATCTTGCTCTGTCAATTGACCTGTACGTAAAGCATGAGAATCAATCATCCCTTCAGCTGCCAACATACGATCAACTAAGCTTTCTGCACCCATCTCTAATGAAAAGACTGCAACAGCTTTATTTTGCTTGGTGCCAACATTCTGAGCAATGTTCAACACAAAGGCTGTTTTACCAACTGCGGGGCGAGCTGCTAAAATAATTAATTGATCAGGGTGTAAACCTGTTGTAATCTTGTCAAGGTCACGGAAACCTGTTGGTAATCCAGTAACATCTGATGTTTGCTGGGAACGCATCTCCAAGGTATTAAAATTAACGTCAAGAACTTCAGATATTTTGCGGAAACCACTACGATTACTATGCTCTGAAACATCAACCAAGGCTTTCTCAGCATTCGCAATAATTTCATCAGATTCCGTTGCGCCCTCATATGCTTGGTTGACAGTCTCTGTCAGCCTATTTATAATACGTCGAAGCATGGCTTTCTCAGCCACAATCTTAGCATAGTACTCAGCATTTGCCGATGTTGGGACACTATTGACCAAATCTACAAGATAAGAAATACCCCCTATATTTTGGAGGTCATCTTGGTCATCTAAAATGGTACGTACTGTCGTGGCATCAATGGCATCATTTCGATCCGACAGCGTTACCATTGCTTTAAAAATGACACGATGGGAATACTTGTAAAAGTCGTCTGCTTCGATAAATTCTCGAACTATAATCAACTTTTCCGGGTTAATGAGAATAGCCCCTAGAACAGACTGTTCCGCTACTAAATCATGAGGTTGTACTCGTAATTCTTGAGCCTCTGCCACAATTATTCCCTCCTTTACAAGATTTACTTATAGTGTCAACGAATTACTCAGCACTATTTTTGATGTTAAGTTTAATTTGTGCGCTCACTTCTTTATGAAGCTTTACAGGAACCTCAATCAGACCAATCGCACGAATAGGATGTTCAAGTTCAATATGACGTTTATCAACTTTTATACCAAATTGTTTTTGAAGTCCTTCTGCAATCTTTTTGGCTGTAATTGAACCAAAAGTACGTCCGTCTGGTCCGACCTTCTCAGTAAATTGAAGACGATTTTCTTCTTTTTCAAGTTGCTCTTTAACTTGCTTCGCTTCAGCCAACAACTCTGCTGCATGTTTTTCTTCAGATTTTTGCTTGCCTTTCAACTCACCGATAGCTTGGTTTGTCGCTTCCTTAGCAAGATTCTTTTTAATCAAAAAGTTTTGAGCATAACCTGATGGTACTTCTTTAATTTCGCCTTTTTTACCTTTACCTTTAACGTCTTGTAAGAAAATAACTTTCATTTTAGTCCTCCTTGGGAGCCAACTCTCCCATAATAGTTTCAATCAATTTATTTTTTGCTTGAGCAACACTACAGTCTCGCAATTGGCAGGCAGCTAAGTTGAAATGGCCACCACCACCCATTTTCTCCATAATACGTTGTACATTAATCGTTTTATGGCTTCGAGCAGATATATTCACCGTAGAATCGCTTGTTCTAGCGACAACAAAAGTTGCTTCGATACCTGCCATGGCAAGCATCGTATCTGCTGCCTTAGAAATCACAACATTATTATAACATTTAGGATTATCACCTGAGGCAACAATGATATCATCTATAATACGTTCACCTGCTAGAATTAACTCATTGATTCGTCGATATTCTTCAAAATCAGTAGCAGAGATTGTTTGGATTTCTCCACTATCACTTCCTAAACTACGTAGATAAGAGGCGACATCAAAGGTTCTACTAGTCACACGAGTTGAGAAATTTTTAGTATCCAGCATGATACCTGCCATAAGGATAGAGGCTTGGATTTTACTCAAACGTTCTGGGGCACCTTGGAATTGCAACAACTCCGTAACCAATTCACAGGCTGAGCTTGCCCCACTTTCAATAAAGGTCAAAACAGCATTTTCAGGAAAATCGTCATCTCGACGGTGATGATCTACCACAATAACTTCATTAAATCGATCATAAAAATCCTTAGACAAAGTTAAATTGATTTTAGAATGGTCAACCATAATTAGTAATGACTGTTGGTTGACTAACTCTTCAGCCTCTGAAAGTGTAATAAGAGGTGATTGACCATCTTCTTTTAAGCGTTCGACCGCACGCTCAATATCTGCATTCATAGCCGTATCATCGTAAACAGCATAGCTTTTTCGAACAATTTGACTAGCAAAATGAGCCATACCGACAGTGGCCCCTAGAGCATCCATATCGAGATTCTTATGTCCGACAACAAACACTTTTTCGACTGTTTTCAACTTATCTGAGATTGCAGTCATCATAGCCCTTGTTCTTGTACGAGAACGTTTTACTGTTGAGACAGAACCTCCTCCAAAATAAAGAAGTTCCTTGTGATCATCGTTTTCCTTGACAACAGCTTGATCTCCACCGCGAACTAGTGCGATGTTCAGATTCTGCAAGGCAACCTGACCGATTTGATCATGCTTAAGCGTACCGAACGAAATTCCCATGCTCAAAGTCAGTGGTAAACCACGCTCTTGAGCCTGCTGACGAAAGTCATCCAAGACAGAAAACTTTTGATCCATGAATTCTGTCAAGACACTGTAATTGGTGAAGAAGTAAAAACGATCGCCTTCAATACGTCGATAATGAATATGCTTAGCCTTAGCAAACTCAGAAATAAACCCTGCCACGAATGTGTTAATTTTTGAAACATCGGCATCGGGTAAACTTCCTGTCACATCGTCGTAGTTATCAACTGAAATAATACCGATAACAGGACGAGTCATATTTGGATCAGCATTTTCATCTTGATCATAAACATTGTCAATAAAATATGTCAACTTATTGTCAAAATCCACAAAAGCGGCATATTTATTGTCACCAACGGTTATCACATTCGAAGGCGAACCTTTTCGTTTCTGGGAAATAAAATCCGCAATCAACTGTTTATTGAAATTTCCATTTTCATCCGAAAGTACTAGCTTCGCATAGGGGTTGAACCATTCAATATGATCGTTCTCATCAAAAGTAATAACCCCAACAGGCATCTTTCCGAGAAGGGTCTTCAAAGAATCTTCAACATCCTGATTCAGTTCATCTAATTGCTCTATTTCTAAGGACTCATATGTTGTCTTTTGGTAATGCAATAAGGCAACAACTACTACCATAATAATAAAAAGCGCAAAAATGAGGGCAGACTCCGATTTTAGTACGCGAACAAAAATAGTAGCAATTCCAAAAAGAATTAACCCAATCATTATAAGATGAATCGTTGCAAAGTGAAATCTTTTCATATAAAACCTCTTAATCCAACAATTATAACATAAAAAAGCCTTAATTAAAAGGCTTTTAAACGTGTTACCACCGTTAATCTACTTTTCTGCGGGCCTTATTATTGCCTTCAAGATAAACCATCAGAATTGAGATATCTGCTGGATTGACCCCTGAAATACGACTCGCTTGACCAATGGTCTCAGGATTGATTTTCTTAAATTTTTGACGAGCTTCAGTAGCAATAGAATCAATAGCATCCCAATCAATATTTTTAGGAATTCTCTTTTCTTCCATACGCTTCATCTTAGCTACTTGATCCAAAGCTTTATTGATATAACCTTCGTACTTGATTTCAGTCTCAAGCAACTCTATAATCTTAGCGTCCAAATTTTCTGCAGCTGGACCCACAAACTGAGTAGCTGTGGCGTAATCAATCTCTGGTCTACGCATAAACTCTTTAGCTGTCATGGCATCTGTCAATGGCTTAAAGCCTAGAGCTTGAATTTTCTCATTCGTTTCTTTAATTGGTTTTAATTTTTCTTTTGACAAACGTGTCAACTCGCTGTCAAACTGATTTTTCTTAATTTCAAAGATATTCCAACGTTCATCGTCAACCAAACCAACTTCTCGACCAATAGGTGTCAAGCGCATGTCAGCATTATCATGACGTAATATGAGACGATACTCTGCGCGTGATGTCAATAAACGATATGGCTCCAAGGTTCCTTTCGTGACAAGATCGTCAATCATTACACCAATATAGGCATCACTACGTTTGAGAATAAGCTCAGGTTTACCTTGGACTTTCAGAGCTGCATTGATACCAGCAACTAGACCTTGACCTGCTGCTTCCTCGTATCCAGAAGTTCCGTTGGTCTGTCCTGCTGTAAAGAGACCTGAAATTAACTTCGTTTCAAGTGTTGCACGTAATTGATGAGGGAGCACGATATCATATTCAATCGCATAACCAGTTCGCATCATCTCTGCCTTCTCGAGACCTTTAATTGAGTGAATCAACTCTTTTTGAACATCTTCTGGCAGACTAGTTGACAGGCCTTGCACATAGACTTCTTCAGTCTCTCTTCCTTCAGGTTCAAGGAAAAGTTGATGGCGATTCTTATCGGCAAATCGGACAATTTTATCTTCGATTGATGGACAATAACGAGGTCCTACACCCTTGACAATACCTGAAAACATTGGTGCACGGTGTAAATTATTATTGATAATATCGTGGCTCTCTTGATTCGTATAAGTTAGCCAACAAGGTATTTGATCCTGAAGATAATCTTCATCTTTCGACAAGAATGAAAAATGATTTGGCTTTTCATCACCTGGTTGAATTTCAGTTTCTTCGTAATTAATTGATGATGCCTTAACACGAGGAGGGGTACCCGTTTTAAATCTTCCTATTTCAAGGCCAAGATCCCTCAGGTTATCTGCCAATGTAACAGATGCAAGGCTATTATTAGGACCTGAAGAATATTTGAGCTCACCTAGGATAATTTCACCACGCAAAGCCGTTCCTGTTGTTACAATAACCGCTTTTGCTCCGTATTTTTGATTTGTGGCTGTTCTGACACCAACTACCTTACCATCTTCAACAAGAATTTCATCAACCATTGACTGACGGAGAGTTAAGTTTTCCTGACGCTCAACTGTATGCTTCATCGTCATAGCATACAAGGCTTTATCTGCTTGTGCACGTGAAGCTCTGACAGCAGGTCCCTTACCAGTATTCAACATTTTCATTTGAATATAAGTTTTATCAATATTTTTACCCATCTCTCCGCCGAGGGCATCAATCTCACGGACAACAATACCCTTGGCCGATCCTCCAATAGAAGGATTACATGGCATAAATGCTAGCATCTCTAGGTTAATAGTCGCTAATAAAACCTTACATCCCATGCGGGCTGCAGCTAGGGAGGCTTCTACACCAGCGTGACCAGCACCAACAACAAGTACATCAAAATTTTCATCAAACTCGTAAGACATTTTTTAGATTTATGCAGTGATTTACAATCAACTGCCCCATCCTTTCTTTATTTTTTTCCTACAAAAATAGCCAAAACTCCAGAAAACTGTACGCAAAAACGTACAATTCTCATGAGCTTTGACCATCATGACTATTGTTAAAGTTATTTTATCAAATCAAATCATTTTGTCAATGCAAATCACTATTTAATCAAGGTCTGCACACTGACGATAATCATCTGTATTCCTATCGAGAATAGTAAAAGTCCCATCATTTTCGTTATAATTTTCATCAAATTTTTTCCCAAGAAGCCTGCAATTTGTTTTGCACTTCTTAGTAGGAGATAAGTGATTACACATAGTATAGCAAAAGCAACTACGGTTATTAGTTGATTCCGCAAACCTCCATTAGCCAAGCTTAAGGCAGTTGTAATTGTTCCTGGTCCTGCAAAAAGCGGCATTGCAAGAGGAGAAATAGCAATAGACATTGGATCTGAATTTACTGCTTGCTGCTCCATTCCTTTATAGCTAGGTGAATGATTACCATTAATCATATGATAACCGATAACGGCCACTAATATTCCACCAGCAATTCTGAAAGAAACAATTGTAATTCCAAATACTTTAAAAATGAAATCTCCTGAAAAGATAAAAACAGTTACAATAACAAAGGCAATCAAAAGACTCCTAAAAGCAATTTTTCGTGAAATTTTTTGGCTATCATCTGCTACTAAAGCCATGTAAGCAGGAAGATTTGAAATTGGATTCATTATAGCGAAAAATGCCATAAATGCAAAAAACAATTGTGAACTCATCGTTATTACTTAACTCCAGTTAGATATACTGACAAACTTTTCCGTCTTTATACGCTTGGTCAATAATACCGCCGCCCAAACATTCCTGACCATCATAGAAAACAACAGCTTGACCAGGTGTAATAGCACGCTGAGGTTCAGCAAAAATAACCTCTGCTTTATCACCCTTAACCTTTACAGTAACTTTACTATCAGGTTGACGATAACGGAATTTTGCTGTGCATTCTATTTCAAATTCTTCTGGCATATCTCGAGTAAAGTGAATCATTGAAGCATCAAGTGAAGTTGACATCAACGACTCATGGTGGAAACCTTGACCCACGTAAAGAATATTTTTAGAAAGATCTTTCCCTACTACAAACCAAGGAGCATTATCTCCACCTTTTTGACCACCAATACCCATACCACCACGTTGACCAATGGTGTAATACATGAGTCCGTTATGTTCCCCCATATCACGACCATCGACAGTCATCATACGACCTTTTTGAGCTGGCAAGTACTGACTAAGAAACTCTTTAAAGTTCTTTTCACCAACAAAACAGATTCCTGTCGAATCTTTTTTCTTGGCTGTTGCAAGACCTGCACGTTCAGCAATCTCACGAACTTCTGGCTTTTGTAGATGTCCTAAGGGAAACATCGTTTTCTGCAACTGCTCTTGCGAAAGTTGACTAAGGAAGTAGGTTTGATCTTTATTATTATCTGCACCACGCAACATATGGACAATGCCGTCTTCATCGCGAACAACTTGAGCGTAATGTCCTGTAGCCACATAATCTGCTCCCAATGTCATCGCATAATCTAAGAATGCCTTAAACTTGATTTCCTTATTACACATAACGTCTGGATTAGGGGTACGGCCTGCACGGTACTCTGCTAAGAAATACTCAAATACACGATCCCAGTACTCTTTTTCAAAGTTGACAGAGTAATAGGGGATACCAATCTGATCAGCTACTGCTGCTACATCTTTATAATCTTCGGTTGCTGTACACACACCAAACTCATCTGTGTCATCCCAGTTTTTCATGAAAACACCGATTACATCATAACCTTGCTCTTTTAAAAGTAAGGCTGTCACTGATGAATCAACGCCACCACTCATACCGACAACAACACGTGTTTTTGAATTATCAGTCATAGATAACTCCTCCCATCAAATAAAAATTAACATAGACTTGAAGGGTCTAGTTATTCAAATATCGATTTGAAGGTCGATTTTGAAGCGTAAAAGCACGCAAGCTTAATTATATCATGATTAAGGAATAATGCAAAAAGGTTACCACTAGGCAACCTTTTTTATACTTATTTTTGTGTAAAGCCACTGTAAACCTATTACTCCCAGAACTATTATTGGAATCACTAACGCTACAAATAGCCATCCTGGCTCCTGATAACTTAACACAAGTTTATTCTGTCCTTTTTGTGATGAAACGGTCGGTGTACCAATCGTTGACAAACTATAGTCATCCTTGTCTAGTTCTTTACCATTTAGCGTCAAGATGGAATCTTTATAAACAACTATCGGTAGATTCAGTTCCTCCCCTTCAGCAGCTGGCCAAGTTAATACAAGATAACCATCTTCTACTAGCTTTTCTGCCTTCTGATTCGTAACGATATTTTTATAATAAAGATCGTAAGTATTCTGCTCACCTATTTTCCCATAAATCGGTACGTAATCTGGTGTGGGTTTGACAACTAAATTTAAAAACTGTGACAATTCACTGTCATTCATGGTAAGACTTATCGTCTGGTAATCTCCTTCAACGTAAGTATGTTTAACAATGGAAATAAGTTCACCATCTTGTGCCGCCGTTTTTACACGATCGGTAGTATCCATCATATTCTGAATAAGACCAACGCCCGCAAAGGCAAAGAGTAAAACAGCAATACTTTTTCGCCAGTTTACAAATCGCGTGACCGTTAACCCTGTAATTGCTAAAAGTAAAATAGTCGCAGGAACAAAAAATCTAAATGGAAATTGAATCAATTCAGCAAATGTATTTCCATTTTCTACTAGATACTGCCATGGAAAAAGACCTGTCGATAAGAAGAAAAAGATAAAATAAATAAAATGCAGTATTTTTTTCCATTTAGCAAATTTCTTCCAATTCAAAACAGCGTAAATAAACTGTAAAATGAGTAACACCATTAAGGAAATTGGGGTATATAGCCAGTATCTTGCCGTTCCATCTATCCCATTCTTACCTATTTCTCTATTTATAAATGGATCTAAAAGGTGATTAGTCCCTCTCAAATATAGGAGTACTAACCAGACATTGACAGTCAGTAAGAGGAACAGAATGACTGCTATAACGACTTGCACGAAGGTTTCCTTTTTCTTTGCGATAGGAGACTTTACAAAAGTGTAAAGATAAAAAGGAAGATACATCATCACTAGCATCAAAGCACTAAGTACGTGAACCTGAAAAATCAATGCCATAGATAAGGCAAGTCTAATTGGTTCTACTTTTTGATAAAAGACATAGTGAATTGCTGGAATAAAACAAAAAGGTAGTAAAGCTGCTCCCCAACTAGAGAACCCCTGACGCATCGTCCAGTATTGAATAGAGAATGTTGTCGCATAGAGTAAACCTAGTGACAAGGCAATTGTTGTCTTAACTTTACACTGCTTGAGCAAAGCATACATTGAGGACTCAGACAGTATATGTAGTAATACCCTTGACACAATCTGATAACGAAACCAAGTGCCACTTATTAAAACAAGCCCTCCTTGTAAATAGGCAAAAAAAGGACCGTAAAGAGCATTGACAATGCGGCCTGACTGTTGGAATCCATATAAAGATAAAAAGTAAGAAAGGTTACCATTTTTTAGTTGCATAGCAGCTTCATAGAATCTGTTATAGTGAAAGATGGAATCTGAACCTAAAATGACTTTTCTTGTAAATAGTTGTGGTGTAACCAATAACACAGCAAAAGCTATAATAATAAGAGAAACCCACAACTTTTCTCTTGATTTAAAAATTTGTTTCATTGCTATACCTTTCATTCCTATTATAACAAAAAGCTCTATAAAACATATTACCCACATCCAAATTAAAAAGCTGAGAGTATGCTCCCAACTTCTATTAATATTAGTAATTCCAAGCTGACAAACCTTGTGCGTTATAGGCATTCAAGGCTGATTGAATTTGATCCTCAACCGTTGCAGTAGAGCCCCATCCAGGCATTGTCTGAAAAAGACCTGATGCACCTGAACCATTTGCTGCAGTATGGTCACCATTTGACTCACGCGCAATAATTGACTCCCAAGTTGACTGAGGAACACCAGTAGCAGCTGCCATCTGTGCCGCTGCATAAGAACCAACTTCTCCTGCAGTGTTACCATTTGAGAGAACAACTGACCCACTACCACTTGCAGCAACCGAAGGAGCTGTCCCAGTATTTTGAGTCGACGTAGTATCAGTACTCGTTGTAGCAGTGCTTGTAGTAGCAGTATCTGACTGAGACTTTTCAGCTGCTTCTACCGCTTCTCCTGTTGTTTCTGACTGAGGCTTACTTTCTTCAACCTTTTCTTTATTAGCCTTATTATCTTTACTTGAGCTAATTTCTGTTGATTTTACTAAATCTGCTGTCGATTCTGACGTTGTTGATGCTGTTGAAGGCGCTGGAGTAACAGAATCTGAAAATGCATTAACCAACCCTTTATTAATTAGTGTAGACAGTGATACTGCCAAAATGACAATAAAACTTGTTACAATTGCTACTGGTACCGCCAATGATTTCTTCGCTGCAAATTTGATACGGCGTCCCTTATAACTTTTTTTAAACATAAATCCCTCCTAGTTAATTCTAGTTACATTCATCATAACCTAGTAATATTACTGCCGATTATTTGTATTATGTCTAATGTTACAATGATTTATCAATTTAATAAAAAAATGCCAAAAATCTGGCATTTTTTCCTTATTTGTATGAGGTTTTACTAGTTTTCCTCATAAGTCAGTAATAATGATTTAGTACCAACCATTAGCATTCCAGAAAGCAAGAGCTGCAGTCCATGAACCATAACGGCTTGCTACATAATTATCTGCTACTTTCTCTTGATTTTCAGGAGACAAGTCTCCATTCAAATATGATGATGCTAATTGGTAACGTCCATAATATTGCCCATTTTGAGCTGTATAGCTACCGCTTGACTCACGTTGTGCAATTTCTTCTTTGGCAGCTGCCTCTGAAGAAGAAAGATTTGTATTGGTTGCTTGAGTATCTTCACTTTGTGTAGACTCTGTTGATTGTGTTGATTCAGCAGTTGCTTCTGTTGTAACTGAAGGTTCTGTAGTTTCTTCAGTAGTTTCATTAATTGTTAAGTTTTGACCAATAGAAATCTTATTGGCATCTTGAATACCGTTTTTTGAAACGATTTCATCTACAGTCGTACCATTCTTCTTAGCAATAGCTGAAAGGGTATCGCCTTTTTGAACTGTGTAAGTTTCTGCATTAGCTAAGGCTGTTGCTCCAAGTGTTGCTACTGTAACAAGTCCAAAAAGACCTAATTTTTTAGTGTTAGATGTATTCTTTTTTTGCACGATGATGCTCCTTTATCTATTTATAGTCCAATTCATATTAGTCAAAGATATTAAGTTATTTTTTTGTTTATGACTAATAGGTAAATCAACGGGCTTATTCTATATAGGGATTTTTCAATCCAGATTAAGCTGAAGAACTATAACCATGTATCTATGATACCTTGGAAATATAACATCCCCTTGTTAGGGATATTAAAAATATTACAAGTAGGTTGGGATTAGACGAAAAAAGAACGCCTACGTGGGCGTCCATCTAAAGTTTCTAGGTCTTAAGACCTAGTTTTTATTTATCTCAACGAATTAACTCTTAAGATAAAAAAGCATTAATCCTAAAGCTAAAATAGCAATAATTGATAAGGTATCTCGACTATTCCATGAAAGTCGACGATATTTTGTACGTCCTTCACCACCTTGATAGCCTCGTGCTTCCATAGCAATCGCCAGAGCATCTGCTCGTTTAAAGCTTGATGCAAACAAAGGTATTAAAATAGGTATTATTGAGCGTACCTTTTGAATAATATTTCCTTCACCAAAGTCAACACCACGCGCCTTTTGAGCATTCATAATACGAGTTGTATCATCCATCAAAGTTGGTACAAAACGTAGACTCAAAGATAGCATTAAACCAATTTCATGTGCTGGCACTTTGAAAACAGTAAGAGGTTTCAAAAGTGATTCAACTGCATCAGATAAACTTAAAGGTGTTGTCGTTAGAGTAAGTAGGGTGGAAAAACTAATAATGAGGATAAATCTAAGGAATATCATCCAACCTTGATTTAAACCTACTTCTGTAATCTTTAAAAAGCCGATAGACCAAAGTACACTCCCTTTTGTATTGAAGAAAACTTGAAATAAGGTAGAAAATAAAATAATCCAAATCATCGGTTTAATTCCACCTAAAAAGAAACCAAGTTTTATTTTAGACAAGAAAACCAAGAAAAGTGTAAATAAAGTTATTACAGCATAAGTTAAAGGATTATTAGCCCAAAAGATAATAACAATATAAATCAACATGGCTAATAATTTACTTCTAGGATCTAATCGGTGTATAAAAGAGTCCCCAACAATATAACGTCCAATAATTAACTTATCCATGCGACACCACCTCTACGAATTCCTCGATTGTAATAGGGAGAGTTTCAAATCGATAACCTTTTTCTTGTAGCTGTAGTGCAAACTCTGTAATTTTAGGAACACCTAATTGCTTTTCTTTAAGAAAAGTAACCTTTTGAAAAACATCTTTAGGAGCTCCCGAAAATACCAGTTGCCCTTTTTCCATAACATTCACAGCTGTCGCATAATCGGCAACATCATCCATCAAGTGAGTGACTAAAACAATCGTCATTCCAGAAAGATGTAACTCCTTAAAGAGAGACATCAATTCCTTCCGTCCCTGTGGGTCTAGACCGGCAGTCGGTTCATCCAGCACTAGAATATCTGGTTGCATAGCTAGAATCCCTGCAATGGCAACACGTCGCATTTGCCCTCCTGATAAATCAAAAGGATTCTGTCCATGAAATTCTTCCGGGAGTCCAACTAATTTTAGACTTTCAATAGCACGTTGTTCTGCTTCTTCCTTAGAAACTCCGAAATTTTGAGGTCCAAAGGCAACATCTTCTAAAACAGTCTCTGCAAATAACTGACTTTCTGGAAATTGAAAAACTAAACCTACTTTCTTACGAATTGGTTTTATGTCCTTGTTCTTTGATTGACTGGTTATGATAGTATCATCAACTTGAACCTGACCACTAGTTGGTATATAGAGGCCATTCAAGAGCTGCATAATAGTAGATTTACCACTTCCTGTATGTCCAATAAAGGCTGTATATGAACCATCTTTTATCGTCGTTGTCAATTCAAAAAGGGCACGCCCCTCAAAAGGAGTACCCTCTTGATAGATATAACTTACATTTTCGAGAGAGATTCCCATAATTGTTCTACCAATTCCTTTTCTGTCAGATAGTCTTCACACTCTATCAGACCTTTATTTCTTAGCTTTTGAGTTAATAATGCACTAAAAGGGATATCCAAACCTAAGTCAACCAACTCTGTGCCTCTACTAAATAGTTCACGAGGACTTGAAACAGACTCCACTTTACCTTTTTTCAAAACCAAAACACGGTCACTCAAAGCGACCTCATCGAGATCATGAGTAATTGATAAAACAGTCATTCCGTATTCTTTACGAATAGCTTTAATAGATTGAATCAATTCCTGGCGACCTTCTGGGTCCAGCATGCTAGTTGCCTCATCCAAAATCAAAATTGATGGTCTCATAGCTACAATACCTGCGATAGCCACACGTTGTTTTTGACCTCCAGATAATCTAGCTGGCTCTCTATCCTTAAATTCTGACATTCCTACAAATTCCAGAGCCTCTTGAACCCTTGAAGCCATTTCTTCATAGGGAACGCCTTTATTTTCAAGACCAAAAGCAACATCGTCTTCAACAGTTGCCCCAACAAATTGATTATCTGGATTTTGAAAGACCATGCCAATCTTATCACGAATATCCCAGACATTCTCTTCTGTTAATTCTTGACCATCAACGATAATCTGCCCAGACTCTGCCACTAATAGTCCATCAATAAGACGTGCTGTCGTGGATTTTCCAGAACCATTATGCCCTACAATGGATAGCCACTCCCCACGTTTCACGTGAAACGATACATCATCAAGAATATAGGATGGTTGATCTTGATGATATTTAAACTTTAAATTTTTTATTTCAATCATTTGTTTATCGTACTACTTGAAAGTATCCTTAAATAAGAAACCTGCACCTTTGAAATAATCATAGCCTGAGTAAATTGTAAAGAACAAAGCGATATAAAGCATAATTGTTCCAATAAAATGCAAATGACACAATAATAGAATGATAGATAACATCTGAGTCACTGTCTTAATCTTACCAGGCATAGCTGCAGCGAGAACTGTACCACCGTTTTCCACTAATAAAAGACGAAGACCTGTGACTGCAAGCTCACGACAGATAATAACTGAAACCACCCAGGCTGGCGCTTGATCAATACCGACTAACATAATAAATGCTGACATCACTAGCATCTTATCTGCCAATGGATCTGCAAATTTCCCGAAATTAGTAACAACATGCCATTTTCGTGCCAAATAGCCATCTAAATAATCTGTAATACTGGCAATAGCAAAGACAACCGCCGCAGCAATATGCATAACATTACTTGACGCAAGTGATGTCATCAGTAAAAAGATAGGAATCAAAACAATTCTAGCAAGTGTCAATAAATTAGGTAAATTTTCTTTTTTAAACATTTCTTCTCGATTCTATTGGATTCTTAATGTGAGGTAGCTAGGTGTATTTTTATCTAATTGAGATAAATCAAGTGACTCCCCATTTACCTTTAGAGTTACTTTTGAAGATTGAGCAATAATAATTTGAGTTGGTTTCGTTTTATCAGAAAAATCTAAAGAGTATTTTGAATTTTTCGTTTTTGAAAGGAGGTAACTCTCTGAAGTATCTGAGTTATCTACTGAAAACCATGTGTCATCACTATTTTTTGATAACTCCACATCTAAAACTACTGAAGAATTTACATTGGAGAAATCAACCATTAGTTGATTTCCTTGAGTTGTCGTTGTTACATTTGCCCCTGAAACGGTAACCTCAGAAATGCTTCGTGACGATTTAGCCTTACTAGCCGTTGATAGATGATTAACTGTAGAGATAGTATTCGGTTTTATCACCTGAGGTTGATTAGAAAGATGTCTAATAATAATATAACCTACTGAACAAATGATAAGTAACGAAACCGCACTAAGAATTAGTAAAGGTAGATAGTTAGACTTTCTTTTTTCTTCACGTTTATGCTTTAAAAAGCGTGACATAGGAGCTTTGGTAGCTAAGCTTTCTTCCTTACGTTCAACTGTTTTCTTTTCTTTTTTTAGTTTTTGCTCGTTCTGTCTCTGCTCCTCAAACAGACGCTTTCCATCTAAACCAACCGAAGTGGCATACTTTTCAAGCGCTTCTTGCTGAATGTCCTCTGGCAAAGCTTTAAGTTGATCCATTTCCATAGCCAGAAGAAACTGAGCTTCTACTCCAGAAATTTTTTCTACATCATATAAACTTAATTCTTTCTTTATACGTGCTGCACGTAATTGCTCACCTAGAGAGTGTAACTTCATTTTTCCCCTTTCTAATATTCTTCTTTGTTTTCGTGTCTCTATTATAGCAAATAATCACTTATTTAGGGAAGACAACAAAATCGGTAATCTCTATATTTGAGAGATAATGATTCAAAAAATCCTTCAAATCCTTGGAAGTAATGCTCATCAGTTCCTGACCAAAATCAAAGTATGTTTTATCATTCTCAAAATAAGCTAAATACTGACTTCCTAAATTCTGGATATTGTCTAGACTACGTAAAAATTCACCATACAAAGCTTTCTTTTGCAAATCCAATGCCTCATCCGTCAACAGTCTTTTTTTATCTGCCGACGTCATCACTTGACGAATTAAGCTTGACATACGGATAGGTTCTGCAGTGTCCATAGTCATAATGACAAATGAATATCGATTAGATACCTCGTATTCAATTGACACAGACTCATCTATTTTTCCTTCAGCATACCAATTTTGATAATAAGGAGACGTCCAGCCAAACAGTAAATTAAACAATAACTGTACCAGTATGTTTTCTCTCATACGATTATCAGTAAAAGGAACACTCTTAAAACCAATGGCTAGCTTTGAGATGAAAATCTCCATTTGAAGACTATCTAATTTTTGGATATCTGACTCAATGGGGTTCTTTTCTTTTTCAACTATTCTCTCAGGTAGTGTAAACTCGCTTTGTTTTTCATTGACAAAAGTGTAAATATCTTCAACATCAAAATCACCTACCAAAACGAGATGACAGTTTGCTGGTTTGTAAAAGCAGTCAAAATTATCTTTCAAATCCTTTACAGTAATTTTTTCAATGCTATCAACACTTCCAGCAATGTCTTGCCCTAATATAGTATTGGGATACAAACTTTGTAAACAACCCAGATATACTCTATAATCAGGATCATCCTGATACATATTTATTTCTTGTTCAATAATTCTTTTTTCATGATTGACAGCATCTTCAGAACTTGTAAACTTTGATGTAAACCTTAATAAAAGTTCTAAAGACTCCTCAAAGTGGTCAAGGGTAGAGAAATAATATGTTGTCTTATCCAAGGTTGTAAAAGCATTGACATCAGCTCCAAGCTTGACAAAATCCAATGTCACATCCCTTCCCTGCTCATCCTCAAATAGCTTGTGTTCCAGAAAATGAGCAATACCTGCAGGATAAGATTGTAACTCACCATCAATATAAAAGTGATTATCTAGCGCCCCAAAATTCGTTGACAGAAAGGCGGCTTTTTCTAAAAATCCTTTTTTCTTAATAATTGATAAAGACATACCATTATCTAAAATTGCTGAATAAACTTCTTCATCAATTTTTTGATAATAACGTTTCTTCAAAGCAGCCATTCTAAGACACTCCTTCTAAAAAGAACAAACTCTGTAGCTTAACTTGACGCGCTACACGGCAAACATCTTTTTTAGTAACCTTCTCAATCTCATCTAACCAATTCTCTAATGAAAGACTTTTATCGCCAAAAATCACCTTATTAAAACGTTGTTCCACCAATGTTAAGGCATGATCTTCAGAGAGTAGGCCATTCATTCGTATGATTTTTTTGGTTTGATTCAGGAGAGAACTTGAAAAACGTCCTAATTTAATGTAATTCAATTCTCTACTAATTCCTCGCATAGCCTGATTTCTATTAGATTTTTCAATTCCAGCGTAAACTTCTAGTAAACCTGTAAAGACATCAAATTGACTACTAATTGAATAAGCCAATCCTTCCTTTTCTCGAAGCGTTGTAAATAAAGCAGAGTGGGCAAATTCACCAAACATGGCATTGAATACAATTAAAGCAAAGTAATCTTTATCTCCATATTGACATGAAAATTGGTACCCTAATTGTAAAATAGATTGACTACTCTGTCTAGGTTCTATCTTTTCTTTCACCACATTGACATAAGGTTGACTATAGCTAAACTGTAAATCAACTTGACGTCCCTCCAAAGGAAAACGATGTAAACCTTGGAGTACTTGATAATCATCAAATTCTCCAACCATAAAGATATCAATACGATCTCTTGTCAACATACTTTGAAATTCTTGATAAGCTGTAAACGAAGTCTCGGCTTCAACAAGTTCTGCTTGACCATATTTGGGAACTTTCAAGCCCTCATTTACAAAATAAAGCTCTCTTCCTTTAACTTCACTGTAATAGTAATTATTCTCTGTGTCAACATCAAGGTAGGTCTTTAAATTTTGTTTCTCTATATCAAATACTCTATTTTGGTATTGAGCTACTCTTGATAGTGGCTTGTAAAGACACTCTTTCAAAAATCCTAGAACTTCCCAAAATAATCCATTATTCGTAGGGATAAAGGCATCCTTCAGGTATGTCAACTCTATGTCAACACTATGTGTCAACCCTTTAGTTAACACTCTAGTTGACAACTGTGTTCCATAAAGAGAAGCTAATCTCTCTTTAAAAGACTGTACTGTTGGATACGTCTGATTGGCTGTAGCCAACATTTGTGAAACCAGAGCTCGTTTAGCAATTGTTTGTTTATTCAAAGAACCTGTCATTCGAAAAACAATACGATTAGTTTTATATTTTTGTGTTGGAATGAAGTGTACATAGACACCATCAGCAATTTTCATTGATAACCTCTAAAAAGTTTATGCTTCCAATTATACCATTTTTATGCTATCTTATCTCAAGAGAAAGTTGAGGTACTATGGAATATAAATTATTTGATGAATACATCACACTGCAGGCACTTTTAAAAGAATTAAGTATCATTCATAGTGGCGGAGCTATTAAAGGTTTTTTAGCTAACAATACCGTTTTATTCAATGGTGAAGATGAAAAACGTCGTGGAAAAAAACTTCGTTATGGAGATGTTATTACCATTCCGTCTGAGAAACTTGAAATAACGATTGTAGCTCCTACAACAAATGAAATTGAAGAGCATCAAAAAGAAGTCGCTGAAAAAGCACGTGTTGCTGCCATTGTAAAAAAAATGAATCAGGATAATAAAAAGAAACAAAAGGCACATCCGTCAAAAGAAGGCAATAAAACTAAACGAAAACCCGTTCGTTTCCCAGGAACCTAACTATGTGGCTCGAAAATATTGATATTCAACACTTTAGAAATTATACTGAAGCCTCTGTGAGCTTCTCACCTCATCTCAATATTTTTCTTGGTCGCAATGCTCAAGGAAAAACAAATATTCTTGAGGCCATCTATTTTCTAGCATTGACACGTAGTCATCGGACCCGTTCAGATAAGGAACTGATTCAATTTCAGCAAAATACTCTCAAACTGAACGGCATCGTGCATCGTCATAGTGGAAAGCTACCTCTGGAAATCAGTTTATCTAATAAAGGCCGCATAACAAAGGTCAACCACCTCAAACAAGCTAAATTATCCGATTATATCGGTCACATGACAGTGGTACTCTTTGCTCCTGAGGATTTACAACTTGTAAAGGGATCTCCAAGCCTAAGACGTAAATTTATAGATATTGATTTAGGACAGATTAAGCCTGTTTACCTTTCAGACCTATCAAGTTATAATCATGTACTCAAGCAACGTAATGCCTATCTCAAATCTACTGACAATGTAGACATTAATTTTCTCTCCGTGTTAGATGAACAGCTTTCCGATTTTGGAGCACGCGTTATCGAACATAGACTAGAATTTATCAAGCAATTAGAGGAAGAGGCAGATAGACATCATAGTAATCTCTCAAATCAGATAGAACGCCTTAAAATCTCCTACGAATCTAATATCCCATTCGGGAATAACAAAGTTATTCGTGAATCATTTTTAACCACGTTAAAGCAAAATCGCAAAAGGGATATCTTCAAAAAGAACACTGGTGTTGGTCCACATAGGGATGATTTAACATTTTACATTAATGACATGAACGCATCTTTCGGCAGTCAGGGGCAACAACGTAGTCTCATTCTTTCTTTAAAAATGGCTGAGATTGCTCTGATAAAAAAAGTAACAGGTGAATTTCCAATTCTTCTCCTCGATGATGTCATGAGTGAGCTTGACAATCACCGTCAACTCAAACTGTTAGAAAGTATTGACGAAGAGGTTCAAACCTTCATGACGACAACTTCACTTGATCATCTGAGTAACCTACCACCCGATTTAAAGACCTTCTTAGTCAAGAATGGTATTATTTGTGAAAAACAAGTCGATTAAGCGACTTGTTTTTCTGTTTTCTGTGCTTTACATATATGACAAGTGATGTTAAAAAAGTGTAAACAAAAACTCACCCAAACCCTTTATTGACAATTTTGTTTGTGTAAATATATTGTAAACCCACTGTAAAAACCAATGTAAAAACCAATGTAAAGAAAAAGTACTTACCTGAAGTAAGTACTTTTATGTTTTTTTAATGAGCTGAGTAGTTAGGCGCCTCGTTTGTAATTTGAACATCGTGAGGGTGACTTTCAATAAGTCCTGCACCTGACATTTCAACAAACTGAGCTTTGTCATGTAAAGCCTGGATATCTTCTGCACCTGTATAACCCATACCTGCACGGATACCGCCAATCAATTGGAATACGATATCAGCAGCAGAACCCTTATAAGCTACACGGCCTTCAATTCCTTCTGGAACAAGTTTATTCGCTTCATTAACTGCACCTTGGAAGTAACGATCGCTTGATCCCTTCTTCATCGCTGCAATTGATCCCATACCACGGTAAGATTTGTATTTACGACCTTGGAAAATCTCAGTTTCACCTGGTGCTTCATCAGTACCAGCAAACATAGAACCAAGCATTACAGCATTACCACCTGCTGCAAGAGCTTTTACAATATCACCTGAGTATTTGATACCGCCATCAGCAATGATTGTTTTTCCGTATTCACGCGCAACACTAGCTGCATCGTAAATAGCAGTGACTTGAGGAACACCTACACCCGCAACCACACGTGTTGTGCAAATAGAACCTGGTCCGATACCTACTTTAACAACATCGACACCTGCTTCATAAAGTGCACGCGCACCTTCAGCTGTTGCGATATTTCCTGCAATCAAAGTACGGTCTGGGAAGTGGGCACGAATTTCAGCAATTTTACGAAGAACGCCTGCTGAATGACCATGTGCAGTATCAATGACAATAGCATCTGCGCCTGCTTCAAAAAGAGCTTCTGCACGTTCAAAGGTATCAGAAGTAACACCTACAGCACCTGCTACCAAAAGACGACCGAACTCATCCTTAGCTGCATTAGGAAACTCAATAACTTTTTCGATATCCTTAATAGTAATAAGTCCTGATAAACGACCTTCTTCATCAACTAGAGGTAGCTTTTCAATACGATGCTCATGAAGAATACTTTCAGCTGTTTCAAGATCTGTTTCAACTGGAGCAGTGACCAATTTCTCAGAAGTCATGTGTTCTGAAATTGGAGTATCGTAATTAGAGATAAAACGCATATCACGGTTTGTGATAATACCAACCAATTTACGATTTTCAAGTGTCTCAACAATTGGAACCCCTGAGATACGGTAACGCTGCATCAACTCTTCAGCTTCAGCAACTTTATTTTCAGGCGTTAGGAAGAATGGATCAATGATGACACCATTTTCAGAGCGCTTTACTTTTCGAACTTCTTCAGCTTGTTCCGCAATAGACATGTTTTTGTGAATGACACCCAAACCACCTGCACGAGCAATTGAGATAGCCATCTTACTATCTGTGACCGTATCCATGGCTGCAGTGATAATTGGGATATTTAATGTCAAATTTTTAGCCAATTTCGTCTTCAAGTTGACGTTGTTTGGTAGAACATGACTTTCCGCAGGAATAAGCAATACGTCATCAAAAGTGTAACCTTTTTTCAAGAATTTAGTGTCCCAATTTGACATTATAATCGTCCTCTTTTCTCAAAGTTTTGAGGTACAAAAACCCCAGCCTATTTTTTAATTGTTAATATCATATCATGCTAAAATGATTTGTCAACAGATTTCGCATAAGATTCTAAGAAAACCTTTTTCCAAATAAAAATAGGGCTCCAGATTATCTTGAGTCCCTACTTTTTATTTCTTAGAAATACTTAATTCCCATCGCTTCTTTTACTTCCGCCAATGTTTGTCCAGCAACTTCACGCGCTGCTTGACTACCTTTTTCAAGCATACGGAAAACTTCTCCCATATCCTTGGCATATTCTAAACGACGTTCACGAATTGGAGCCAACTCACGTTCTAAGATTTCTAGAAGATAACGTTTTGTCTTCACATCTCCTAAACCACCTCGTTGATAATGTTCTTTCATTTCAGCAATTGTAGTAGCATCCTCTTCGCGACCAAAGATATCAAGATAATGGAAAACCATATTACCTTCAATTTGGCCTGGATCTTCCACACGAATATGATTTGGATCCGTATACATGCTCATGACTTTTTTACGAACAGTGTCCTCATCATCTGAAAGGAAGATACCATTACCCAAGGATTTTGACATCTTAGCATTTCCGTCTAGACCTGGAAGGCGTCCTGCAGCTTCATTTTTAGGGTAGATTCCCTCTGGCTCAACCAAAATATCACAATGATAAGTATGATTGAAGCTACGTGCAATTTCACGTGTCTGCTCAATCATTGGCTTTTGGTCATTACCTACAGGAACATAATTTGCTTTAAAGGCCGTGATATCAGCTGCCTGAGAAATTGGATAAACTAGAAAGCCTGTTGGAATAGATTCTCCGAAGCCTTTTTGAGCAATTTCCGTCTTAACTGTCGGGTTACGCTCTAAACGTGCCAATGAAACTAGGTTCATGTAATACATAGTCAACTCAGCCAACTCAGGAATCTGACTTTGAATGAAAATAGTCGACTTCGTTGGATCCAAACCTACAGAGAGATAATCTAAAGCAACATTCCCAATTGATTCTTTGATAATCTCTGACTCTTTGGCGTGATCCGTAAGGGCTTGCTGATCAGCCAAAAAGACAAACATGTTATATTTATCTTCGTTTTGTAAAAGGACACGATTTTTTAAACTACCAACATAGTGTCCTAGATGAAGTTTCCCTGTTGGACGGTCTCCCGTCAAAATAATAGGTTTCGTCATATAATTACCTCTCTAATACAAAAAAAATCCCCACGCAAAAACATGCGTGAGGGCGTTAATCACTTTTGATACGCGGTACCACCTCAGTTGATAACTCTTTCTGAAGCTATCATCTCAAACCTTCTCAACAAAGAAGTTGCACGATAAGGGGTGCCAAACCTAACGTTTATGTGTTCACGTTAACCGTCAATTCTCTTCAGCCCATTCATTCCACCTTCATACTGGTTTTCAGCAACCACCAGCTCTCTATAAAAAAGGAAAGAATTACTCTTCTGATGACTATTATTCTACATTGTTTTATCTATTCTTGTCAAGATTATGTTTCTAGTTTCACGTGAAACACAACCTTAGATACAACCAAAATAGTCAATACTTGACGGAAACTTAAAAAGACTTGATAATAAGAATATCATTTCTAGGAGATAATATATGAAACGTCGAATAATAGATATACTTTTAGTTACAATCGGTTCTTTTATAGCTTCGGTTGGCTATAACTCACTTTTAGTTAAGAATAATATTGCCTCGGGTGGTGTCGGAGGGCTAGCCATTAGTTTAAACGCCCTTTTTGGTTGGAACAATGCTAACTTCGTCTTAGCAACCACCATCCCTTTGTTAATTTTATGTTGGTGCTTTCTTGGTCGCGAAGTTCTCCTAAAAACCTTCTATGGATCTCTTATCTTCCCAACTTTTATTAAATTAACCGAGGGCTTACCTACACTCACCAAACAACCTTTGTTGGCTGCTATTTTTGGTGGGATTGTATTAGGGTTAGGACTAGGAATAGTCTTTTATGGAAATTCCTCAACTGGGGGAACTGGAATTATCACACAAATTCTCCACAAGTATACGCCACTCCCACTAGGAATGGTACTACTTATTGTTGATGGAATCATTGTCGCAATCAGTGCTATTGCCTTTCCACCTGATACTGTTATGTACTCCATTCTCTCACTTGGAGTTGTTTCTCTTACAATTGATAAAATGATGGTCGGACTCAACTCATCACGAAATCTTCTAATCATTTCGCAAAATAGTGAACAAATCCTAAACTACATCACTAGAGTGGCTGATCGAGGAGCAACAAAAATTCCAGTTCTTGGTGGACATACTGGACATGCACAAAATATGATTATGACTACCTTGTCAACTCATGAGGTTCCGAAAGTTCAAGAAGAAATCCAAAAAATAGATGAAACTGCCTTTATCGTCATTGTTCCTGCTTCTACAGTTATGGGACGTGGATTTAGCCTCCAAAAAGATTACCAAAAAGTTCCAAATGACTTTATTAATCCCTTATAAAATCGATTGAAATAAAGTCTAATTTCTCGTAAAATAGTAGTTAAGAATAAAAATAAAGGATATTATATGCTTACTGTATCGGATGTATCGCTTCGTTTTAGCGATCGTAAACTTTTTGATGATGTTAATATTGCCTTCACGCCAGGTAATACTTACGGTCTTATCGGTGCCAATGGTGCTGGTAAATCTACTTTTTTGAAAATTTTAGCTGGTGATATCGAACCAACAACAGGATATATCTCTCTTGGTCCTGATGAGCGTCTTTCTGTTCTTCGTCAGAACCACTTTGACTATGAAGATGAACGCGTCATTGATGTTGTTATCATGGGGAATGAACGCCTCTACGATATTATGAAAGAAAAAGATGCCATCTACATGAAGGAAGATTTTTCAGATGAAGATGGTGTCCGTGCTGCTGAATTAGAAGGTCTATTTGCTGAATTAGGTGGTTGGGAAGCTGAAAGCGAAGCCTCACAATTACTCCAGAATCTAAATATTTCAGAAGACCTTCACTATCAAAATATGAGCGAATTAGCTAATGGTGACAAGGTGAAAGTCCTCCTTGCAAAAGCGCTTTTTGGTAAACCTGATGTACTTCTTCTTGACGAACCTACCAACGGTCTTGATATCCAGTCAATCTCATGGCTTGAAGATTTCTTGATTGATTTTGAAAATACGGTCATTGTCGTATCCCATGACCGTCACTTCTTGAATAAGGTGTGTACGCATATGGCCGACCTTGACTTTGGTAAAATCAAACTCTATGTCGGTAACTATGACTTCTGGAAACAATCTTCAGAATTGGCTGCACGCTTGCAGGCTGACCGTAATGCAAAAGCAGAAGAAAAAATCAAAGAACTTCAAGAATTCGTTGCACGTTTCTCTGCCAACGCTTCAAAATCTAAACAAGCAACTTCTCGTAAGAAAATGCTTGATAAAATTGAATTAGAAGAAATCGTCCCATCAAGTCGTAAATACCCATTCATCAATTTCAAAGCAGAGCGTGAAATCGGTAATGACCTTCTAACAGTTGAAAATCTTACTGTTAAGATGGATGGTGAGACTATTCTTGACAACATTAGTTTTATCTTGCGTCCAGGAGATAAGACTGCCATCATTGGTCAAAACGATATTCAAACAACTGCATTAATTCGTGCTCTTGCCGATGATATTGACTACGAAGGTACAATCAAATGGGGTGTTACTACTAGCCGCTCTTACCTTCCAAAAGATAATTCTAAAGACTTTGCATCCGGTGAATCAATTCTCGAATGGCTCCGTCAATTTGCCGAAAAAGGTGAAGATGATGATACCTTCTTGCGTGGATTCCTTGGACGTATGCTCTTCTCAGGAGATGAGGTTAATAAATCTGTTAGTGTTCTCTCAGGGGGAGAAAAGGTACGTGTCATGCTTTCTAAGCTCATGCTTTTGAAATCTAACGTCCTTCTTCTAGATGATCCTACTAATCACTTGGATTTGGAATCAATCTCAAGTCTGAATGATGGTGTCCGTGACTTCAAAGAGTCTGTTATCTTTGCCAGTCATGACCATGAATTTATCCAAACAATAGCGAACCACATCGTAGTCGTTTCTAAAAATGGGGTTATTGACCGTATTGATGAAACTTATGATGAATTCCTTGAAAATGAAGAAGTGCAAGCTAAAGTCAAAGCACTATGGGCTGATTAAACTATAAAAAGATGCAGGTTGGGATATCCCAACCTGTCTTAGTATCATTATGACAAATAAAAAATACCATACGACTTTATTATTTTATCTGGCTGCCTTTTTCTTGCCAGTACTAATCATGATAGGTGTGCTGTATAGCCAAAAAATCTATCCTGGTAGTGAGCGGACTATTTTAACAAGTGATGGTTTTCATCAGTATGTGATTTTTGCAACTGGACTTAGGAATATACTTCATGGAGATGGAAGCCTCTTTTACACCTTTACAAGTGGGCTAGGTCTTAATTTCTATGCTCTAACCAGCTATTACTTAGGTTCCTTCTTGTCTCCACTTTACTATTTCTTTACTGTCAACCAAATGGCCGATGCTTTTTATTATATAACACTGCTTAAGTTCGGTCTTATTGGGCTCTCAGGAGCTTTTAGCTTTAAGCGTCTCTTTACAAAAGTGTCAAGAAGTTTCATCCTATGTCTTTCTACAGGATTTGCTTTGATGAGCTTTGCTACCAGTCAGTTAGAAATTAACACCTGGCTAGATGCCTTTATTCTAGCACCTCTAATTATATTAGGTTTACACCTCTTACTAAGATTCAATAGACGGGGCTTATACTTTTTTAGTCTAACCTGCCTTTTTATCCAAAACTACTATTTTGGATATATGATGGCTATTTTCCTAACCCTTTACACCATAGTACAATTGATAACTATCAAGGGGTGGAAGAGTAAGATTCTTCATTTCATAGACTTTGGAATTGTCTCTATACTAGCTGGTTTAAGTAGTGCTGTCATGCTGCTGCCAACGCTACTTGACTTGACAACACATGGTGAAAAGTTTACAGGTGCGTCAAGTTTGTTGACAGAGTCCACCTATTATTTTGACTTCTTTGCGAAAAATCTCGTTGGAGTTTACGATACTACTAAATTCGGATCAATCCCTATGATTTATGTGGGAATCTTACCTTTGATTCTTTTTCTACTTTTCTTTATTAGTAGGGAAATCCAGCTATCATTACGTCTAGGTTATCTCTTACTAGTAGCTTTCTTTATCGCTAGTTTCTACTTACAGCCTCTTGATTTGTTTTGGCAAGGAATGCATGCACCCAACATGTTTCTCCATCGCTATTCTTGGCTACTATCTCTCCTAATTGTTCTTTTGGCAGGAGAAACACTCAACCGAATTAGAAAGTTTTCTTTTAAAAGACTCCTCCTATCTTTCTTAGGATTGAGTACCGCTTACTTACTAACTTGGATTTTCCAATCTCACTATATCTTTATTGAATCAGTCTCCTGGCTATTAAGTCTAGCATTTCTCCTAGCCTATGCTATTCTATTTACTAGCTATTTTAGACAGCAAATTCCTGGGAGTGTTTTTCGCTGTTTCACCTTCTTATTCTGCATTTTTGAGCTTACATTAAGTACTTACTATGTTGTTGGAGCTCTTGGAAATGAGTGGGTATTCCCAACTCGTGAAGGCTATCTGCGAAATATGTCTGCCATTACAAAACTAGTTTCAAAAACTAAGCAAGCAAATAAAACTTTTTACCGTACTGAAAGGTTAGAGGCTCAAACTGGTAACGACAGTATGAAATTCAATTATAATGGTATTTCTCAGTTTTCATCCATTCGAAATACCGCTTCAAGCTCAACACTCGATAGGTTAGGCTTCAAATCTGAAGGGACTAATTTAAACCTACGTTACCAAAATAACACCATTATCGCTGATAGTCTCTTCGGAATAAAATATAATTTATCGAACTTTGACCTTAATAAGTATGGTTTTAATCACGTAACTTCTGAGAAAACAATAGGACTTTATCAAAATAATAATGCAAGTCAGCTTGCTATCTTAACTGATGGCATTTACAATAATATTGACTTCACTGTCAATACGCTTGACAATCAAACTAGCTTGCTGAATACTCTCTCTGGACTTAACTTAACCTATTTTAAACGAGCTCCATCTCAACTGTTTGATAAGGATGCTAGATCTTTGAATCAGCGCGTGGCTAAAAACGTTAGCAACTCGAATAAAGATTTTGTAACAATCACCTATCAAGTTATTGCTCCACCACATAGTCAACTCCATGTTAGTATTCCTAATATTTCTTGGTCTGATGACAATAACCACTCTCTGTCAATTACTGTAAACGGTATGACAAAGAATCAAGTTACTGATAATACCTTTGATTTCTTTGACCTTGGCTACTTTGAAACAGAATCAATGGTTACCATCAAACTTAGTTTCCCTGGCAATAAAGCAATATCCTTTGATAATCCTAGTTTTTATGCCCTTGATACTCAAAACTATCAGATAGCTATGGATACTATTAATGAACGTGATAGCAAGGTTACTACGTCAAAAAATAAAGTGTTCGTTGATTATAGCAGTAAAACGAATGCCTCACTATTCTTTACCATTCCATATGATAAGGGATGGACAGCGACCGTAAATCATAAAAAAGTTAAGATTCAACGAGCCCAAAAGGGGTTCATGAAAGTCGATGTCCCTAGTGGAAAAGGAAAAGTTGTTCTAACCTTTATTCCCTATGGACTTAAGACAGGTTCATTGATTAGTCTATTGGCAAGTATCATATTTTGTTGCTACGCTTACTTCATCAGAAAAACAACTATTATTCAAAAAAGCTGATTATCTTAAATTAAATAGGTCTGGAACAAGTGTTCCAGACCTATTTAACTTTGGGTACAAAAAAACTCAAGCTATACAACTTGAGGTGTCTTATCACTCCGCCAGTAGGACTCGAACCTACGACATCATGATTAACAGTCATGCGCTACTACCAACTGAGCTATGGCGGATAAAACTGCTAAGTAGCAAAAATAGTCCGTACGGGATTCGAACCCGTGTTACCGCCGTGAAAAGGCGGTGTCTTAACCCCTTGACCAACGGACCAAGTTCTGAGATTTTTATCTCATTAATACTCTTATTATTATATCAGAGTATTCGATTTTGTCTATACTTTTTTTCAAAAAAAATATTAAATTTTGCTAAATTTATTCGAATTTTACGTTAGTTTTTATCTTGCTTTTACAAAGTATTGACATGTTGCTATATATTTTGTAAACTAATAGAGTTATTGGTCCCATAGCTCAGCTGGATAGAGCATTCGCCTTCTAAGCGAACGGTCGCAGGTTCGAATCCTGCTGGGATCAGATAAAAAAACGCATTCTAGAATCTCTAGTTGCGTTTTTCTTTTGCCTCAATAAATAAGAAATAATTTAAAACAAACAAGGGAAGCAAAGTCGTATATAGGCTGTATTCATGTAAATATTGAGCAAACCAAGTTGAGGCTGCGACTCCTACCATGAATGTAAAGATGATAATAGTTGTATAAGAAGCTTGTTTAAGCGCTTTGGCATCACCCTCGTCAATAGCCCTAGCAATGGTTAAAGAAGTATTAGTAATATTACCAGTCATCATAAAGGAAGCATAATTTACACCTCTGACTCGCTTAAAAATACCTACTTGAAGAGAGGCGAAGAATGCCAAGCCTGCAATCGTAATAGTAGAATCAACGTATGGTGTAATAATTGCAAGAATAGTCATCAAGAGAAGGGCAAGTCTAATCGCTTGCAAATGCCATCCCCACTTATGGTTAATGAGCCACTTCTTAACAAAAAAAACAAAAAACTGACCTAAAACAAAGAAAAAGATAGGTATTACATAGCTAAAAGCTCTTGCAATATGCCCCTCAACAAGGTGAATGACCAAATAGAGGAGATTGCCTGTCTGGATACTTGCAAATCGACCGTCTTGAGTATTGTAAGTATAGGCATCAATGAAGCCTCCTATATAACTAACTAGAGTTGCTACTCGTAATCCTTCAAAAACACGATAGGAGCGTTTTTTCATTCTGAACATGTCTGTTTCCTTTTTTCTACTTATGATAAGGACTTCCCTGCTGAATCATGAATGCACGATAAATTTGTTCTACTAATACAAGGCGCATAAGCTGATGAGGGAATGTTAAGAGACCAAAACTCATCAATCGATTAGCTCTCTTTTTTACTGTTGGAGAGAGTCCCAAACTGCCCCCTATAATAAAAGTAATATCTGAATAGCCTCTAAGGGTTACTTGCTCTAACTCTTTAGCAAATTGTTCCGAGGGAAATTGTTTTCCTTCAATAGCTAAGGCAATGACATAATCACGATCACCTACTTTAGCCAAGATACGCTGTCCTTCTTTGTCTAGGATAGCTTTATTTTCAGCTTCACTTGCATTATCTGGCGTCTTTTCATCCGTTAATTCTATAGATTCAAATTTTGTGAAGCGTCCTAGTCGTTTGACATACTCCGCAATGCCATCTTTCAAATATTTTTCTTTCAGTTTTCCAACGGTAATCAATTTAACTTTCATAGGCTTATTATAGCACATATCCACAATCTTTTAACACCTTATCCACACCTTTTTCGTGTCAAGCATCTAGAGTTATCCTTATAAAATCGCTTTTTATCTACACTTTTTGAAACTTATCCACAGACTGTTGATAACTGTTTTTTAAAATCACTTTATGATATAATTAAGCTTACTTTGATATGTTTATCAAAAAGGAGGACTAAACGTGAAAAAATTTAACTGGAAAAAAATAGTAGCGCCAATTGCAATGCTTGTTATTGGCTTACTAGGTGGTCTACTAGGTGCCTTTATCCTATTAACAGCAGCAGGGGTATCTTTTACCAATACAACAGATACAGGTGTTAAAACAGCTAAGACCGTATACAACAATACAACAGATACAACTAAGGCCGTTAAGAAAGTACAAAATGCCGTTGTTTCTGTCATCAATTACCAAGAAGGCTCATCTTCAGATTCCCTAAATGAACTTTATGGTCGTATTTTTGGTGGAGATGATAGTTCTGATTCTAGCCAAGACAAATCAAAAGATTCTGATGGATTGCAAGTCGCTGGTGAAGGTTCCGGTGTTATCTATAAAAAAGATGGGAAAGAGGCCTACATCGTAACCAACAACCACGTTGTTGATGGTGCTAAAAAACTTGAAATCATGCTTTCAGATGGATCAAAAATTACTGGTGAACTCGTTGGTAAAGATACTTACTCTGACCTAGCAGTTGTCAAAGTTTCTTCAGATAAAATAAAAACCGTCGCAGAATTTGCAGATTCAAACTCCCTCACAGTTGGTGAAAAGGCAATTGCTATCGGTAGCCCACTTGGTACCGAATACGCCAACTCAGTAACAGAGGGAATCGTATCTAGCCTTAGCCGTACCGTAACTATGCAAAACGACAATGGTGAAACTGTCTCAACAAATGCTATCCAAACAGATGCTGCCATTAACCCTGGTAACTCTGGTGGTGCCTTAGTCAATATTGAAGGACAAGTTATCGGTATTAACTCAAGTAAGATTTCATCAACGTCAGCAGTCGCTGGTAGTGCCGTTGAAGGTATGGGATTCGCCATTCCATCAAACGATGTTGTCGAAATCATTAATCAATTGGAAAAAGACGGTAAAGTTACACGCCCAGCCCTAGGAATCTCAATGGCCGATCTTAATAGCCTTTCTAGCAGTGCAACTTCTAAATTAGATTTACCAGATGAAGTTAAATCTGGAGTTGTTGTCGGTAGCGTTCAAAAAGGTATGCCAGCTGACGGTAAACTTCAAGAAAATGATGTTATTACTGAAATTGACGGTAAGGAAATCAGCTCAAAAACTGATATTCAAACCAATCTTTACAGCCATAGTATCGGAGATACAATCAAGGTAACCTTCTATCGTGGTAAAGAGAAGAAAACTGAAGAACTTAAATTAACAAAATCTACAGAAGACTTATCTGACTAAGTCATTGACAAATCTGTCAAAAGACCTTTACAATAATGTAAAGGTCTTTTTTGGAAAGGAATAACATGCAAGAACAACTCAAAGCTTTACCTATTAGTGAAATCTACCCAAATCCTTTTCAACCTCGTATAGAATTCTCTGATGAAGAATTAGCAGAACTGAGCCAATCAATCGCTGAAAATGGACTGATACAGCCAATCATTGTCCGAAAATCGGACATTATTGGTTATGAACTAATTGCTGGGGAAAGACGTTTACGTGCCTGTAAACGTCTGGGAATGACAGAAATCCCTGCAGTCGTAAAGGAAGTCTCAGATCAAGAGAGTCGTAAACAAGCTATTATTGAAAATTTACAACGCTCGAATCTCAATCCTATTGAAGAAGCAAAGGCCTATCGTAGTTTAATTAATGAGTTAGCTTACAGTCACGAGGAACTGGCAAAAGCTATGGGGAAATCCAGGCCCTATATCAGTAACGCTCTCAGACTCCTCCAACTTCCCAAAGAGATACAGACAAGTATCGAAAATGGCAAACTGAGTCAAGGACATGCTAGAGCGCTTTTATCTGTTGAGGATACCCAAAAGCAATTAACTATCTATCATCAGGTGCTTACTGAAAAATGGTCCGTTCGTACTCTGGAAAAAAGACTTCAAGAACTTCCTAAAAAACAAAAATCAAAAAAAGATATTCACTTAAAAGATAAAGAAAAAGAACTAGAAAAATCACTTGGTCTCCCCGTTACTCTTCGTTATCACAAAAATCACTCTGGAACTATTCAGATCCACTTTTCGACGGAGGAAGATTTTAACAGAATTATCAACAAGCTAATTTGACCTGTGAATTGATGAGAAAAAAGAAACAAACTTATCCACATCATAAAAATGTTGCCCTCCCTTTATTTTAGAGGGTTTCTTTTTTTATTCACAACTTGTGGATAACTCTTGTGCACAATGTGAATTGTCTTTTTTTTTCGCTGTGGATAACTCGAAAAACTTTTATCTTCTGACCTGTGGAAAACTTTTTTGTTTTATGATAGAATCAGAGAACAAGAATAAAGAAGGAGAATTGATGGAATGACCGAAAAAGAGCATTTTTTTTGGAATAAGCTCTTAGAGCTGGCCAAAGAGGAACTAACACAAGCCACTTTTGATTATTATGTCCTAGATACCAAGCTCATCAAAGTTCAAAATAACGTTGCTACAATTCTGCTTGAAGAAGTCAAAAAGCTATTCTGGGAAAAGAATATGCAATCTTTCATTTTGATGGCTGGTTTTGAAGCCTATAATAGTGAAATAAAAGTTGAGTACGTCTTTGACGAAGCACTCATAAACGAGGCAAATTCAACTGTAGCAAATAATGACTTTGGTAATAAAAAGGAACAGCAGACCCCTGCTCTTCCTACATTGGACTCAGACTTAAATAGTAAGTATACCTTTGATAATTTTATCCAAGGGGATGAAAATCGTTGGTCAGTTGCTGCATCTTTAGCTGTAGCTGATTCACCAGGAGCTACTTATAACCCTCTATTTATTTACGGAGGACCTGGTCTCGGGAAAACTCACTTGCTCAATGCCATTGGAAACAAGGTCTTACATGATAATCCTCAAGCACGCATTAAATACATCACTGCAGAGAATTTCATTAATGAATTTGTTGTACATATCCGTTTAGATAAAATGGACGAACTAAAACTTAAATATCGTCATCTGGACGTTCTCTTAATTGACGATATTCAATCATTGGCTAAAAAATCAACGCAAGCCACTCAAGAGGAATTCTTCAATACTTTCAATGTCCTTCACAATAATAATAAACAAATTGTCCTGACCAGCGACCGTAATCCAGATCAATTGAACGAGATGGAAGAGCGTCTTGTCACGCGCTTTAAATGGGGGTTAACCGTCAATATCACACCACCTGACTTTGAAACGCGAGTGGCCATTCTTACTAATAAGATTATGGACTATGATTATCATTTTCCTCCTGAAACAATTGAGTATTTAGCTGGCCAATTTGATTCAAATGTCCGTGACTTGGAGGGGGCCTTAAAAGATATTAGCTTAGTTGCCAATGTTCGCCAGTTAGATACTATCACAGTTGAGGTAGCTGCCGAAGCCATTCGCGCACGTAAAATGGATGGTCCTAAGTTAACTCTTATTCCGATTGAGGATATCCAAACTGAGGTAGGGAAATTTTATAATGTCACTGTAAAAGAGATTAAGGCAACTAAACGAACACAAAATATTGTCTTGGCACGTCAGGTAGCCATGTATCTTGCGCGTGAAATGACTGATAACTCCCTTCCAAAAATTGGAAAAGAATTTGGCGGAAGAGACCACTCAACTGTCTTACATGCATACAATAAAATCAAAAATATGATTGCCCAAGATGACAGTTTACGCATTGAAATTGATACCATCAAAAACAAGATAAAATGACACTTGTGGATAACTATTAAAAATCATTCATAGTTTTCCACAGGCTGTGCACAAGTTCAAAGCCTTGATAAAACTATGTTTTGTAGACTTATGCACAGTGTCCACAAGACCTACTACTACTACTAAAATAATACTAATAAAAATAAAGGAGCATCATGATTCAATTTGCGATTAATAAAGCTTATTTCTTACAAGCACTTCATACGACTCGCCGTGCTATTTCTTCTAAAAATGCTATCCCAATTCTATCGACGATTAAAATCGAAGTTACCAGTGATGGTATCTATTTGACAGGATCAAATGGGCAAATCTCAATTGAAAATAGTATCTCAGTTTCGGAAGAAAATGCAGGTCTATTAATTACACAGCCAGGTAGTATCCTTTTGGAAGCAAACTTTTTCATTAATGTTGTCTCAAGCTTGCCTGATGTTACCCTTACTTTTGAAGAAATCGAACAATACCAAGTTTTACTGAAGAGTGGTAAATCAGAGATTACTTTAAAAGGGAAAGATGTTGAACAATATCCCCGTATTCAGGAAGTTGATAGCTTGACACCATTGCTCATGGACACAAAAGTGTTAAAATCTATCATTGCTGAAACTTCATTTGCAGCAAGCACTCAAGAAAGTCGTCCAATTTTAACCGGAGTTCACTTTGTTCTTTCAAATCATAAAGATCTCAAAGCTGTAGCAACTGACTCTCACCGAATGAGTCAACGTCAACTTGTTCTGGAGCATTCTGCAGATAACTTTGATGTCGTAATCCCAAGTCGCTCACTTAAAGAATTGTCGGCAGTCTTTAGCGATGATATTGAAAACTTAGAGGTCTTCTTCTCAATAAATCAAATTCTATTCCGTAGTGAAACAATTTCTTTCTATACACGTTTACTTGAAGGAAATTATCCAGACACTAATCGTCTCTTGTCCGATTCATTTGAAACAGAAGTTGTTTTTGAGACTGCTAGCCTTCGTTCTGCTATGGAACGTTCATATTTGATTTCTAATGCTAGTCAAAGTGGTACCGTTAAACTCGAAATCATTAATGGTAGTGTCAGTGCCCATGTTAATTCGCCAGAAGTCGGAAAGGTGAATGAGGATATTGACGTGCAAGATGTTTCAGGTAGTGATTTGGTCATTAGTTTCAATCCAACCTACCTAATAGATGCTTTGAAAGCTCTTAAGAGTGAGACTGTCCGTGTACGTTTCATTTCACCAGTACGTCCATTTACATTGACGCCAGCAGATGACAGTGAGAATTTTATTCAATTGATTACACCTGTAAGAACAAACTAAAATCGAAAAAGTTATCCACTGTGGATAACTTTTTTACTAGAAAGGGAATTTATGTACCAAATTGGAAGTTTAGTTGAAATGAAAAAACCACATGCTTGTACTATCAAAGCAACAGGAAAAAAAGCTAATGAATGGGAAGTAATCCGTCTTGGAGCTGACATTAAGATTCGTTGTACGAATTGTGATCATGTGGTCATGATGAGTCGTCATGATTTCGAGAAGAAACTTAAGAAGGTTTTATAACAGGTGTTGGAGAGACTATATAACGAGAGTTTTATGTTAAGAAAATTACTTCACTAGCAATATAAAGACTTTCTAAAGTCCCTAATCATCTTCTTTATAGCATTCTTTGCCTTGCTTTCCTTTTTATGATTCTCAAAGGGAAGTTGCCTATTTTTAACAATTTTTGTGTTATAATTAACTGAATTACTTTTTTATGGAGAAATAAATTAATGGCTTTAACAGCAGGTATCGTCGGTTTGCCAAACGTTGGTAAATCAACTCTTTTCAATGCAATTACAAAAGCGGGTGCGGAAGCTGCTAACTATCCTTTCGCGACAATTGATCCAAACGTCGGTATGGTTGAGGTACCAGATGAGCGTTTGACGAAACTGACTGAACTTATTACCCCTAAAAAGACAGTTCCAACTACATTTGAGTTCACAGATATTGCGGGTATCGTAAAAGGAGCATCAAAGGGTGAAGGTCTTGGAAATAAGTTCTTGGCGAACATTCGTGAAGTAGATGCGATTGTCCATGTGGTTCGTGCTTTCGATGATGAAAACGTTATGCGTGAACAAGGGCGTGAGGATGCCTTTGTAGATCCGATGGCTGATATTGATACAATCAATCTAGAATTGATTTTGGCTGACCTTGAATCAATTAACAAACGTTATGCGCGTGTCGAAAAAATTGCGCGTACACAAAAAGATAAAGATTCTGTAGCAGAGTTTAACATTCTTCAAAAGATTAAACCCGTTCTAGAAGATGGTAAGTCTGCACGTACGATTGATTTTACTGAGGAAGAGCAAAAAATTGTTAAGGGACTCTTCCTCTTGACAACAAAACCAGTGCTTTACGTGGCTAACGTTGATGAAGATCAGGTCGCAAATCCTGATGATATTGATTATGTGAAGCAAATTCGTGAGTTTGCAGCGACTGAAAATGCAGAAGTAGTTGTTATCTCGGCACGTGTTGAGGAAGAAATTTCTGAGTTGGATGATGAAGATAAGGAGATGTTCCTAGAAGACCTTGGTTTGACAGAATCAGGAGTTGATAAACTGACACGCGCAGCCTATCACTTGCTTGGTCTTGGAACTTACTTCACTGCTGGTGAAAAAGAGGTGCGTGCTTGGACCTTTAAACGAGGTATCAAGGCTCCACAAGCAGCTGGAATTATCCACTCTGACTTCGAGAAAGGCTTTATCCGTGCTGTAACCATGTCTTACGATGATCTCATTAAATATGGTTCTGAGAAAGCTGTTAAGGAAGCTGGTCGCCTTCGTGAAGAAGGAAAAGAATACGTTGTCCAAGATGGCGACATCATGGAATTCCGTTTCAACGTTTAGAAAATAAAAAATAGTGCACAAGGCTGAAAAAGTATTTTTCAGTCCTTTTGCTGTTTATCAAAGAGGAGAAATAATGACAAAATTAGTAGTTGGCTTGGGAAATCCTGGTTCAAAATACCGTGAGACACGTCACAATGTTGGTTTTATGGCTATTGACCTAATGGCTAAGGAACTGGGATTAACCTTTTCTGAAGAAAGGACCTTTAAGGCTGAAGTGGCTTCGACCTTTTTAAATGGTGAGAAGGTTTATTTTGTGAAACCAACAACCTTTATGAATCTATCAGGTCTAGCTGTTAGAGCATTACTAGCTTATTACAATATTCCCATGGAGGATTTTATCGTCATTTACGATGACTTAGATATGGAAGTTGGGAAATTGCGCTTTCGTCAAAAAGGTTCAGCGGGTGGTCATAATGGTATTAAATCTATCATTGCTGAAACTGGCACTCAAGAATTTGACCGTATAAAAATTGGTATTGGACGCCCACAGAAAGGAATGTCGGTCGTTAATCATGTCCTTGGAAAATTTAGTGAAGACGACTATGCCACAATTTTACCGACTTTAGACAAGGTAGAGACAGCCCTCAATCATTACCTGAAAACCAATGATTTCGAAGATACTATGAGGCGTTATAATGGCTAATACTCTATTAGATCTTTTTGAGAAGAATCATCAATTGCTTGAGTGGCGTGATAAAGTAACACTATTGAGTAGGCAGTTGGTCATGGGATTTTCTGGTTCCAGCAAGGCAGTTGTCATGGCATCCGCTCTTTCTGAGCAAGTTCCTAAGATTTTAATAGTTACTTCAACACAAAATGAAGCTGAGCAACTGACAGGAGATTTGTCAGCTATCTTAGGAGAGGATAAGGTTTATTCTTTTTTTGCAGATGATGTAGTAGCTGCAGAGTTTATCTTCGCTTCACCAGAAAAGACCCATTCTCGTCTTGAAAGTCTTAATTTTTTAATGGATAAAGAGGCCAGTGGGGTTTTGGTCACGAGTTTAGTTGGTACTAAGTTACATTTGCCTAACCCTAAGGTTTATAAAGACTCTCGCATTGACTTAACACTAGGGGAGGAACATGATTTAGAGGCTCTAAGTAAGCATCTGACTCATATTGGATACCAAAGAGTGGAGCAAGTTCTCTCACCTGGTGAGTATAGTCGTAGGGGCGACATTTTAGATATTTATGAAATGACTTCAGAGCTCCCCTACCGTTTAGAATTTTTTGGAGACGAGATTGATGGCATTCGTCAGTTTGATAGCGATAGTCAGAAATCTTTAGACAATTTAGAGCATGTTATCGTATCACCAGCAGATGATATTATCTTAACAAGAGAGGATTACCAACGTGCTGAGAAGGCCCTAGAAAGTGCGGTCTCGAAGGCAGAAGGTCCTCATAAGGCTTACCTTGAGGAAGTTCTGTCGGTTACGATTGATGGCTACCGTCATAAAGATTTACGTAAGTTTTTGTCTCTCTTTTATGATAAGGCTTATACCTTATTTGACTACCTTCCCAAAGGAACTCCTGTATTCATTGATGATTTTCAAAAGATAGTGGACCGCCATGGACGTCTTGAATTGGAGGTGGCTAATCTTTTAACTGAGGATCTTCACCAAGGCAAGTCTCTGAGTCATCTAAACTACTTAGTGGATTCATTTAAGACTTTACGTAACTATCAGCCAGCTAGTTTCTTTTCGAATTTTCATAAGGGCTTGGGAAATCTTAAATTTGATAAGTTGTATCAATTCACGCAATATCCTATGCAGGAGTTCTTTAACCAGTTTCCACTTCTAGTTGATGAAATACATCGCTATACCAAGAATAAGGCTACAGTTATTTTACAAGTGGGGTCTGAAAAGCAACTCAAATCTTTGAAGGAAACCTTGGAAGAATATGATTTAGATTTACCACTTAGTAGTTTTGGAAATTTGATTCCTCATAAGCCTCAATTAGTTCTAGGAAACTTATCCAATGGTTTTTACTTTGCTGATGAAAAGCTTGTTCTGGTTACTGAACGTGAGATTTTCCATAAAAAAGTAAAACGTCGTGCGCGTGCCAGTCACGTTTCCAATGCTGAGCGTCTAAAAGATTACAATGAGCTTGAAAAAGGTGATTATGTTGTACACCAGACTCATGGTATCGGACAATTTAAAGGTATTGAGACGATTGAGATTAAAGGGGTACATCGTGACTACTTGACCATCCAATATCAGGATGCTGCAACAATTTCTCTACCTGTTGAGCAGATTGAGAGTCTCTCTAAGTATGTGTCAGCGGACGGAAAAGAGCCTAAAATTAATAAACTCAATGATGGGCGTTTCCAAAAGACTAAACAAAAAGTAAGTAAACAAGTAGAGGATATTGCTGATGATCTCTTAAAACTTTACGCTGAGCGTAGTCAACTTAAAGGTTTTGCTTTTTCACCAGATGATGATAATCAAAGAGATTTCGAAGATGATTTCGCCTATGCTGAGACAGAGGATCAATTGCGTTCTATCAAGGAAATTAAGGCAGACATGGAGTCAGACAAACCCATGGATCGTCTCTTGGTTGGTGATGTTGGTTTTGGTAAGACAGAGGTAGCTATGCGTGCCGCCTTCAAGGCAGTCAATGATGGAAAGCAAGTTGCTATCCTAGTTCCTACAACGGTCCTTGCCCATCAGCACTATTTGAATTTTAAAGAGCGTTTTGAAAATCATGCCGTTGAAGTAGATGAACTCAGTCGTTTTAGAAGTAAAAAAGAGCAGAATGAGACTATTGAAAATCTAGCTAAAGGGCGTATTGATATTATTATTGGTACTCACCGCCTACTGTCTAAAGATGTTAAGTTTTCTGACTTAGGCTTGCTAGTAATTGATGAAGAACAACGTTTTGGCGTGAAGCATAAAGAGAAACTTAAGGAGTTGAAAGCTAAGGTTGATGTCCTTACTCTAACTGCGACACCTATTCCTCGTACGCTTCATATGTCTATGCTAGGTATTCGTGATTTGTCGATTATTGAGACAGCCCCTACCAACCGTTATCCAGTTCAAACTTATGTTATGGAAACTAATCCTGGTCTTATTCGAGAAGCGATATTAAGAGAGATGGACCGAGGTGGTCAGATTTTTTATGTTTATAATCGTGTTGAAACCATTGATCAAAAAGTTTCTGAATTACATGAGCTAGTCCCTGAAGCACGTATCGGATTTGTTCATGGTCAGATGAGTGAGGTTATGTTGGAGAATACCCTCTTGGATTTCTTGAATGGTGATTACGATGTATTGGTAGCAACGACCATTATCGAGACAGGGATTGATATCTCCAACGTTAATACTCTCTTCATTGAGAATGCAGATCATATGGGCTTATCTACCCTTTATCAGTTGAGAGGTCGTGTGGGACGTAGTAATCGAATTGCTTACGCCTATCTCATGTATCGTCCTGACAAAGTGTTGACGGAAGTCTCTGAGAAGCGATTGGATGCTATTAAGGGCTTTACAGAACTGGGATCAGGTTTCAAAATAGCCATGCGTGATTTATCAATTCGTGGTGCGGGGAACATTCTTGGTGCTTCTCAAAGTGGTTTCATCGACTCAGTCGGGTTCGAAATGTACTCGCAACTCTTGGAAGAGGCTATCAATAAACGTCAAGGTAAAACTCAAGTTCGACGTAAAGGAAATGCAGAGTTCAATCTTCAGATTGATGCTTACCTCCCTTCTGACTATATTTCTGACGAGCGCCAAAAAATTGAAATTTATAAGCGTATTCGAGAAATTGAGAATCAGAAAGATTATCAAGACCTTCAAGATGAGCTTATTGACCGCTTTGGAGAATATCCAGACCAAGTTGCCTATCTCATTGAGATTGGTCTGGTTAAGGCCTATTTGGATGCTGCCTTTGCAGAATTAGTTGAGCGTAAGAACGATACTATCACTGTTCGTTTCGAAAAAGCCTCTCTCAAATTCTTCTTGACTCAAGATTATTTCGAAGCCATCTCTAAAACGCATTTAAAAGCAAAAATCAGTGATAACCAGGGGAAAGTAGAGATTACTTTTGATGTTCGTAACAAGAAAGACTATGAAATTCTTGAAGAATTAAAGATTTTTGGACAGACATTTATGGAAATCAAAGAACGTAAAGAAAAAAAAGAAGCTTAAGGAAAGTTTAAGTAAGTCTCTCTATACTATAAAACATCCTAAAACTTTTCTTTTTCATAAATCTCCTGAGAGGGTCGACTAGTGTCGATCCTCTTATTTTTGTATTGAAAAGGCTTTAGTCCCCTATTTTCTAAAAAAAATGCTATCATAGAAGAGATATCCTAACGAAAAGGAAACAGTAACATTGAGATTAGACAAATATTTAAAAGTATCACGAATTATCAAACGCCGTCCAGTGGCTAAAGAAGTGGCTGATAAAGGGCGTATAAAAGTAAATGGTGTACTCGCTAAGTCATCTACAGATTTAAAAATTGGTGACCAAGTGGAAGTTCGTTTTGGAAATAAACTCTTGACTGTCCGTGTTCTAGAAATGAAAGATAGTACGAAAAAAGAAGATGCGGCAAAAATGTACGAGATTATAAGTGAAACAAGGATTGAAGCAGATGAGCAAGAAGCCTAATATTGTACAGCTTACGAATGATTACATTGATAATGCCAATCAAGAGCAACGATTAGAGCGTGCCGAACACGAACAAAGGAAGCGCTTTATGGGGTGGATTCTCTTTGTGGTTGTTTTACTCTTTATCTTGCCAACCTACAATCTGGTTGAGACCTATATGAACATCAAACAGCAAGAGAAGGAAGTCTTGTCGCTTCAGAAAGACTATGATAAATTGTCAGATCAGACAAAGGAACGAAAGGATTTGGCTAAGAAACTTAAGGATGATGCTTTCGCCGAGAAATATGCGCGTGCTAAGTATTATTATTCACGTGAAGGAGAGTCTATCTATCCTGTACCAAGCTTATTACCCTAATGAAAGATTTACTTAAAACTGTAGAAACTTTTTTAACCTATTCAGAAGCCAAGTTAGAGGAACTATCAGAAAAAAATCAGCAACTTAAAACGGAATTACCGAGGAAAGAGGAGGTGAAGAAACAAGCATGAAAAAGCTCTTAATAGCTGCAACTGTTGTGCTTGTATCTTCTAGCCCTCTAGTCCTACTTCCTATGGAGAAGGAGTTAGCTCTGACCCCAAAACAGGTTCAAAAATTGACTCAAAATACTACAGCTAGCTTGAGTCAATTTAAACAGATTCCTAAAAATCCAAGAACGATAACAAATATCCTAACTTATAAGAACAAGGAATTAACCGAATTTAAAACCAGTATCCAAGCGGATACCAAACTATCGATTTCTGCTATTTTTTGGAACGCAAAAGGTGAACCTGTTTTCCAACTTCAAGATGGTGATTATGTAGCCGCTAGTCAGAAATCAATTGTGGATGATAGTATCTATAATCAAAAACCAGTAGATATGACCTTCTGGACTAAAGATGGTTTAACGGTATACAAAGAACCTTACGTGTTAGGAACCGAAAAAGCTGACTCTAAACTCGCTAGTTTCAAACCTATTAAGGTTAGCCAAGCAGCTCAGACGCATGCAGGGACCTACTATTTGGTAGACGGAGAGGGGTGGATTAATGCTTCTGATTTATCAACGACTGATAATCGCATCGAGTCTGTTCAAAAAGTTCTTAATGAGAAGTATAACAATCAAGAGCGCATTTCAGTTTATGTTAAACAGCTTGATACGAACCGAGTAGCTGCTATCAATGACGAAAAAAGCATGTATGCAGCTAGCGTAGCGAAGCTTGGTGTACTCTACTATGCACAGGAACGTCTGTCTCAAGAGAAATTAGGATTATCAGATGAGTATCAATATACCTCTGCTGTGAATGGTTTTCCAGGTGCTTATGATCCAGATGGTTCTGGAAAGATTAGTAAGATGCCTGATGATAAAAATTATAGCTTAGAAAATCTGTTGAAGGCTGTAGCCCAAAACTCAGATAATGTAGCGACAAATATATTAGGTTATTATGTAGCCAATCAGTATGATAAAGCCTTCCAAAAATCAGTAGATAAAGCCGCAGCGACCTCGTGGAATATGGATAAAAAGGAGTTGACTGCTAGAGCCGCAGGTACTTTGATGGAGGCTGTTTATAGACAAAATGGTGATATTATCAATTATCTTTCAAGTACGGACTATGATGGCGAACGTATTTCCAAAAACATTGATGTTCCCGTCGCTCATAAAATTGGTGATGCCTACGACTTTAAACATGACGTCGCTATTGTTTATGCAGATTCTCCCTTTATTTTATCGATTTTTACGGATAAAGAAGGCTATGACAAAATCACCTCAATTGCAGATGATGTTTATGGAATTTTGAAATAATGACACAAAAATTGTTGCAAATGATGCAAGCCAAGGGTTATTTTAACCGGCACAAGAAAATTTTAGTAGCAGTATCAGGTGGAGCAGACTCTATGAGTTTGCTGCACTTTTTGTATAACCATCAAAAAGATTTGGATATTCAGTTGGGGATTGCTCACGTTAATCATAAACAACGACAAGAGTCGGAGCATGAAGAAGCGTATTTACGTCATTGGGCAGAGGAACACAAGGTCCCTTTTCACTATAGTGCATTCTCAGGAAAGTTTTCAGAAAATGCTGCCCGTACCTTTCGCTATGAGTTTTTTAAGCAGCTCATGAAAGATTATGATTACTCTGCTCTTGTAACAGCCCATCATGCAGATGATCAGGCAGAGACAATTTTTATGAGACTATTGAGAGGAAGTCGTTTAAGACACCTGACAGGAATTTCAGCTATCAGACCATTTGGCACTGGTCAGATTATTCGTCCCTTTTTGCATCTTACGAAAGCTCAGCTTCCCGTAACTTTCCATTTTGAGGATAGGAGTAATACTTCACTAGCCTACCTTCGGAATCGCATCAGACTGTCCTATCTTCCTACTTTATCTCAGGAAAATCCTAAAATTAAGGAGCACCTTTGTCTTTTAGCCGAGGAGATTGGCCTTATGGAGCAAGCTCTAGGAGAGTTAACAAAGGATATTAGTATCACTGATTTATCTGTTTTTCAGCAACAGTCAGATGCTGTCCAGCTCTTTCTTCTTCAGAATTATTTAGACTCCTTTCCTGATTTGCAGCTTTCTAAAGGTCAATTTAATCAATTGATAAGTTATCTAAGGAAAAACGCTTCAGGAAAGATGCCCCTAAAAAATGGTTATGAACTAGTAAAAACACAGACATATTTCTTGATAAGGAAAGAAGCGTCTATTTCTTTATCGCCTCCTTGTCTCTTAGAATTTGGAAAATCTGTTGAGTTTGAGGATTATACCTTGACTTTTTCAGAATTCAATGACGTTTCTAACACAGATGCTATTAGTATTTGGTCAGATGCCCCAATAGTGATTCGTCATAGAAAAGAAGGCGATAAGATTGACCTTGGTAGTCACCATAAAAAATTAAGACGACTGTTTATAGACAATAAGATTTTAGAGAAGGATCGTCAAAAAGCCATTGTAGGAGAACAAGATGGTCATATTATTTTTCTTTATGTTGCTGGGCGTCTCTATTTGAAAAAAAAACCTGAAAATGCTATACTTTATGGCACTGTAGTCATTTATAAGAATTTCTAATCAAATACCATGTTCAAATAACGATGATTGAAGTAAAAGTGGTATAATAACAGAATATTGACTTCGAGAAAGGGAACCCAAATGTTAGAAAAAGACATAAAAAAAGTCCTCTTTTCCCAAGAGGATATCGTAGCTAAAACTAAAGAACTAGGACAACAACTGACAGAGGATTATGCGGGGAAAAATCCTCTTCTAGTCTGTGTTTTGAAAGGTGCTGTTCCATTTATGGCAGAACTTATCAAACATATTGATACCCATATTGAGATGGACTTTATGGTCGTTTCAAGTTATGGTGGCGGAACTGTCAGCAGTGGTGAAGTAAAGATTCTTAAAGATGTTGACACTAATGTTGAAGGACGAGACATCATCTTTATTGAAGATATCATTGATACAGGTCGTACGCTCCTTTATCTTCGAGATATGTTCAAGTACCGTAAAGCCAATTCAGTCAAAATCGCAACTCTTTTTGATAAACCAGAGGGTCGTGTTGTTGATATTGAGGCAGATTACATATGTTATGATGTCCCTAATGAATTTATCGTTGGTTTCGGACTAGACTATGATGAAAAATACCGTAACCTCCCTTATGTCGGTGTCCTAAAAGAAGAAATTTATACAAAATAAGTAAAGGTCTAATTAATTTATGAATAATAAAAATAATAATGGCTTCTTACGGAACGCTTTTCTCTACATCATAGTTATTATTGCGGTTGTAACCGGAGTACAATACTTTGCAGGAGGAAGCCAAAGCCCAAGTCAACAATTGTCTTACACACAGTTGGTTAAGAAAATTGAAGATGGTAAGGTAAAATCTATCACTTATCAGCCAGACGGTAGTATCATTGAAGTCAAAGGTAGCTACAAAAAGGCTGAAAAGGTTGATACTGACCTTAGTCTACCATTTTTAGGTAGTGCATCATCAGAGACACGTAGCTTTACGTCAACTGTGCTTCAGAATGAAACAACCATGCAGAAATTGCAATCAGCATCAGAAGCAGCTGATGTTAATGTTAAAATGATACGTGAAAGTTCAAGTGGTGCTTGGATTTCATATCTTTTTAGTTACCTACCTTTGATTGGGATTGCTATTTTCTTCCTTTTCATGATGAATCAGGGCGGTAACCGCGGTGCAATGAATTTTGGCCGCAACCGTGCTAAGACTCAATCAAAAGAGAATATTAAAGTTCGTTTCACAGATGTGGCTGGTGCTGAAGAAGAAAAAGAAGAACTTGTAGAGGTTGTAGATTTCCTCAAAAATCCACGTAAATATAAGGCACTGGGTGCACGTATTCCTAAAGGTGTCCTCCTTGAAGGTCCTCCAGGGACAGGTAAAACTCTGCTTGCTAAAGCTGTTGCTGGTGAAGCAGATGTTCCTTTCTTTAGTATCTCAGGTTCTGACTTTGTAGAGATGTTTGTCGGTGTCGGAGCAAGTCGTGTTCGTAGTCTTTTTGAAGACGCTAAAAAGGCTGAACGTGCTATTATCTTTATTGATGAAATCGATGCGGTTGGGCGTCGTCGTGGTACTGGAATGGGCGGTGGTAACGACGAACGCGAACAAACCCTTAACCAACTGTTGATTGAAATGGATGGTTTTGATGGAAATGAGAATATCATTGTCATTGCTGCAACCAACCGTAGTGATGTTCTTGATCCAGCCCTCCTGCGTCCAGGCCGTTTTGACCGTAAAGTTCTTGTTGGTCGCCCAGATGTAAAAGGCCGAGAGGCTATCTTGAAAGTCCATGCTAAGAATAAACCATTGGCTGAAGATGTTGACCTTAAAGTTGTTGCTCAACAAACTCCAGGTTTTGTTGGAGCAGACTTGGAGAATGTCTTGAATGAAGCAGCTCTAGTTGCTGCACGACGTAGTAAGACTAGAATTGATGCTAGTGATATCGACGAAGCAGAGGATCGTGTTATTGCTGGACCATCTAAGAAAGACCGCCAAGTTTCAGAACACGAACGTAAAGTTGTGGCTTACCATGAAGCGGGTCATACAATTGTTGGTTTAACACTTTCTAGCGCTCGTGATGTTCACAAGGTTACTATTGTTCCACGAGGTCGCGCAGGTGGTTATATGATTTCTCTACCAAAAGAGGATCAGATGTTGTCATCTAAAGATGAGCTAAAAGAACAATTGGCAGGTCTTATGGGTGGACGTGTTGCAGAAGAAATTATTTTCAACGTTCAAACATCAGGTGCTTCAAATGACTTTGAGCAAGCGACACAGTTGGCACGTGCAATGGTTACTGAATATGGTATGAGCGAAAAACTTGGACCAGTCCAATATGAAGGTAATCATGCGATGAATCCAGGACAATTTACTACAGATAAGTCTTACTCAGCTCATACAGCTCAACTTATTGACGAAGAAATTCGATCACTTTTAGTTGAGGCACATGACAAAGCAGCTGAAATTATCAATGCAAACCGAGAAACACATGCTCTCATTGCAGAAGCTTTACTTAAGTATGAAACACTCGATGCTGCACAAATCAAGTCAATTTATGAGACTGGTAAGATGCCGGAGGATTCTCTTGGAGACTCAGAAGAAGATAATCATGCCTTATCTTACGACGAAGTCAAAGAAAGAATTGAAAATAAAAATAAAGATGAAGAAGAGTAAGGAGTTCTACTCTTCTTTTTTTTAAGTAAAATCGAGAGAAAAAATACCATTAAAAAGCATTATAAAAAAAAGAAAATTAAAATCACTGCAAATTATTGACAAGGTAAGTCAGAGATGATATTATAAATAAGCTGTTTCGGAAGGGGCGGCGAACACGAGAAGTAAAAAAACTTAAAAAAAGTGTTGACAAACTATTCTAGATTTGCTAGAATATAGGAGTTGTCTTAAGAGAGACAAAGACCTTTGAGAACTGAATAAGAAACCAAGTGCAGGGTTATGATAGAAGAAATTATAACCTGTCAATTTACAAGAATAAATCGTCAGATGACGGTAATGAGTTAACGCTCGAACAATTATTAAATTTTTAATGAGAGTTTA
>NZ_JALT01000020.1:0-8588 GCF_000525585.1 Streptococcus sp. ACS2
TAATAAGTTGATTAAAGACATCAAACGGTTGGGCTTCGGTTTTAGAAACTTCATCAACTTTAAGAAACGTGTCTTCATCACTCTGAACATAAAAAAAGAGAAGACCTATCAGGTCCTCTCTAGATGTTAGCTTTTCGTCACCCACTACAGTTGACAAAGAGCCGAAAAAAGCCACCACAAAAAGTGATTGACTTCTTTCATTCATTAATCTTAATTTGACACGTAGCCTTTTCCTTGAGCGTTAAAGTATACCCATTGCCCTGAAGGAATTTTAACCCAACGATTAATAGCCTTTTCCCCTGTATGAACATCATAGTAAGAGATTGAGCCATCAGGATTCGCAGCTGTTGCACCTTTCACTTGCTTACCAGTTTGGTCAAAGTAAAGGTTTTGGCCGTTGATCGTCTGTTCGCCAACAACAAGTTCACCTTTGGCATCAGCATAGTACCAGTTGTTGTCTCCAGTAGTGAAGAAGGTTGAGACTAACTTATTACCAGTAGCTCCATGGTAGTATGAACGGCTGCCATTCGCATTTGTTGCAAAGTCACCTTTAACCTGTTTACCATCAGTAGCAAAGAAGAGTTTTTGACCGTTAATCACTTGAGCTCCTGTAACGACATTTCCCTTATCATCAGCATAATACCATCTATCATGACCGGTAGTGAAGAAGGTTGATACCAATTTATCACCAGTATTCCAATGGTAGAATGAACGACTACCGTCAGTGTTCGTTACGAAGCCACCCTTAACTTGACGACCATTTGCATCAAAGTAGAGGTGTTGACCATTGATGACCTGAGCACCTGTGACATTACGTCCATGTGAGTCTGCATAGAACCAGTTGTTGTCCCCAGTAGTATAGAAGCCTGGTGTATGTGCCTTAGTCACAACACCCTTAACATCGATATTAAAGGTTTGACCATTAACTACTAGTGATGTATCCACAAGTTTCACACCTGTAATGGCATCGTAGTATGAAGTCGTACCATCAGGATTGTTCACAAACTCACCTTTAACTTGTTTACCTGACTCATCAAAGTAGAGCTCGTCACCATTGATGGTTTGCGCACCACGAAGAACATCACCTTCGTTATTTGCATAGTAAGTGGCATCACCAACTTGGAAGAAGCGATTCTTAACTTGAACACCTTTTTCATTGAAGTAAAGGTTTTGTTTACCTACCTTAGTAAATCCAGTGGCAACATAGCCCTTATCATTAGCGTAGTACCAGTTACCATCTTGTTCAAAGAAGCCTGAGTACTTACGTTCACCTGAATCGCCACAGAAGAACATCAAGTGGCCGTCTTTTGTAGGAATGAAGATGCCTTTAGCTTGGTAACCATTGTCATAGAAGTATTTTTCCTTACCTTCTACTTCAGTCAAACCAGTAGCCATGATGCCACCTTTGAAGAAGTATTGGTAGAATTTCTCTTCCTTACCACTATCATCTTTAACAGTAACTTCTTTCCAACCAGTTTGAGTCGTCAATTTACCTGACTTACCATAAACCAATGATTGACCTTTGGCATTTTTAATAACACCATCAGTAAACATAACACCATTTGGCAAGAAGAAATAGTTTGAACCGTCGATAGCTTGTTCACCAGTTACAAGGTAACCCTTATCGTTAAAGTAGTACTGTTTGCCATTATATGTCACAAATTGACTCTTAGCTTGAGTACCAGATGTTGTATAATAAGTTACCCCTGTACCATCATAAGCAAATCCAGTTTTAGCTTTTGTATCACCAGTCAAGGCAGCTGGAAGGAAGGTACCTTTATCGTTAACGGTGAAGTACAATTTACCATCGCTGAGAACGTAGTCTGAACCACGTTTTTGGATGTTTGTACCGTTAAAGTACTTAGCTTCCCATTGTTTAATCTTCACAGATGGATCAATTGTCTTACCTGACGCTTCCATAACTTCTTTGAAGATTTCTGGATAAAGTTTTTGAAGTTTGTCGAGGAAGGCCCCACCATACTGTGCTTGGAAATCATTTCCTGATGACTTGGTATTTGTCACATAGAGCTTATTAACCAAGCTAGTATCATCAAGCACCTTACCATGCGTATCTGTACGAGTAGCTGTCACTACTTCTTTACCTGGGAGAGTATACAATTGGTCTGGAACCCAGTCAGCAATGACTTGAATACCTTGTTTGTGAAGAGCCTTGAGGGCATCACGAAGATCTTCTTTTGAACCATATTTATTGTTTTTGCTCATGGCAAAGTCGTAACGGTCTGTGAAGGCATAACCATTTTCAATAATAGAATCAAGGAAAGTGCCATCCTTAGATGAGACATATTGAGGTGCAATCTCAAATGACGTAATACCCCATGACTTGAAGAGGTCTGCGTTAGCTGCAATCAATTTGTTAGTATATTGACTATCCTCTTTGACAAAGTCTTGGAAGTTTGAGAAACCTTCGTAAATCACTTGTGCTTCAAGTGCTGCAGAAGAGCTATAAACCTTATCCCCTTCTTTGTAGGCTTTTGTTGATGGTTTGGCAAGAACGTTTTGATCGTCAGTCGCACCTACTGGTACCCAAACTGAAAGGTAACCACTCATATCAACAGTCTTAAAGCCTTTGATTTCATCAGCTGTGAAGACAAGATTTCCTTGTGCATCTGTGTATTTAACAATCTTAGTATCTGAATCATTCAATGAGGACACGATACCTTTATCCGTACCAAGCAAGAGTGGACGGTAGGCTTGGTTCTTGTGGGCTGCACCCATATTTACAGTAATTGTTTCACCATCTGCTAATTTCAAATCTGGGTTATTAGCAATGAGGGTCAACATACCAGAATTACGACCGTATTTTCCACCTTCTGTATCAGTCTTAGACATCAAATCTTGACCATAACGGACAGAAACCAAAACTTCTTTATTGTCTTTAGCAGACGATACGCCATCTCCAGCAAGATTGTGGATATAAGATGTTTGTCCACCAGCTACATATTTAGGACGCGCTTTAAGAAGAGTTGTGATTTGATCAAAGTATGGTGATTTCTTAGCCATGTACTGACCATTATCAGTATACAAGTCTCCATAATAAACACGTGTTGCTGCACCCATTGTTTGAAGCATCAAAGCATAAGCTCCAGGAATATTTGAATGCGTATATTCCTTATCCACTTTCAACATATCAGCATTATAAATGTCAAAAGCTTGTTTCAATTGATCTAATGTAAAAGTAAATCCATCTGTTGTAGGATCAATTTTTTTGCTGATAATGTCTGCGATAACCGTTTGAACTTCTGAGTCGTGTGCACGAACAAAGAGATAGGTTGCAAAACCAAGTTGATCATATGATGTAACTTCCGCACGGTTTGAAAGACCGAAATAACCACCGTTAATAAGGTCCTTCATTGATGCATTACGAGCACCTGTACCTTTATTAGTTACTGGACGAGTCAATCCATGAACAATAGACAAACGGAGACCATTATCCATAGAAAGGGCAGCTGTATTATGTTCGTCCACATAATATGGGTCGTTTTGAGACCAAGCTTCAAGAATTGAGATATTAGCAAGGGCACGTGCTTCAGACTCATTGACCTTGTAAGCAGCCTTCATGTATGAAGACACTAATTGAAGCATATCGATGCTGACATTGTCCACAGCATCAACACGGATACCATCAAAGTGAGCATCTTTGTCCTTGTCACCAAAGACGATTTGTCCCCAGTTCATGAAGTAATACAATTGGTTAAGCATTTCAGCTTGCACAATTGGGTTTGAGTTGTCGATATCGCTTGATAGCAAGAACTCATAACCAGCATCACTACCACTCTTGATCTTATCGTTTGCCAAACGACTTGTTGCCGTTTGGTCAAGTTTACGGTAGTCTGAGTTAGCCCACTTCGTTAAATCACTATTAACAAAGAGGAGAGCCCCTTTTTGGAAGTGTTCTTTACCTGGAGATTCAGAGTTAATGTCCCATTTATCTTGGTCTTTAACAAAGGCCTCGATTGACTGACGCAACCAGTCTGTTGACTTATTAGCAGCAATCTTAACCTCAATCTTACGTTGAATGATTTGAGCAGCGGCATTCAAGCTAGCTTGAGAATTTTCAATCGTAAAGACATCTTTTGTTTCTTCACCATTGCTAAGAGCCTTAGTCATGTAGTTCAAGTAAGCTACTTGAGTATCCTTATCAGGCCACCAAGACATCAAAAGTGGGCGAAAATCTTTTTCAGTTGACGCTTTCCAAGTTGTTCCTGCTTCAAGGATTTCTTTTGGACGGTACCAACTATCAGCTGTCAAATAACCATCAACAAGTTCAAAGCTTGCTTTTGTTGAATCGTAAGCAGCATTGTTTTTAGTAAAATCAGTGACAAGATTTGTTGTTTCTTGTGTGAATGAATAAGTTGATGTGCTTGAAAGGACACCATTCTCATCAAAATAAAGGACCTGACCATTTACAGTAATGGCAAAGTTTTTCTTATGTGATCCATCTTCTAAAAGATAGTAATATTTACCATCTTTTTCTTTTTTAATATTATCGAGTGAGACTGCAGCTTTAATTTCAGCTTCAGAAAGCTCTTTAGACTTCTCAGTCGTTGGAGCGGCTACTCCAGCATTTGCAGCTACTTCAGATGTTGTAGCTGTTTCTGGTTTAGCGGCTACTTCTGGCTTAGCAGTCGTTTCAGGTTTGGCTTCAACCTCTACTGCTGCAGCTCTATCACTAGTTGCTCCTGAATTTGGTTGAACTGTCGTTTCAGCTGGTTTATCAGCAGTAACTGCTGCTCGGTCTGTTGTTGTGGCATTTGAAGTATTTGCCACCTCTGTTGTTGTGCCTACCTCTTTTTCAACCACAGGATTTGTATTTTCCCCGACTGTAGTTGTTGAAGGTGATCCATTAGTATTATTTATTTCTTCTGCCGAAACAAGTGAAGACGTGGTAACACTAGCACCAACAATGGTAGCCAAGGCTACTGAAGCAACCGCTAAAGTAACCCATTGCTTCTTCACTTTGTGCAGTTTATAGCGTACTTTATTTTCCATATTCAATTTTTCCCCAATATATTTTTTGTCTAAAAATCTACACCTTAAAGACTCATTCATTATATCATTTTTTAGCGCCAAAAAAACTTGATAAATCTTATTTTAACGAGTTTTTTACTATCTTAATGAAAGATTAAATAATTGTCATGTAATCGAATTGGATACTGTCAATAATTTTGTGTAAACACTCAAGTAGAGTTGAAGAATGTTAATCAAATAAGCTTTCAAGTGTGTCAGCACATTGGCCAAACCCTTTGTGGATACGTTGACTTTGCTTGAAATTATAATTTTCAAACAAAGTAACTAAATAACGTTCCAGAGCCTCCTCGTTAGGAGAGTGGGACAGAAATCGGTAATTCGTTAGAAGTCGATTTCGTCGTCACACCTCCGCACAGTTGAGTAGGGCTGTAAAAACTGATGAAATCAGCGTAGTAGAGCCCACTCAACCACTGCGTCTTGCTCGACAATCCAAAGACAATTAAGAGGCTAGGACTATTGTCCCAGCCTCGTTTGACGTTTGATTTCTTTGTTAAGAGACTCAATGAGGTTTGTCGAATAAATGCTGTGCCAAATCTGGTAGGGAAACTGATAAAAAGTTAAAAGATTATCCGTATTCTCCAGACTTTCCATGACTTTCCTATACTTTGGTTTCCATTCAGCGATAAAGTCCTCCAAAGCTAGGACTGCTATTTCTAAATTTTCAGTACGATAAATCGTTTTAAATTGCTTCAAAATAACCGCTCTATCTGCTCGTTTCACTTTACTAGCTAGATTTCGACTAATATGAATTAAGCAACGTTGTTGTTTAGCTAATGGGTAAGCCTGACTGATCATCTGCTCAAGCCCCTTGAAGCAATCGGTCGCTACATGAGAAACCTGTTGAATGCCTTGTTTTTGAAGCTTATCTAACAGGGTGGACCATGAATCATTGTTTTCATTTGGGGCGATTTCATATCCAAGAACAACCTTCTGTCCTTCTGGTGTAATGCCAAGTGCGATATGAATACATTCTTTATTAACGGCTCCACGTCTTAATGGAAGATAGGTTCCATCAAGAAATAAAACAGAGTAATTGGCTTCTAAGCTTCTCTCATGAAAAGCAGAGACATTCTCCTGAGTTGTTTTTGAGATATTAGAAATTGTGGCAGGACTATAGTGATGACCATCCATTCGCTCGATGATGTCGCTAATTTCTCGAGTCGTTACGCCGGTTTGATAGAGTTTGATAACCATCTCTTCCAAGTGGTCATCTCGACGTCCATAAGAGGGGATCAAAGCTGGACTAAAGTTTCCATTACGACTATTACCAGAATTATAGCCTACTTTATCGTAAGGCTCATACCCTAAAAGGGCTGACAATTCTGCTTGAAGCGGATCATTCATCGCCGTTTCAAGAGAAGTACGGAAAAATTCATCAATATCTTGCTTTTGGGCTAAGAAGTTAAGTAGTTCTGTGCTAAACTGAGTCATAGGAATAAATCTCTTTCTAGTAATGTTTCGCAACTCTACTATAACGGATTTATTCCTTTTTGTGTTTACACAACATATTGTATACTATCCTCTGCAAAATATAGATATAAACATTTTATTCTATTTTGTACAGAAAATAACAACAAATGACCATATTCCTTGCCTATTTTCAATCATTTTGATACTCTACAATTGGAGGTATATATGACTAAACAAAAAATAAATCAAATTGTCGGTTCCATTGGGGCCTTTATCGGGATTATTGTATTTATCGCCTACATCCCACAAATTTTTGCCAATTTACAAGGCAACAAAGCTCAACCATTCCAGCCTTTATCCGCAGCAGTATCTTGTTTAATTTGGGTTCTTTATGGATGGACAAAAGAACCCAAGAAAGATTGGATACTAATTATTCCAAACTCAGCTGGTGTGATTTTGGGTGGACTCACTTTTTTGACTTCACTTTAACAAATTTAATAGTATGTATAAAAAGCTGAGATGAGTTTCTCAGCTTTTTCTCTATTCTCAGATAATTAAACGCTGCACTCACTAACTTCCGCTTTTCCATTCACAATCATTCTCATGGTCATCAACTAGACCTGCCGCCTGTAGAAAACATACTAAGATTAGTAGTGAAGAAATCTCCGACGGGAGTGAGTACTCACTACTTTTTCTTTGTGTTAAAGTAGAGGTGTCTTGTGAAGTCGTGGCTTCTTTTGGCGCTAGACGCCGTAAAAAAACTGGCAAGACACCTGTTTTAGATGGAATTTTATCAAAGTATGTTGGACGCTAGACGTCGAGTATTGAAAATGAAATCACTAAAATAAGGAATCATTCAAGACAAAGAGGTAAACATAATGCGGACAGTTTTTGGAATTGATGTGAGTAAAGCAAGCTCAAAAGTCGCTATTCTTGTGAATGGTGAAAGGGTTCATGGCTATACTATGTCTAATGACATTATCGGATTTTCTCGTCTACTGAAGGACTAAAGACCGTGAGAAACCCCGAAATTATTTTCGAAGCTAATGGTGTCTACTCTTGTCGACTTCAGGCTTTTCTAGAAGAAAACAGCTATGACTATACACGTCTTAATCCTTTGGAAGCTAAAAAGCAACTTGACAGCTTACGAGTCCGGAAAACCGATAAAATTGACGCAGGGAAACTAGCTTCGTCACAATTCGTTTTAAACCGTAAGCCAATTTATGTTCAAGAAAAGTCTATCAAAACTTGCATGATCTTAGCCGGTTCTACCAAAATCTGACAGAGGATATCGTAAGGACGAAGAATAGGCTGCACAAAGTTCTTCAAGTCGCCTTCCCAGAAATCGAGATTCTACTATCTACTCCTGCAGGTGAGCAATATTAGAATCTCGTGTCCATCTTCCCAACAAAGCATTAGGTGCTGGAATTATCGGAAGTTGAGTTGAAAGAGACTATTCGCCAGTCAACCTCTAAACGCATTTCAGAGAACAGAGTAGGTAACTTGGCTGAGAAGCTAGTTGGACTGGTAAAGCAATCTTATTCTGCCATTTCAAAAACCTCTCCTATAATAGAAGAGGTTAAGTATAATGCACAGAAACTTATGGCTCTATAATTTCTGTAGTGGGTAAAACCACTGTAGAGATTATGGAGCTTTTTGAGTGTAAACAAAAAGTCCCATAAGAACTATAATGAAAAGCGACCAAACCATCATTAGGAAGAACTCATGAGACTTATTAAGAATACCACAGAATTAATCGGAAATAAAGAGTAAAATATTAAGGTTTCCCTTGTTTTTGAAACTGTCACTCATATCCAGATTTAAACAAAACTAGATTACCCTATACCACTATATCCACTCTAGATATTAGCTTTTCGCCACTCACTATAATTGATAAACAGATTAGTCAAAACCACCCTTGAGAACCGGTGGCTTGCTCTTCGGCTAAAAGCCTCTGCTACCGGCCGAGGCCTAAAGGCCTACCGAATGGTTTCCCTTCAGCACTACCTTTGCTAGCTGACCCGACTAGTGGGTCTCTTTAAGACTACTTTCTTTTATTCTTCTCACCTGTAAACAGATCATATTCCTCAAAAAGACTGAGCCGATCTGCTATCACGTCTTCTTGTAAT
>NZ_JALT01000021.1:0-46358 GCF_000525585.1 Streptococcus sp. ACS2
CTTTTTTCGAAGTTTTTTTACTTCTCGTGTTCGCCGCCCCTTCCGAAACAGCTTATTTATAATATCATCTCTGACTTATCTTGTCAATAACTTTTTAAAGTTTTTTTCAAACTTTTTCAGTTACTGAACAATTTCCTTGAGACTTTATTAGTCTATCAAGTTTGTGAACCAATGTCAATACTTATTTTCTATGCAATAAGTGAAAGCAAAAAAGAAGATCTCTAGTATCTCCTTTTTTCATTTTTTATAGAGCTGCTCGCATGCGTGCTTGTGAATTTTCGACATTTCGTATTGAGCGCGGTAAGAACGCACGGATGTCATCTTCTTTATAACCCACTTGCAATCTCTTATCATCAATTAAGATTGGACTTTTCAAGATTCTTGGGTTTTCTTGAATCAAATCAATCACTTCACTAACACTGAGCTCGTCGATATCACAATTTAGAGCTTTAGCATAGCGATTTTTTGATGAAACAATGCTCTCAACACCATTCTCTGTTTTTGATAGGATGTTTAAGATTTCTTCTTTTGTAAGTGGTTCTTTACCAAGGTTTTGTTCTTTATAAGGAAGTTGATGGTTGTTCAACCATGTTTTTGCTTTTTTACAACTTGTACAACTTGAGATTGTATAAATCTTAATCATGTTAATTCTCTCTTTCTGTCACATGATACTATTATCTTATCATTGTCCTTAGTTTAAGAAATCGGTCTAGCGACCTATTTTGAATCTAAGGGGACTTTTTCAATTATCATAGATTTTTTTTACTTAGATTAAATCAAAGAGAAAAAGAGCTCTTCGGCTCTTTTACACTTATTCTTCAATTTCAATGGTTGAATCAAGGTCCAAAACAAGTTCATCAGATGTTTCTTCAACTTGTGCTTCTTCAACACTATCCTCTTCATCTGGTTCAATCAAACCATAGTGTACACGTACTTTATGATCAATTTCTTCAAAAATATCTGGATGATCTGCCAAATATTTTTTAGCATTTTCAGATCCTTGACCAATCTTCTCTCCATTATATGAGAACCACGCTCCGGCTTTTTGAATAATTCCTAAATCACTAGCGATTTTTACAAGCTCACCTGTTTGTGAAATCCCTTCACCATACATAATTTCGACAAAGGCTTCTTTAAATGGTGGGGCAACCTTGTTTTTGACAACCTTGATTTTAGTTTCCTTACCAACATTTTGGTCTTTTTTATCACCAGTCCCTTTGATTTGCGTATTTCCACGTACATCAAGACGTACTGATGCATAGAATTTTAGAGCACGTCCACCAGGGGTTGTTTCTGGATTACCAAACATAATACCAACTTTTTCACGTAATTGGTTAATGAAGATAGCAATTGTTTTTGTTTTATTGATAGAAGCAGAAAGCTTACGCATGGCTTGACTCATCATACGCGCTTGAAGTCCGACATGACTGTCACCAATATCTCCATCAATTTCTGCACGAGGTACCAAGGCTGCAACTGAGTCAACAACAACCAAATCAACTGCACCAGAGTCAATCAGCTTACCAGCAATTTCGAGACCTTGTTCACCTGAATCAGGTTGTGACAAAAGAAGCTCATCGATATTAACACCTAGGGCTGCCGCATAAGCAGGGTCAAGGGCATGCTCTGCATCGATAAAGGCAGCGATTCCGCCTTCTTTTTGTGTCTGAGCAACAGCATGGAGGGCTACAGTCGTTTTACCTGATGATTCTGGTCCGTAAATTTCGATAATACGACCTTTAGGATAACCACCTGCACCAAGAGCAATATCCAAAGCTAGCGAGCCTGAGCTCATAACCTGAACCTTCTGCTCTGCACGCTCACCAAGACGCATAACTGCTCCCTTACCAAAATCTTTTTCAATATTCTTCAAAGCATCATCAAGTGCTTTACGACGCTCATCTCCAAATTTCTTTGTGATTTCTTCTGTTTTCTTTGTTTTCTTAGCCACTTATTTTCCTCTTCTTTCTATAGTTAAAGACAAACTTAAATCAAGTTGTCTCTTGTAATAAAGCTTGGCGAACTAGGTTAAAGGCATAGAGGGTACTAATATATCTAACGTCAGAACGACTTCTTCCACCTATAACAACCTTGATTGACCTTACTTGATTCCTATCAGCAATACCAATAAATACTGTACCTGCTGGGTGTCCTTCTAATGAATCTGGTCCAGCTACACCGGTAAGTGCAATTCCGTAATCGCTATCTGTTTTAGCTCGGGCACCTTCAGCCATTTTTTCTGCAGTAAAATGACTGACAACACCATGTTCTTCTAGTTGCGACAAGGGAATATCCAACATTTTAGATTTTTCTTCAATGCTGTAAGTAACAAAGCCGCCTTTTAATACTTGTGAGGCTCCTGAAAAATCAGCAATACTAGCCTGAAATAAACCTGCTGTTAGGCTTTCAGCTGCAGTGATAGTCTTGCCATGGTTCTTAAACAAACGGAAAGTTTCAAATGCTAAACTATTAGACTCTCCATATCCGTAAATAAAATCAGATAAGGATTTGCCATCTAGAGTTTTAGTAGAACGAATTTGTTTTTCTAAAACATCTAGTTTTTGATCTGCTTCTTCTCGTGAAGAAGCCTTTGTTGACAAGCGAAGTGTTACTTCCCCCACTTTAGCGTATGGAGCTATGGTTGGATCTGTTTGGTTAACAATAAAATCCTTCAGAATAGTCACCAATTGACTTTCTCCAACGCCAAAGAATCTTAGGACTCTCGAATAAAGACTTGCGTGATTCTCAGTAAGTGCTGGAACAAGTTCCTGATTCACCATAGGTTTAAGTTCACTTGGTGGCCCAGGTAGGACTACATAGGTCACCCCTTGAGTAGTAATGACGCCTCCAACTGCAAGACCTGTAGGATTTTGCAAGGGGATAGCCCCCTCAACAATTTGCGCTTGACGTTCATTATTAGGCGTTCGTGTGTGTTTAGGGCGAGTAGCAAAGAAACTGTCCAGCTTTTTACTTGCCTCCTCATCAAAAACAAGTTTTTTTCCTAAGAACTTAGCTAGGGTTTGCTTGGTTAAATCGTCCTCCGTAGGGCCAAGTCCTCCACAAAGTATGACTAAGTCACTACGTTTACTAGCTTGGTCTAGAACTGAGAGTAGGCGGTTTTCATTGTCTCCTACTGCTGTGTGAAAATACACGTCAATTCCTAGTTCAGCTAGTTTCTCAGATAAAAATTGGGCATTGGTATTGGTGATTTGCCCAGTTAGGATTTCGGTTCCTACTGCAATCAATTCAGCTTTCATTGGTTCACCTATATTACTATTCGTAAAATAATCTCAAAAACATGTTCGTTTATAAACTAACATGTTTTTCTCGTCTTGTCAATCAAATCTACTCATTTATTTGAAGTCACAGTTATTTTCATGATCATTCACAAATCCTGCGGCTTGCAGAAATGAATATATAGTAGTCGGTCCTAAAAATTTGAACCCTCTCTTTTTTAGATTTTTGGCAATCTGTTGGGATAAATCAGTTGATGATGGGACGTCCTTATATGTGGGAACATTATTTACCAAGGGCTTTCCGTCAAAGAACTGCCAAAAATAATGGGACAAGGAGCCAAATTCATCTTGGAGTTTTAGTACTTGTTTGGCATTATTTACGGTTGCTTCTAGCTTAAGTTTGTGACGAATAATATCCGGATTTTGAAGCGCTTCTTCAAGTTCACTTAGGCTAAACTGGGCAACACGCTCAATATCATAGTTATGAAAAACACGATTAAAGGCCTGACGTTTATTTAAAACAGTTAACCAAGAAAGTCCTGACTGATAACTTTCTAAGCAAAGTAGCTCAAAAAGTTTTTGATCGTCACCAATAGGCTTTCCCCACTCCTTGTCATGATAATCACAATATAATTTATTGTTTGTTGGTACCCAAAGACAACGATTGACCATTGCTTACCTCATTTCATCAACATCTTAAGAGCTGATTTAATGTATTGCTCTGCCGTTTCATTAGTACCTTCGAAGAAGGCTTTGATTTTCTTAAGTTCTGCAGCTTTATAACCAAGAGCAAGCAAAGCTTCCATAGCCTCATCCAACTGATGATTTCCTTCAGGTTGACTTGGTGTCGTCTTGGTCGTTTCTGTTGGTAACTCTGCAAATTTCCCTGCCAAGTCCAAAACCATTTGCTGGGCTGTCTTTTTACCAATCTTTGGAAACTTCATCAGGTACTTGATGTCACTATTATCAATGGCAGCCACCAAGCCTTGATTATCATCTACAGCAACAATAGCTAGAGCAGTCGTCGGACCTATTCCAGAAACTGAAATAAGCTTAAGGAAGACTTCTTTTTCATCTTCAGTATGGAAACCAAAAAGAAGGTGGGCGTCATCCCTAATAACCTGATGAAGGTAGACTTGGATAGTCTGATTCATCTGGTCAGAAAAACTATATGGGTTCGCTACAGTGACAATATAACCTAAGCCGTTTGCTTCTATAACAATATACTTGGCGGTAATTTTCACTAGAGTTCCCTTGATGTAATCATACATAGCGTGTGATTTCCTTTCTCGTTCGTATCTTCAATGGATTGCTTTGTTATTTTATACTTATAAGATAATTGTCTTGAGTGTTTATTTTGTCACCTCAAGCACTGCTGTACTATTGTAACAAAAAATCCACTCGAAAGTGGATTCTGTTTGCTCCATTTTAAGGATGACTACTCGTCTTTAAAGTATCTGTAATCATCTTTAGACCTAATAGAATATATGTTACAACGCCTAAAGTAAAGGCAATGCTAGAAACATTTACTAGGGCATTCTCCAAACTTGGTCGACCTAACCAAGCCAAAATATAGAAAATCAAGCTAGTCGCTAAAAATGTTAAGCCAAAAAGTAAAAAGTGTTTATTAGTTTTTGTTAGGTGTCTCATCACTCCACCTCCTAACTTAAAAATCAGTCAATCATCCTACAATGATGTGCTAAAACATTAGAAGATTCCTTGTCTTCATCACTATTATAAATCTAACGTTCCTATTCGTAAAGTAAGACGAAAAAAAGTTTTAATACTTCCCTAGGTCACGTAGACTAGTATGATTTTCTTGAATTCGACGGAACATTTTTTCCATATCAGACTTTGTAAAGTTGACAAGTACAGGACGTCCGTGAGGGCAATTGTAGGGGTTTTTACACTGTGCAAGCTGCACTAGAAGGTCATGCGCAGAGTAATCATCGAGAGCATGATTGGCCTTGATTGAACGTTTACAACTCATCATGATGGCTAACTCAGCACGGTAGGTTTTGACAGACACTTCATTCGTCAAAAGAAGCATGTCGCACATTTCATAGACTGCAGATTCAATCTCTTCTTCCTTCATCCAGATAGGATGTTCACGAAGAATGAAGGTGTTATTTCCATAAGGCTCCAAATAGATACCAACCTGGTTAAGAAGAGGCATTTTTTCTTGTAAACTAATGTAATCTGCCCCTGAAAATTCAAAGAGATAGGGAACCAAGAGCTGTTGTAAACTACTGTCAACCTCACCAATCTTTTCGCGATAGTACTCATACTTGACACGTTCTTGGGCAGCATGCTGGTCAATGATGTAAAGTCCACCTTGTCCTTGAGCAAAGAGATAGGTTCCATGCATTTGACCAAAAAACTCCAACTCAGGGAAGGTTGATGTTTCCTCATTGTCCAGATTTTCAAGCATGCGCTTCATTTTCGACTTGTTTTTATAATCAAGTTTTTCGTGTTCACTATCACTTTCATCTGCTGAACGTTGTGCTTGTTTAACAGAAGGTTGCGGTTTGTTTTCTACCGATGAAACTGGAGACTCTGACACGAGTGGTTTGATATCCTCTTGGACTATCTCTGGTTTGACAAAGAAATCATTACGACTGCTATCATAATAAAGATTGGTTTGTTTGAGTGGAAGACTGGTTTGAACCGGCTTAGTTGCACCTCTGGTACTTGACTTGGCTAGATTTTCAAGGGCATCTGGAATTAAATCCTGCTCTTTAAGACTTTGAGCAATGGCAGAGCTGATAAGAGCCATGAGCTCTTTTTCTTTAGAGATACGTACTTCCTGCTTTGTTGGGTGAACATTGACATCAGCCAAGTAGGGATCAATCTGAATATCAATAACCGCAATAGGGAAGCGCCCTACCATGAGTTTAGAACCATAACCATCAAAAATAGCACGGTTAAGTAGAAAGTTTTTTATATAACGTCCGTTAATGAGAATCGTGATGTAGTTACGATTCGCACGAGTTAATTCAGGAAGGCTGACATAGCCAGAAACTTCAAAATCAAGGTCAGAATTTGAAATTTCCACCATTTTTTTAGCCGTTGTTAAACCATAAATCCCGGCAATCGCTTGGCGGAGGTCTCTAGTACCTGAGGTCTGTGTCAACTGACGACCGTCATTAAGCAAGGTGAAGGCAACTTCGGGATGAGCTAGACTCAGACGATTGACAACATCGACAATATGAGCCAACTCGGCCTGTAAACTCTTCATATACTTGAGACGAGCTGGGGTGTTATAAAATAAGTTTTCAACGGTAATCTTTGTTCCAACTGGTGTTGAAATAGGATCCTGACTCTCAATTTCCCCACCCTTGGCAACTAGTTTAGTCCCATAGGCTTCTCCATCAGCTGCCGTCACAATGGTAAGATGACTGATAGAAGCTATTGATGGCAGGGCCTCACCTCGAAAACCAAGAGTTCGAATACGAAAGAGGTCTCCTTGATTTTTGATTTTACTTGTTGCATGACGGCGCAAACTCATGGCTACGTCAGCTTGAGCCATTCCTTCGCCATTGTCTGTAATTTGAATTTTTGAGAGGCCTGATTCTTCAACTTCAATAGTAATCTGGGTGCTGCCTGCATCAATAGCATTTTCCACCAGCTCTTTAACTACACTAGCTGGTCGCTCTACGACCTCTCCAGCAGCAATCTGATTGGCTAGAACTTCAGGCAATTCGATGATTTTTGGCATAATTATTTTTTCTCCCTTCTAAAAGGTTGATACATTCACTGGTGCTGACTGTTACTTATGCTTACTATAAAGCCACAACTCACACACAACTGTTAGCCAAGATAAGGCTGTGGCTATAACAATCATATCCCCATGACGAAGGTTGAACCAAATGAGCCCAGAAAAAATCAAGAGGTAGATGATTTGGAAAATCCATTGGTAGGTTTTAGGCGAGCTTGTAGAATCCATAAACTGCTTAACAAAGAAATAAAACAGGAGCAGGTTCAGTGTTAGTGCCTTTTCAAAAGGTGTAAAAAAACTCAAAATCAGACTGCAGGCAAGAAAAATTCCTGCTAACCATTTCATTATAGATTTCATGTGATTACCTCGTCAGTACGTTTTCATTAAGTATAGGGGTTTTCTAAAATATTTTCAACCACTTAAACACCATATAGGACCACATAGACAAGTGCTATTGCTGTGGGCTAGCAAATAGTGTTTAATAAAGGTGTGAAAGGGAGGAGGCCTCCTCAATTACAAACAAGAAAGGATCGTTATGAAAATAAAAGTTCAGATTGACTCGGTATTTCAAGAAGAGACGTTGCAGATTCAGGCTCCTAGTCGGACGCCAAAGATTCAGCAAGTCGTCGAGTTTGTCGAAAGTTTGGATGACAACCACCGACTCAAAGGAAAAAAAGATGGAGAAACTTATCTTATCGCACCCAAAGCTATTTCCAGAATTTACATCGAAAATCGACAAGTTCTAGCTGAAACTATTCAAGGAGAGTACCCCTTAGGCTTACGTCTCTATCAAGTTTTAGAAAAACTGCCATCTTACTTTATCAAAATTTCACAATCAGAGATTGTCAACCTCAAAGAAATTGAACGCTTCAACATCACCCCTAACGGCCTCGTAGAAATTCACCTTAAAAACAAGGAAACTACCTACTCATCACGCCGTTACCTCAAAGCAATAAAGGAGAAATTACAATGAAAAAGCAACTTTTTAAATCAGGCACAAGTGGCATCCTTATCGGACTTGCCGTATCCATGGTCATGTCTCTTATCTGGGCGCCAAACTACATGCCCCTCAATCCCCACTCAGGCATTGGACAATGGATGACGTCACATCAAGTTCACGGATCTATGGTATTGGCCTACTGCCTCATCACTTGGTTTGCTATCGGTATCCTTTTTGAAGTCGCTAGTTATATTTTTCGTAAAGCTGAATGGAGTTTGCTTCGTGCAACCCTCACTCACTACGCCTTGACCTGTCTAGGTTTCATTCCACTAGCTACCCTCAGCGGATGGTTCCCTCTACGTTTAACTTTCTACTTGGAGCTAGTCATTGAATTCAGCCTTATCTATCTCCTCGTTTGGGTCTTCTCTTATTGGAAAATGAAAAAGGATATTGAACAACTCAACCAAGAATTGAAACACCTATAAAAGACAAGAAGCCTGTCAATTGACAAGCTTCTTTTATAGTTTCTGTTTTAAATCTGCTACAGCCATCATGACTTGCATAGGTGTCATGTTGTAAATATCTAAATCACGCAACTCTTGAAGAACTGGATTTTCAGTAAAATCATCAAAGAGAGAGATTTGCTCGTTGACATGCGTTTCAGTGGCAGGCTTCTCTTGAGGCGATACCTTTTCCTGAGGTTGGATGGTAACTGTATCGCCCTCTAGTTGTGTCAAGATGGTGTCAGCACGTTCCAGTAAATCTGCTGGTAAACCTGCAATCTTAGCCACATGAATACCATAAGATTTGTCAGCTGGGCCATCAACAATCTTGTGAAGGAAAGTCACCTCACCATCCTTTTCAAGTGTCGCCACATGAACGTTGACAAGGTGTGTCAAATTGTTTGACAGGGCTGTCAACTCATGATAATGGGTAGCAAACATGGTCTTAGCCCCCACCTTGTCATGAATAAACTCAATAATAGACTGGGCCAGAGCCATACCATCATAAGTGGCTGTCCCACGTCCCAACTCATCAAAAATAATCAAGGAATTAGGTGTCGCCCGCTTAATAGCCTGGTTAGCCTCCATCATCTCAACCATGAAGGTCGACTGCCCTGAAATCAGGTCATCTGCAGCACCAATACGTGTATAGATAGCATCAAAAACTGGCAAGTCAATACTATCTGCTGGCACGTAAGACCCCATCTGAGCCATAACTACTGACAAGGCTAACTGACGCATATAGGTGGATTTACCACTCATATTTGGTCCTGTGATGAGCTGAATATTGGTCTGACTGTCAAAGGTAATGGTGTTTGGAATGTATTCTTGAACGCCCATAACCTTCTCAACCACCGCATGACGACCTTGATCAATAACGATACGATGCTCATCATTGAACACAGGACGAACATAATGATTAGTCTCTGCTGTAACAGCCAAACTCTGAAGCACATCGACTGTCGCAATAGCCTTAGCCAAAAATTGCAAACGGTCAATATAGCGTTCAACCTGCTCACGGACACGCATGAAAATATCATATTCCAGCGTTGATGATTTTTCACGCGCCTCAAGCATCTCACCTTCAATTTTAGCCAACTCAGCAGTTCCAAAGCGCTCTGAATTTTTCAGAGTTGCCTTTCGGAAGAAATGGTCAGGAACCAAGCTAAGGTTAGAGTTGGTCACATGGAAGTAATAACCATCTTTACGGTTATAATCAATCTTTAGTGTTGTAATACCAGACGCTTCACGTTCTTTAGCTTCGATATCTGCGATCCATGAGGTTCCCTCACTCATCACCTTGCGATACTTGTCCAAGGTCTCATCAAAACCAGCACGGATAATGCCACCTTCTGTAATGGTTGCAGGGGCATCAGGATCAATAGCCGACCGAATCAAACTCTCTAATTCTGGCAGAGCATCTAACTCTTGTAAAAGACGTGACAAGGCATCGTCATTAAAAGACTCCAAAATCGCCTTAATCACCGGTACTTGAGCCAAAGTATGACCTAGCTGAATCAAATCTTTTGGATTAGCCTTGCCAAAGGAAACACGACTGGCCAGGCGTTCAATATCGTAAACACCTTTTAGACTCTCAGTCAAGTCACTCCGCTCAAAGAAATTGTCCAAGAAAACTTGGATAATATTCTGACGCTCGGTGATAGTGGTTTGATTCACTAAAGGACGATCAATCCAAGTTCGCAAGAGACGCATTCCCATAGCTGTCTTGGTTTCATCCAAGAGCCAGAAAAGAGATCCGTGTTTCTTGCCCGTTCTAGCATTTTCTAGTAAATCCAAACTTGACTTGGTCGCATAGGACATCTGCAGGTAATCCTTAATCTCATAGTGCTGAGCCTTTTGTAAATGACTGAGCTCACGCATCTGAGTACGGTGCACATACTGGAGAAGTTTACCAGCCACACTGCTTTCCAAATCTGTCAAGCTAGTGTCAATCAAGTGGACATCATCGTAAACCTCTGTTTCCTTGGAGAGTAGAAGGTTGAGTTGCTTGACCAAAACTTGTTCGTCAACTTCAGGTAAATCATACCCAACGACTACTTCACGTGCCTTAAGGTTCTGAATTTCACTACAAACTGAACTGAAATCATCCAACTCTGTCGCAAAAAATTCACCCGTTGACACATCCATATAGGCCAGGCCGAATCGACTTCCAACCTTGTCAATGGCTACTAAGAAATTGTTGGCATTATCAGGTTTAGAGCTGTCAACCACTGTCCCTGGCGTGATAACCTGAACTACCTCACGCTTAACCACGCCAACAGCCTGTTTAGGGTCCTCCATCTGCTCAGCAATGGCTACTTTGTAGCCCATCTCAACCAAGACATCAATATAGGCTTGAGCCGAATGATAAGGAACACCTGCCATAGGAATGGGATTATCTGCGTTCTTATTACGACTGGTTAGGCTAATTTCCAAAATTTGAGCAGCCTTAACGGCATCATCGTAAAATAATTCGTAAAAATCCCCCATCCGAAACAGCAAAAAAGCATCTGGATAATTTTCCTTGATATCCAAATACTGCTGCATTCCTGGAGATATTTTTTCCTTAGCCATGTCTTAACTCCTCGTTAATCTTTTCTTCGATAGACTTGGTCACATATTGAATCAAGTCACTGGCATCTTGCATCTTTTGACGGTAATCCTGAACAATGGGCAAATTTTCCAACTCATTCTGAATCAAATCTGCCTGCTCACCTGCCTCCTCATAGGCACGTTGTTTCTCAATTTTTTGAAAAAGCACCGCTTCTTGTTGATAAGCCTTCATCTGTCCAGCCAGAGAACTAATCTGAGGGATCTGTCCAATAGCTTTCTCAGTCTCTTGAAAAGCAAGAACCACCTCATGGTGTTTGAGGAGGTCGATTAACTCTTCTTTGGCTTTTTGGAAGTCCTGATGGGGAGTCTTCATCAGTGAAACTCACTTTCCAATCTTTCAGCAACCACTGCGTCCTTACAGATTACCAATAGGGTATCTGCGCCAGCAACGGTTCCTAAAATTTCAGGATTGCCGTCACTATCAATCAGGTTAGCCAAAACATCTGCTTCACCCAATTCTGTATGGAGAACCAGCATAAACTGGGCACGGGAAACTGATTTGACATAGTCCTTAACCGTAGGATCCAAACTTGAAAGCACATGCTCAGACAAACTATAGTAAAGTTTACCTTTCTCATCACGAAGCTTCAACAGGCCAATCTCACGCAAATCACGTGACAAGGTAGCCTGTGTAACCGTGATACCTTCCGCCTCTAGGCGTTGCTTAATTTCCTCTTGTGTCCCAATCTTATCTCTTGAAATCATCTGTTTGATAACAGCTTGACGATCTCTCTTCATTATCTTTCCTCTTTTTATGTATATTCCTTGCATATTATAACAGAATTTTTGTATTTTTTCATGAAATACTTCTTGAGAGATGCTTTCTTGTCCCTACCCTATTAACTAAAATAATGGTAAAATAGGTATGAATGACAAGATTTGAAATGGAGTACCTATGAATACTAAAGAACTCATCGCAGCAGAGATTGCCAAAGTTGTTCCCGAATTGGAACAAGAAAACATTCAAAATCTGCTTGAAACCCCTAAAAATGCTGACATGGGGGACCTCGCCTTTCCTGCCTTCTCATTGGCTAAAGTCTTGCGCAAGGCCCCTCAAATGATTGCAGCAGACATCGCTGAAAAAATTGATGCTTCAAACTTTGAAAAAGTTGAAGCTGTTGGTCCTTACATCAACTTCTTCCTTGATAAATCAAAAATCTCAGCGAACGTTCTTGGACAAGTCATCGCTCAAGGCAGCCACTACGCTGACCAAAACATCGGTCACGGACGTAACATTGCCTTTGATATGTCTAGTCCTAACATCGCTAAACCTTTCTCTATCGGTCACTTGCGTTCAACAGTTATCGCTGACGCTCTTGCCAACATCGTAGCTAAACAAGGCTACAAACCAGTCCGCATCAATCACTTGGGTGACTGGGGTAAACAGTTTGGTATGCTGATTGTTGCCTATAAGAAATGGGGTAGCGAGGAAGCTGTCAAAGCCAACCCTATCAATGAACTTCTTCAACTTTATGTGCGTATCAATGCCGAAGCTGAAAAAGACCCATCTGTAGATGAAGAAGCTCGTGAATGGTTCCGTAAATTGGAAGCTGGTGACGAGGAAGCAACTGCCCTCTGGCAATGGTTCCGTGACGAAAGCTTAGTAGAATTCAACCGTCTCTATGATGAACTTGGTGTTTCATTTGATAGCTACAACGGTGAAGCTTTCTACAATGATAAGATGGACGAAGTCGTTGACATCTTGACAGAAAAAGGACTTCTCCAAGAATCTCAAGGTGCCCAAGTGGTTAACCTTGAAAAATACGGTATCGAACACCCAGCCCTCATCAAAAAATCAGATGGTGCAACACTCTACATCACACGTGACTTGGCTGCTGCCCTCTACCGTAAACGTACTTACGACTTTGCCAAAGCCATCTATGTGGTTGGTAATGAACAATCTGCCCACTTCAAACAGTTGAAAGCTGTTCTTAAAGAAATGGGTTACGACTGGTCTGACGACATGACTCACGTTGCCTTTGGTCTAGTAACTAAGAACGGTAAGAAATTGTCAACTCGTAAGGGTAACGTTATCTTACTTGAGCCAACTATCGCTGAAGCTGTTAACCGTGCTCAAGCTCAAATCGAAGCTAAGAATCCAAACTTGCCTAACAAGGAAGCTGTTGCCCACGCTGTTGGTGTCGGAGCTATCAAGTTCTACGACCTCAAAACAGACCGCATGAATGGTTATGACTTCGACCTTGATGCCATGGTATCCTTCGAGGGGGAAACTGGACCTTACGTACAATATGCACACGCTCGTATCCAATCTATCTTGCGCAAGGCTGACTTCACGCCATCTGCAGATGCCACATACAGCCTAAACGACGTTGAAAGCTGGGAAATCATCAAACTCATCCAAGACTTCCCACGTATCATCAACCGTGCATCAGATAATTTTGAACCATCTATCGTTGCTAAATTTGCTATCAGCTTGGCTCAAGCCTTTAACAAATACTATGCCCATACACGTATCTTGGACGAAAGCCCAGAACGTGACAGCCGTTTGGCTCTTTGCTACGCAACAGCAACAGTCCTCAAGGAAGCCCTTCGCCTTCTCGGTGTTGAAGCTCCAGACGAGATGTAAGCCATATTTAAAACGCCTAAGGGCGTTTTTTTAGTGACCAAAAAAAGAGCCCAACATATGGTGTTGAGCTCTTTTGGAGATTATGAAAAAGAAAAGTTCGTTGTTCTACAAAAAGTGTAAGCCAACGAGACTTACTGAACAAGGTTCAGTAAAAGTTATTTAGGAGACTTAAAGTATAACCCGTCTTCCTTAAAGAAACCTTAAATCACAGAAAAAAATCCCCAAAGGGATTTTCACAACAGTCCAGAGACCGCTGAAAAGATACGATTGTACAGGCTTCCCAACCTCTTCTTCCTAATCCTCCAAGGTGACCGCTTGTCCAATAGAATCTTTATATAACTATATTACCTTGTTTTGGAAGGGTTTTCAAGTATTTTCTTAAAATATCCTAATAAAACCTCAAAAAGAAGAAAAAAGCCTAGATTGCTAGACTTTCTTCGGGGAGATTTGTTATGAAAAGTTTTGTTTACTGCTAGCTCACCAAAGCTAGCTGCTTTATTAGGATGGTTATAATATACCTTAATAAGCTTAAAGGTAGCTTAAGAAATTATTATCTTGCATCACTTTTTAAAACGATAAGTAAAATAAGTAATAGTAAGCACCCATTAGGAATATCCATATCTAAAAACCAAGAGGAGGCTTTGATACTTCCAAGATCATTCATGATGCGGATAGTATTATAAGCAATGCTTACTATTAGGAGGCTAAGTTCCGGTAAATAGCTAAGTCGTCCTTTTAAGATGGCTAACTTCTCCTTCCTGACAGTTTTCTAGCGATGACTCTATTATAAGGCTGAAAAGGAATCAAAAATAGTGACATAAATGTCACCATCAAAAAAAGCAGGTCAAACCTGCTTTCTGCTATCTTGCTTCAATTAGTCACCCAAACCGATGCGTTCGAAGATTTCATCAACACGTTTAGTGTAGTAAACTGGGTTGAAGATCTCGTCGATTTCTTCTTGGGTGAGGCGAGAAGTTACTTCTGGGTCTGCTTCAAGAAGTGGTTTGAAGTCTACTTGATTATCCCATGATTGGGCAGTCTTTGGTTGAACAAGGTCGTAAGCTTGCTCACGTGTCATGCCTTTTTCAATCAAAGTAAGCATCGCACGTTGGCTGAAAATCAAACCAAATGTAGAATTCATGTTGCGGATCATGTTTTCTGGGAAGACTGTCAAATTCTTAACGATGTTTCCGAAACGGTTGAGCATGTAGTCAATCAAGATGGTTGTGTCTGGTGCGATGATACGCTCAGCTGATGAATGTGAGATATCACGTTCGTGCCAAAGGGCTACATTTTCATAGGCTGTTACCATGTGACCACGGATAACACGCGCAAGACCTGTCATGTTTTCAGAACCGATAGGGTTACGTTTGTGAGGCATTGCTGAAGATCCTTTTTGACCTTTAGCAAAGAACTCTTCCACTTCACGTTGTTCTGATTTTTGAAGACCACGAATCTCTGTTGCCATACGCTCAATAGAAGTTGCGATGCTCGCAAGAACTGCAAAATACTCAGCATGAAGGTCACGAGGAAGGACCTGTGTAGAGATTTCTTGAGCACGGATACCAAGTTTGTCGCAGACGTATTTTTCAACGAATGGTGGGATGTTGGCAAAGTTACCAACCGCACCAGAAATCTTACCAGCTTCCACACCAGCAGCAGCATGCTCGAAACGCTCGATGTTACGTTTCATTTCGCTGTACCAAGTTGCCAATTTAAGACCAAAAGTTGTAGGCTCAGCGTGCACACCGTGCGTACGACCCATCATGATAGTGAACTTGTGTTCTTTCGCTTTGTCAGCGATGATGTTAAGGAAGTTTTCAAGGTCCTTGCGGATGATATCGTTGGCTTGTTTGTAGAGGTAACCATAGGCAGTATCTACTACGTCAGTAGAAGTCAAACCATAGTGAACCCACTTACGCTCTTCACCAAGCGTTTCAGAAACCGCACGTGTGAAGGCAACCACATCGTGACGAGTTTGCTGCTCGATTTCCAAAATACGGTCGATGTCAAAGTCCGCTTTTTCACGAATCAAAGCCACATCTTCCTTGGGGATTTCCCCCAACTCAGCCCATGCTTCGTCAGCTAAGATTTCCACCTCAAGCCAAGCACGGTATTTATTTTCTTCACTCCAAATGTTCGCCATCTCAGGGCGAGAGTAACGTTCGATCATAATTAAGATATTAAGGGCGTTAAGCGGACACAGTCAAAATAGGAGTTTAGATGAAGAAGCGTCAGCTTCTAGGAAAAACTATCTTTTTGACCAAGTCCGTAGCCCGTATTCAGTTTTTGTGAATACGAGTACCCTTGTTCCTTTCTTTTTTGTTTTATATGCAATATTCTTTTGATGTTTCACATCAGTTAGCAACCGACAATCGCTTTACTCAAACTCCTCTTTCCCAATCCACACTGATGGATAGTGATCCAGTGTATTCAAATCAGTATTCATCGGCAAATCATAGATAGCTAAATAGTTTTCAGGATATTGAGCAACCAACTCTTCATACTTAGCTCTCACTTTTTCGTGATTGCTACTAGCATACAAGACTTCGACGACTGCTCCAGTCCTATCTTTTTCAACAAATGCATTGACGATGAGTTGAATCATAAAACCTCCTAAATCGAAATTCCCTTCATGTTTGCTTCTAGAATGGGCATGTCCACACCTAACTCCTGACCGGTCTGATAAACACTTTGACAACAGTAGAAGATGTCCTGTTTATCATTGTGCAAAGTCATAATTTTCCGTGTTAGCTCATTTTTCGCAAACATGACTTTCATGGCTTTTCCTGCAATCCAAGCGGGAATTTTGTATGGCAAGAGTTCTGCCTTATAAAGCTTCAAATTTACGCCACGCGCTTCTACCACTTTCAAAGCTTCCCGAATGGCCTTGATGGCCAATGATAATTCCGAAGAACTATTCATCAAATTCAGAGCCAGCTGTTCTGGATTTTCCAAATTTCCCGAGCGAGCAGCTGTCGAAGTAACACCTGCATTAATCGCCATGTGAATCCAAATCCACTCGACCATATCATGAGGAACTTCCCACTTCAAATCTGCAGAAGTCAGTAAAGTCGTCAAATCAGAATAATTAGAAATGTCTGCTTTTTGCTCACCTTCTAGCATTAAATGGTCGAACAAGACACCATCCAAATGGTCCTCCTGCATATGACCGCCCGCTGTCGGAAAAGCCAGAATATAGTCGTAATCTCCTGCCCACTCTTGGACCACTTTTCGAGTATTCCAGAAATTGCAGAAGAAAACGAGGGTGCCTTTGATATTATTTTTTCGCAAGGTTTCCACAGCTTCTTTGACAAAGCCATGACGAACACTCAGAAAAATAAAATCATATTCCGAATCAGCTTCTGCCAAACGAACCTCATAGGTGTCGTGTTTGTTTTCACCTTTGGAATGATAGCGACCATCTAGCAAATCAACCGAGAGTTTTTGGGGAACATTGTTTTTCTTACTGTCTCTCAGTACGTGTTCTACTTTATGACCTACTTTTTGAAAAGCGTAGGCGTAAGTGGTCCCGATAACTCCGAGTCCTAGGATTGCTATTCTCACCTAAAAATCATTTCCTTTCCCAAACTCAACCACACTATCTGGTTCATTACTAAACAAAGTCACATGCCCCATTTTGCGGTTGTGCTTCGCTTCTAGTTTACCATACATGTGGAGGTGGGCGCTTGGATTTTCTGTGACATAATGCTCAGCTGCTTCGACGTGTTGGCCGAGAACATTGAGCATGACAGCAGGTGCATGGAGGTGGATTGCTGGGAGTGGCGCTCCGAGAACGCCCAAGATATGCGTGTCAAATTGTGAAAAGTCACAGGCTTCGATTGAGTAGTGCCCTGAATTGTGTGGGCGTGGCGCGATTTCGTTGACAATGATGTCATCAGCTGTCGCAAACATCTCCACACAGAGGGTACCAGAGAGGTTAAGTTGCTCAGCAATCTTCACTGCCATAGCTTTAGCCTTCTCAGCTAGACTATCAGAAATGCGAGCAGGCACGATTGTTTTAGAGAGGATGTTGTTGCGATGGATATTTTCCTGAACTGGGAAAACCGTCACGTCCTTGCCGTTACCAGACACGATGACCGAAATCTCGAGGTCGAAGTTGACGAACTCTTCCAAGACACACTCGGCTGAGTTAGCAAGGGCATTTGCCTCTTCCAAATCGTCGGCTGACGTGATGATTTTTTGACCGTGGCCATCGTAACCACCTGTCGCTGTCTTAAGGACGTATTTTTTAGAAAGGTCAATATCTTCCAAATCAAGACTAGATGTCACGACCTTGTAAGGTGCAACTCTCACTTGGGCCTTGTTTGAGAGGAAGTCCTTCTCAAAGATACGATTTTGTGAAATACGAAGCAAATCTGTTCCTTGTGGGAGCTGGCCATCTTTGATAACAGCGTCAAGGCCGTCAGCGTCGACATTTTCAAACTCATAAGTGAGAACATCACAGCGGTCTGCCAACTGGCGAAGGGCATCTACGTCATCGTAGGGTGCCACGATGACCTCAGACACACGAGAAGATGGACAATCTGCTGCAGGATCAAGGGTGATAACCTTGTGGCCCATGTAGATAGCTGAAATAGCCATCATCTGACCGAGCTGGCCACCACCGATGATACCAATGGTTTTAGTTGAGCTCATTTGTAGACTCCTCTGCGATTTTTCCTTGTTCTTCAGCAAAGTTAGCAAGCGCATCTGCAATGGCCTTGTCTTCTACTGAGAGGAGACGGAGGGCAAAGAGGGCAGCGTTTGTCGCACCAGCTTCACCGATAGCCATGGTTGCGACAGGTACACCACCCGGCATCTGAACGATAGAATAGAGCGAATCTACACCGCTAAGAGCACGTGATTTGACTGGCACACCGATGACTGGAAGGGTTGTTTTAGCAGCAACCATACCTGGCAAGTGAGCAGCACCACCTGCACCTGCGATGATGACCTTGATGCCACGGCTACGTGCTTCTTCAGCATGTTTGAACATGAGGTCCGGTGTACGGTGTGCGGAAACAACTTTCTTTTCGTAAGCAACGCCGAAGTTGTCGAGGACTTCAGCGGCTTTTTGCATGGTTGCCCAGTCAGATTTTGAGCCCATGATAATGGAAATTACTGGTTTCATAGTTAATATCCTTTTCTTTTTTGATAGTGGTCTTAAGTGGTGGGGACAGAAGCAAACCTTCGGTTTCATTCCTAAACTTTGAGCCTAAAGTCTCAAAGTTTCCCCCGACCAGAACAGATGCTGTTCTGGTCTTTTCACCACGGCGACCATTATCTTAGTTTGGCTCGCTTTCGCTCGCCTTTTACGACCTACGGTCGCTGATTATTTATTAGCCTTGCTACCGATATCCGTACGGTAGAAGAGGCCTTCTGTGTTTTGTTTGTTGAGTTCGTTGTAAATAATGTTTTGGCCGTCTTTGACGGTGTCTGCTGTGGTAACCAGCATATAAACGCGTCCACCATTTGAGAGGAGGTCTTGCCCGTTTTCAGCGAATTTCGCACCGGCATAGTAAGTGATGATGTCGCCTTCTGTCTTGGCTGGAAGTTTGACACCCTTCTCATAAGCCAGTGGGTAGCCGTTTGAGGCTACAACCACACCTAGTGTCACACCCTTATCCGTCCAAGTAATAGCTGGCTCTTTGCCATCCAAAATGTCAGTGATATTTTGCGTAAAATCAGAAGTCAAACGAGGCAAGATGATTTGCGTTTCAGGATCGCCAAAACGTGAGTTGAACTCGATGACTTTAGGGCCGTCAGCTGTCAAGATAAGACCAGCGTAAAGGACACCAGTGTAAGGACGACCTTCTTTAATCATACCTTCAAGGACTGGCTTGACAATGGTGTCAACCGCTGTGTCAACCACTCTCTGTGACAAGTGAGGAACCGGCGCATAGGCACCCATCCCACCAGTGTTAGGGCCCTTGTCCCCATCATAAGCACGTTTGTGGTCCTGAGCCGTTGGCATAATGTAGAATTTATCTCCATTGACAAAGGCAAAGAGAGAAAACTCTTCCCCGTCAAGAAATTCCTCGATGACCACTCGCGCACCTGAATCACCGAATTTATTGTCCAAAAGCATCTCGTGAGCAGCTTCGACGGCTTGCTCAACCGTTTCAGCAACGACGACACCTTTACCTAGGGCCAATCCGTCTGCCTTGACGACGATTGGAGCGCCTTTTTCCTCGATGTAGGCCTTGGCTTCCTCGAAATCTGAAAATGTGCCATAGGCTGCTGTCGGAACGTCGTATTTGACCATGATTTCCTTAGCGAAATCCTTAGACCACTCCAGCTCAGCCGCAGCCTTGGTCGGACCAAAAGCCTTAAGACCAGCTGCATTGAAATCATCCACAATTCCAGCCGCAAGCGCATCATCTGGACCGATAAAGGTCCAAGCAATATCGTTCGCCTTTGCGAAGTCAATCAGCTTAGAATGTTCGGAAATTCCGATATTAATCAAATCAAGACCGTCCAATGTCATCCCGTCATTACCAGGAGCCACGAAAACTTGCTCAACGTCCTTAGACTCCAATAATTTCTTGGCAATCGCATGTTCACGACCACCAGAACCAACAACCAAAAGTTTCATTTGAAAGATACCTCAATATCAAATAAGACTAGGGGCAAATGCCCGTTAACGACAATCATTCGGAAAAATTAGCAATTTTCACGAATTATACATAACCATTATAACATATTTGTTCGGAGATATGGGTGTGTATCCAAATTTGAACATAAAAAAGGCGGCCACTTGGACCGCCTCTTGGGAGATTATGAAAATGAAAAAAGTTATTTAGGATTGATGATAGTATAGACTGAGCAGCTTAAGGGAGGCTTAAAGTATCTAAAAACAACTATTTTTTTGGATATTTCCGTAAACTCTTAATGGCGAAAGTGACTAACACCTATAAATATTATTATCAAACCATGTTTATTAGCAGCTTCGATTGACTCTTGGTCACGGACCGAGCCCCAGGCTGGATGATAATTATTCTCAGAAACAAGATATTCCTTAACTATAAATGTTGGTAACCTTTTTTATAAATGACTGCCACCAGCTCCCGCAAATAAATCTATGTATTGTATATTAGCTTTCATCATTTTTTGTTCTCTCTTTATTTAAAATTTGAAATAAAATACCTTAAACCTCGGAACTAATTTTTTTATAACAACTTGATATAGTCGCTTTTAGAACTAAAGATGTGGGAGACTACAATCTCTTTTCTACTTTCGTCTATAAAATAAAGTATGACATAGCGTTTAACGACAAGTGCTCGTGTCTCAAATGTGTCATTGATTCTTTTACCATAACGTTGATCTGCATTAAAACCAGCCTCAGGAAAAGTCTTCAAACTTTCCATTCCTTGCAAAAGCTTCGAAACTATCTTCTTGGCAGCAGTTTCATTAGAAAGTACATCACGAATGTAGTCATATATACTTCTCAAAGAAGAGCGAGCACGCTTAGTGAGTGAAAGACTATAGGTTGTATTCATCCTTAACCTCCTCAAGGGGTATTATATTACCCGCCTGATACTCAGCTACACTCTCTGCTACTTCAGCTTTAAGCTGCCTAAACAGTCTTTCTTTTAGCAATTCATCCTCCGTCATTACTGGTATTTGCTCGGTAGCAACAATCGTCTCCAAAAACAAATTAAACGATTTACTCATATCTAAATTATTTGCCTTTACAATTTTTCTTGCCCTTTCCAACAAAATCGGGTTAGTTTGGAAATTTACTTGAACACGCTTCTCTACAACAGTCATAATTAACTCCTTATATATTATTTTATATAATTATATATAGTTTTTTGAAAATAGACAAATTATCTTCATTTTCCAGAAAAACTACGAATAGGTAGGTGGAGGTTAAAAATGAAGAAAAAATTACTTAATTGTCTTTTACCGCTAGCTTGTCTAGCGACTGTTTCGGTTTCGTGTAGCTCCTCTGCTCAGGCGGCTGTCCTCGGAGATGACTACCCTTCCTCTTGGAAATATGGGGGCTTCGGAGTAGACCCTTGGACCATGTACTGGCGTCAGTGTACATCCTTTGCAGCCTATCGTCTCAGCAACACCAATGGTTTCAACCTACCTGTAGGCTATGGGAATGCCATTACATGGGGAAGCATCGCACGTGCCAATGGTTACCGTGTCGACATGAATCCTGCCGTAGGGAGCATCGCTTGGTTTTCAGCTGGTGTCAACGGGGCCGGTCACATGGGGCATGTAGCCTGGGTTGCTGACGTTCAAGGAGATCAGGTAACGATTGAGGAGTACAACTACGATGTGGGGCAAGGACCTGAGAAATACCACAAACGTAGCTTCCATAAAAGTCAAGTATCCGGCTATATTCACTTTAAAGACCTTGAATCAGGAACTCAGACTAGTAATACAACCAACTCTTCTATCAACATTGGTGATACTGTCCGATTTACAGGTACTTTCCGTGTAACATCTATAGTAGGAAATAACATCACCAGCCAAGATTTAGCAGGAGGCACACCAACCAAACACAATATCGTTGATCCTGGACCTGTTCTTGAAGTTGATGGACAAGGCAATCCAACTTCAGACCAGTACCTCAATCCTGGTGAGACCTTTACTATTCCAGGTAACTTCAAAGTGCTAGCCATTGACCCACCTAGCGATGGCATCCTCGTCCAAATCGGAAATCGCAAGACTTGGGTAACCCAGTCTGTCCTTGAAAAGGTTTAAATCTATTGAACAATCGTGAGAACGGTTGTTTTGTTATATTCTGGAGAGCCTCTGCTACTGGCCGAGGCCTAAAGGCCCACCGAATGGTTGCCCTTTAGCACCACCTTTGCTAGCTGACCCGACTAGCGGGTCTCTTTAAAACTACTTTCTTTTATTCTTCTCACCTGTAAACGGATCATACTCCTCAAAAAGACTGAGCTGATCTGCTATCACGTCTTCTTGTAATTGATTACGAATATATTCTTCAATTCGCTTCTGATTTCGCCCAACCGTATCAACATAAAAGCCTCGACACCAAAATTTGCAATTCCCATATTTATACTTTAAATTAGCGTGTCGATCAAATATCATTAAGCTACTTTTGCCCTTTAAATATCCCATAAATGAGGAAATACTTAACTTCGGAGGTATACTCACCAACATGTGAATATGATCTGGGCAAGCGTCTGCTTCATGAATTTCAACACCTTTTCTTTCGCATAATAATCGTAAGATTTTACCAATACTTGCTTTGTATTTCCCATAAATTATCTGACGTCGATATTTGGGTGCGAACACAATATGATACTTACAATTCCATGTAGTATGTGCTAAACTATTATTATCCTGTCTCATCAGGGGTCCTCCTTTTGTATATTAGTTAGCGGTCGGGAAACCTTATCTAATATAACACTTTAGGGGGACTTTTTTGATACATCGCTAAAAGCTTTTCGGAACCACTAGCACGGCTAGTGGTTTTCGTGAGACAAAAACCGCATCACGGGTATGGTGCGATAAAAAATCACTTATTGTAAACTTTTTGAAACAATTCCTTATACTTTATAGCTTCATTAGTTATGATTCTCTGAACTTCTAATAATTTGATTCGCCTTTCATCTTCAACTGGAATTTTAACAATTTTAGAATCGATTTCAGAACGTACTCTAAACAGTTCTTCTGAAATCCAAGCATAGTTATGAAATACTCGGTACAGTTTTAAATCAACAATCATATTTCGACCTTTTATATCTTGCGAATCAATGCCGCCTATAATATTTCTGTAAAATATATTATTATAATCAACATCTACAGGATTATAAAATCTATCATTAGAAAGTTCTTCAGGGATTCTGCTCCCATTATACAAGTCGCTCTTGGCTAAGTTACATTTCTTGCAAGAGTATATCAGATTACTATAATCAGTAATCAAATCATGCCTATTATATTCCTCACAAATTTTACTTGGCACAAAATGGTCTACTTCAAATGGAGTCGTAATTTGCTCGTCTGAAACATTACAATATGCACACTTGCTATCGAAATCTTTTTTTAAATATTTTTTATAGCTTTTATATCTTTTATACTTTTTCTGACAAGTCCGTATAATTTTATGACGTCGAAACTCTCCAATTTTATCCATGAATATTATAGTTCTCCTAGGTCTTTTATAAGTTTTACTGCACATTCTAACTGACTAATATCAAACAATTTATCTAGTTCAGTTGCGTTATCAGAAACTCTATATTTATTTAAGTTAAACTCCAATTCGGATAGATTTATAAGAACTGATGAATCGATTTCGCTATCTCTAATTTTCTGTTGCTCGTATACAATTTTTTGCTCTATTTCTTCTTTTTGTCTTTGAAAGTTTCTTATACTTATATCTATATTTTTCAAAGAATCTTTTGATTTTTGAGTATTTATATCAAAAAAAATACTTTTTCTATAAACCTTATCAGGGTCTATAATTTCACTTTTTTGAGAATCGTCAACGTATTGCGTAAGAATAACAACAGGAAAATTTTGAATGTGTTTTTTTACTGATTCATATATTTCATTTCCCTCAATCTTGAAACCCTCTGTAGAAATTAAATAGTCTACCACTAGTGCATCAATTCTAGTACTTGAGATATCATCTAAAATTTCATTAACTAATTCTTCTTTTTTCCCATATTCATCAATGATATAATCCTGAAAATCACAATTTTCTTTATAAAAACTATAAAAAGTCCTCTTTATATTCTCAAGTTCAGACTCCTTATCTTCAACAATTCCAATATTTATCACCACTATAACTCCTTTTGTTTACTAAATATTATCTTAATTTTGAAACCTTCAAAATCCGCGATTACTTCTGTCCTGCCACCATTTCTTTCCACTGCTTCATTTAAAATCCACAAACCTAATCCAGTTCCTTCATTTTCAGGCTTCGTAGTAATACCTGGTTTTAAAATGTAGTTAGGATTTGTTTTATATCTCTCAGATAATTCTTTACCATTATTTGAAAGTTCAAGAATTATTGAATTTTGTGTTTCAACAAGAGAAATATTTATTCGCCTTTCACCAAAGTCCTTCTCTTCCAAATAATAAGCTGAATTTAAAATAAAATTATTTAAAATTAAAAATAAATCTAATTGATTAAAATTGTCGAGGGTAATTTTTGATTCAGTAAAATCTTCATATATTGATATAAATTTAGAATCTAGTAATGGTTTCCACAATTGTATTATATGGCGTAATTCGTAATCAAAGCTAAAAATAGTATTTTCTCTTGACTCTTTCTCAAGAGGAGTAATAATCACTGATAACCATGCAGCCAATAACCTATCAGTTACAGAATAGTTTTTCAACAACTTATATGGGTTCAAAAAACTTTTACCACTATAATCACTCTCAGGTAATATTGATTCTATGCACATCTTTAAATGGTCATTACGAGTACCTAAATCAGTTGCTACTCCGTTTATCTCATGAGCAAAAGTTGAAGCCATTACACCGGATGAACTCAATGACATAAGTATATTCATTATTTCACTCTGTTCAAATTCACCAGTAATTCTGTCTAAGGCCTGCTCTATATCGCTATCTTTAAATTCAGTATTACACTCATCTTCTGAATTATTTTTACTATCAATAGAAGTATCAGTATCACTAGACCTATCATCAGGAATGGCCCCTTTTCCTTCTGATAAATTTCTTTTGATATCTTTCATAAATGCTTTTTTCTTTTCTGAACGAATTTTCTCATAGCGGCGATCAATCAGATTACCTAATATCTGCAATGGATATTGTCTATCTTCTTCAAATTTTTCAATAATAAATAATAATATTTCTCTCAGTAGAGAATATTCTCTGTTTTCTACTAGACTTTCTCGATTGGCACTATCTGTTAAATTTGGATTTCCTTCTCTAGAAATTAGTACTTCTCCAAAAATTTGATACGGCAAAACCCTCCAAGGAGCTTTATTAGTTGGTGCACCTGGATTCTTCTGCTGTCTCTCTGATAGACTCAACCAATCAAAATATCTGCCATCATCTCCATACGGGCGTACTTTAAAGTTATCCCTATATATTTTTATACCCGAAAAATTTTCAGACCACTTTTTTCTTTCAGTAGCATTGAACCTTTTCAAAATAGGTATAGAACTTGCTGCGCTCTTTAGAAAGAAGAGTTCTGTAGTAAAATTACCAATACTTTCAATATCTCTAATAGAGAAATTATTAGAATCTATGATATCTGAAATTTTAAACGAATATTCTATGCTACTATCAAAGCTAGACTTATTTGTTAATTCCTTTTGAAAAGCACTGTCGCTCCAAAATTCAGAATCTAGATCTATAGAAAAATTTTCACCTCCTTTAGTTACTTCAATGGTCTTCAATGACAAATCAAGCTCATTTCTATCAAAAAGCAAACTGAGCTCCCCATTCTTTACCTCAGCCTTTACTCTATAATCATATCTTTTTCTATCAAAACGGTCTTGGGAGGTTTTAAAATCCAGACTAGGGTCATAATTGTTCAATACATTTACTTCAAAACGATCTGTACTAGTCAGTGGATTAATACTTTTTAAATTTTTGTTTACTTTCCGAAAATCTCTATTAAACCAATTATCTCTAATCGGATTCAAATGAATTATAGTTCCAGAATTATTTTCAAAATCAATAAATCTATTATCATTCGACTTGATAAATGTTTCTGCAATCTGACCCATAGTCTTGTCATCAATAATATCTAATTCTGCTTTTACATCATCAATAAACTCAGAGTTTTCAAATAATTCCCAATTTAAACTCCATCTATATAAAGAATCATCTTTTTGACGAGTATAGACTTCAGTAGCAGTAGATAACTTATCAAGAGCAAACCTTCCAATCCCCTTTGCTCCTGTTTTCTGCCTACCTTTTTTACTTGTTGTATTCTTCTCTTTATCACTAGTCCCTATATTCATCCAAACTGTAGAAAGAATCTCTCCTGTCATTCCCGTTCCATCATCAATAATATAAATATGGTTATATTTAGAAAGAATTTCTTTAATAATTTCTAAGTTTGGTTTTTTATTTTTCTCATCGGAATCTGTTTCAGCCCCCTCTTCTAACTTCGGCTTTTTATTTTCCTCATCAGAATCTATTTCAGACTCCTTATCATGAAAAAAATTTATTTTTATAGTTGAATTCTCAATTTTTATACATTGTTCATTTTTTAAAAACTCAAAATCTCTGGAAGATAGAACATTGATATTTTCGCTTATATCTTGTCCCTCCTCAATAATAGGAAAAGGTATGTCATAGTTAATTAATACTGATTCCGCATCTGCATCATACGAATTTTTCACTAATTCTGTCAAGGCTCCGCTGACATCTGTTATATTTTCTCGCCCTATTAATCGCGCAGCTTTCGCACTGACACTAAAAGAGATTTCTTTACTCATATATTATAATCCTCCACACTACTACTTAATTGGATAATTTTTTATATCATTCACAGATATACGGATTGATTTCCCACTCGCATTTATAGCTCTTGTTTCAAGATAATCATAAAATTCTACTGACTCTAAAATTTCTTTAGCAAACTTTAAATTTCTATCTCCAGTTGGAATAATATAAAAACCAGAATAGGGAATTGTCTTTTCGTCTAACTCGTAAACTCGAACTTTTTCTGTTATCACCGATGAAATCATTAATTTCTTTTGATTTAAAAATTGAAGCCCCTGACTTCTTCCATATTCAAACCATTCTCCGTCTGATTTCCTCTTGTTTAAAGCATCTAAGTTATCTTTTAGATATGAATAAGCTTTCGGAAAGTTTTTTTCAAACTCTTCAGTAGAATATTTCTTTAGAATACCTTCATCATAAGTATATGGAAAAATTATTTTTTCAGTAATCCCTTTAGATAATTGTCTTGGACTAGCAGCTGGTCTGACTACTTCTTCCTCAACACTTAAGTCATTAGGTATAATAAATACTTTGTTTAATAAAGTTGCAACACTATTCGCCACCTTGAAAAAATCCCCAAACTTAATATTTGATTCATATTTTAGAGAATTAACTTCAAAATACCACTGAGTTTGTAATTCTTTTTTATCAATTTCAAACTTGTTATCATTATCAACATCATCATAAAAAATTTTATCAATTATCTCATTCTTATCAATAATAATAATTGCAGACGATGTCAAAACATTTCCAAAAATATGCGTATACTTATAATCAATAATATTCGTAATATTAGTGATTATCATATTTCTCAAGTTTTGAGCAAACACATTTTTAAAAATACTGTTTGGAATTAAGTAAGCCATTTTCCCCGAATTCCCTGATAAATCATTCATGCTCTTTTCAACAAAAGCATAATAATAGTCAAACTTTCCTTTTTTACACACAAAAAAGTTTTCCCTCAAGTACTGTCTTTGTTCTTTTAAAAGTTCTTGATAAGTAATATAGGGTGGATTACCTACAATATAATCCACTCGAACCTCTAAACTAGATTTGAGATAGTCCTCGTTTCGGATATCCCATTTTATATTTTTCAATCCATATTTCAATAACAGGTGATCCAACTTAGATATACAAGCATCAATAACAGATTTATCAATTTCATACCCAATAAAATATTGTTCTAAATCCTTCATCAGTTCTCTTTTAGTAATACCCGCACTTTGCGCTGACTTTATATATCTTTCTACAGCTTTTAATAGTATATTCCCTTCACCAACCGAATTTTCAAGAAAGTATTTTTTTAAAATTGCATCACCTTTATAGTCAATGTTATCTAACATTTGCTCAACATATTTAGAAGGAGTAAAAACTTGAAATTTTTTCATAATCTTCATTTCTATTTTTTTTCAATTATACCAAAAAAAAGGACTACCAGCATATTTCAGATCTGGAACGATTACCATTAATATAATCGAGACAAGCCTGGTCTTTCTCTTCTAGACATAAAAATACCTCTTAAGTAGATTTTAGGTATTTACCATGTCTACTTAAGAGGTATCATATCAAGACGGGTGGTTATAATTAATGTCTAAAATGTCTCACTCCTGTAAAGATCATTGTCAAACCATGTTTATCAGCCGCTTCGATTGACTCTTGGTCACGTACTGAGCCACCTGGTTGGATGATAGCCTTGATACCTGCTTTAGCGATTTCTTCCACGTTATCTGCAAATGGGAAGAAGGCATCTGAAGCAAGAACAGCGCCGTCAAGACGGTCTTTAGCTTGGTCAATGGCGATACGGACAGAAGCCACACGGTTAGTTTGACCAGGACCAACACCAAGTGTCATGTGGTCGTTAGTCACGATAATACCGTTTGATTTGACGTACTTGATGGCTTTCCAAGCAAACTCAAGAGCTGTTGCTTCTGTTTCAGTTGGTTGGCGTTTAGTAACCACTTGCCAGTCAGCTGGACTTTCTTTAACAACGTCTTGGTTTTGAACGAGAAGTCCACCGACAACACCAGTGTATTCTGCTTCCACTTCGCTAGCATCTTGAGCGTCAAATGGCAACTCAAGGATACGCAAGTTTTTCTTCTTGGTTGTCAAGATTTCAAGCGCTTCGTCTGTGTAGCTTGGTGCAATGATGATTTCAAGGAAGACACCGTGCATTTTCTTAGCCGTCGCAGCGTCAACTTCACGGTTGAGGACTACAATACCACCAAAGATTGACACTGGGTCAGCTTCATAAGCGTAGTCCCAAGCTGTTTCAATGTCATCAGCTTGACCGATACCACATGGGTTCATGTGTTTCAAAGCCACAACTGTTGGACGGTCTTTGAAATCACGGATGATACGGATAGCGGCATCAGCGTCACGGATATTGTTGAATGACAATTCTTTACCGTTAAGCTGTTTAGCTGAAGCAATTGAGTAAGCCGTTGGTAAACCTTTTTGGTAGAAGTCTGCGTCTTGTTGAGGGTTTTCACCGTAACGCATAGGTTGCTTGAGGTCATAAGTCAAAGTGAGTTTTTCAGGTTTTGTTTCACCCACTTGAGCTGTGAAGTATTCTGCAATCAAAGCGTCGTATGAAGCTGTGTGACGGTATACTTTCGCTGCCAAACGTTGGCGAGTTTCGTAGCTTGTTTCGCCGTTGGCTGCCAATTCGTCAAGCACAACCGCATAGTCAGCAGGGTCCACCACAACTGTTACGCTAGCGTGGTTTTTAGCTGCTGAACGAAGCATTGATGGACCACCGATATCGATGTTTTCAACTGCGTCAGCGTAAGTCACATCTGGTTTGAGAATGGTTTCCTTGAATGGATAAAGGTTTACCACAACAAGGTCAATAAGTTCGATATTATTGTCCTTAGCCGCTTGAAGGTGGCTATCGAGGTCACGACGAGCGAGGAGACCACCGTGGATATTTGGGTGAAGGGTCTTAACACGACCGTCCATCATTTCTGGGAAACCAGTCACATCATCAATGGCGATAGTGTCTACCCCAGCATTGTCAAGGGCCACCTTGGTACCACCTGTTGAGATGATGTCCCAACCTAGTTTTTTGAGTTCTTGGGCAAATTCAACGATGCCCGCTTTATCTGAGACTGAAATAAGTGCTCGTTTAGTCATTTTCTCTCTTTTCCTTTTTTAAAAAAGTTCTTTATCTGCTACAGTCGAAAATTATCTTTCGCTCTAGCGCTTTCTTATTTTCTCGCTACACCCAAACTATCCAAGACTTCTGGATAGAGTTTGTACTCTGCTTCGTGGATGCGAGTTTCGAAAGTATCAAGGGTATCACCTTCAAGGCGTGGCACACGGACTTGTTTGATGACCTTTCCGGTATCAACGCCAGAATCCACCCAGTGAATAGTTACACCAGACTGGTCAACACCTGCATTCCAAGCATCCTCAATACCGTGAGCCCCCGGAAATTCAGGGAGATAAGCCGGGTGAATATTGATAATACGGCCTTCGTAAGCTGCTAGCAAGGTTGGGCCGACGATTTTCATATAACCGGCCAAACAAACCAAATCAATCTGGTGATCATCCAAGAGTTTGACGATAGCCTCTTCATAAGCCGCTTTATTGTCAAATTCCTTGAGTTCAAAGGTATGGCTAGCCACACCAAGATTTTTGGCACGTTCTAAGACGTAGGCATCACGGTAATCTGAAAAAACAAATTCTACTGGAAATTGTTCCGCAATCACCTGGAAGTTTGAGCCGTTGCCAGAGGCAAATACAGCAATCCTTTTAGCCATTATTTAATCACCACACTTGCGCCATCTTTCTTCACAATACGACCGATTTCATAAACAGGTTCGTCAAGAAGTTCTTTGACACGTTCAACATTTTCTGGTTTAACCGCAAGCATGAGACCAATACCCATGTTGAAGATTTCAAACATTTCTTCATGTTTGATTTCACCATATTTTTCAAGGGCTTTGAAAATTGGAAGAACTGGCACTTTGCTTTCGTCAATTTCAGCAGCCAAGTCATCTGAGAACATACGTGGTACATTTTCGATGAAACCACCACCTGTGATGTGGGCAATACCGTTCACCAATTCTTCTTTGATGAGTGGCAAAGCCGCTTTGACGTAGATACGAGTTGGTTCAAGAAGAACGTCTTTGAGTTTTTTGCCTTCAAGTTCTGGGAGAATTTCTTCACCTGTGTAATCCGCAAAGACACGACGCACGAGTGAGTAACCATTTGAGTGGATACCGCTTGAGGCAAGTCCAAGAAGCACATCACCTTCAGCCACTTTTGAACCGTCAATGATTTGAGATTTTTCTGCGATACCTACCGCGAAACCTGCCAAATCATAGTCGTCTTCTCCATACATACCAGGCATTTCAGCAGTTTCACCACCAATGAGGGCAGCACCAGCTTGCACACAACCTTCAGCCACACCAGCAACGACCTGTTCCAATTTAGTTGGTTCATTTTTACCAGTTGCTACGTAGTCAAGGAAGTAAAGGGGCTCAGCACCTGCAGCGATGATATCGTTAACACACATAGCTACACAGTCTTGACCGATAGTATCGTGTTTATCGTACTTGATAGCAAGCATGAGTTTAGTACCGACACCATCTGTACCTGAAATCAAAACGGGCTCTTTGACACCTGTTTTTGAAAGGTCAAACATACCACCGAAGCCACCGAGAGCTCCCATGACACCTGCACGCTCTGTACGGGCAACGTGTTTTTTGATACGTTCAACAACTTCATAACCTGCTTCAACATCCACACCCGATTGGGCATACGCATTTTTATTTGTCATTTGTTTATTCCTTTTCTTTTTTCGAGAAAAATACTAGTCAGATCTCCAGCTTTGGCTCCATAGGTCAAAGCGTCTACTGACAAATGCTTTAGCTTTTAGTCAGTAGTTAGACGTGGAGCGTAAGCATTTTTAGACATAATTTTTTACTCTTTTTTCCTTCTAGACTACTCTTAATAGAAAGAAGTGTGTTCTTTCAAACTTTCCAAATAGCGTTCTTCGTAATCGTACAATGGTGTTGGATATTTACCATCAAAGTAAGCCACACAAAGGCCACCGTTCGGTGCATCTGTGTCAATTCCAATAGAATCAATCAAGCCATCAATAGACAAGTAAGTCAAGCTATCCGCACCAATGATTTCGCGTGTTTCCTCAACTGTATGATTGGCCGCAATCAATTCCTTACGTGTTTGAATATCGATACCGTAGAAACATGGATAGGCAAGGGCTGGACTACCGATTGCTACGTGGACCTCTGTTGCTCCTGCTTCTTTTAGCAAATTAACGATACGACGTGAGGTCGTCCCACGTACAATAGAATCGTCAATCATAACCACACGTTTGCCTTTAACAACACCTGATACGGCAGAGAGCTTCATACGAACCCCTTGCTCACGTAATTCTTGTGTTGGTTGGATAAAGGTACGTTGAGTGTATTGGTTTTTAATCAAGCCCATTTCATTTGGTAAGCCTGATTCTTCTGCAAATCCCATGGCTGCGCTAAGTGATGAATTAGGCACACCAACTACAATATCTGCTTCATGTTTGAATTCACGTGCCAATTGAGCACCCATACGTTTACGAGCTGTATGGACATTGACCCCTTGGATATTTGAATCAGGACGGGCAAAGTAAATATACTCCATTGAGCAAACAGCCAATTGGGTGTCCGTTGTATAGTTATCGTAAGTAATGCCATTATCATCGATGATAACAACCTCACCTGGATTCACATCGCGAATCCACTCTGCTCCAACCACTTCAAAGGCACAGGTTTCAGATGAAACCACAATAGCTCCATTGGCCATCTTACCAATAGAAAGGGGACGGAAACCATTTGGATCCAAGGCTGCAATGAGCTTGTCCTCAAGCATGAGGAGGTAAGCAAATCCACCTTTAACAGTGTTCAAGGCTTCTTTCACCTTACCCATGAAGGATGGGTTATGGCTACGACGAATCAAGTGGGCCAAAATTTCTGAGTCAGAAGTCGAGTTAAAGATTGCACCATTTTTTTCCAACTCACGTCTAAGTGACTCTGCATTAGTCAAGTTCCCGTTGTGGGCAAGTCCAAACTGATTGTCATGAAAGCGAAAGAGGAAGGGCTGGATGTTATCCACCGAAGCTTCACCAGCAGTCGCATAACGAACATGACCGATAGCAGCCGTTCCAGTTAGCTTGTCCAAGTTGGCTGGATCACGAAAAACTTCTGAGAGAAGCCCCATATCACGATGACGCTTCAATTGACCCGCATCATTTGAGAGAATTCCTGCTCCCTCTTGACCACGGTGTTGGAGACTGTGAAGTCCGAAATAAGTTAATTTGGCAGCATCTGGGTGACCCCAGATACCAAAAACACCACATTCTTCATTAAGAGATTTAACTTCGTATGTCATTTTTTATACCTTTTATTTTTGATATTTTCCTTATGCAAGGCGAACGAAAAACTGTTTCTACCCTCTCATTTCACTAATTGGAACTCAAGTTTTCAAGCTCTTTATAACCACTGCATATCGAAAAATATCATTACTGAGTACACTTGGCACTCTATTATTTTCCAGTAAAGTATTTAACCGCTGACGCAAAGAGGTGTTGGTCTTTATTTCCTGGAATATTTTGGAAAAGACCGTCTTCGAAACGTTCTGAGTGACCCATCTTACCAATAATTTGACCGTTCTTACTTGTGATACCTTCGATAGCATTCACAGATCCGTTAGGATTGTATTTTGAATCCATGCTTGGTTTACCTTCGAAGTCAACATATTGGGTAAAGATTTGACCATTGTCACGAAGCTCTGCAAATTCCTCAGCTGTCACGACAAACTTACCTTCACCGTGTGATACTGGGATGGCATGGATGTCACCAACTTCTACTCCGGCAAGCCATGGTGAGTTCGTGTTGGCAATACGTGTTTCAACCATCTTAGCCACGTGTTGGTTGGCATCATTGTAGAAGAGGGTTGGACTAGTACTGCTTGCATCTTCAAAGTTACCATATGGAAGAAGACCTGATTTGACAAGAGCCTGGAATCCGTTACAGATACCGATAATCAAACCACCACGTTCGATGAAGCTATCGATGGCTGCACGTACTTTTTCATTGAGCAAGATGTTAACGATAAATTTAGCTGATCCATCTGGTTCATCGGCTGCTGAGAAGCCACCTGCAAAGAAGATAATGTTAGCTTTTTCGATATTGTCAACCATGGTGTCAACAGACTTGACAATAGCCTCTTCGTTAAGTGTTACAAATGGTACTAAGTTGACTTTTGCACCTTCTTTTTCAAAGGCCTTAGCTGAATCGTACTCAGAGTTAGTACCTGGGAACACTGGGATGTAAACCACTGGTGTATCAACTGTTTCTTTAGCTTTGATAACAGCATCTGATGCCACAGTAGGTACTTCTTCCAACTCAGTTGCTTGTGCAAATTCCGTTGGGTAAACCTCTTCCAATTTACCTTGGAAGGCACTGTCAAGTTTGTGTCCATCAAGCGTTACACCATTGACAGTAAGTGTAAAGTCAGCTGCTGTTTGTCCAATCTTGGCAACCCCTGCAATATCTTCCGGAGATGTGAAGACGAATCCACCCAATTGAGCTGTCAAGGCAGTCTCAAGATTTTCAAGGGTTACAGTGGCACTAATATGGTTACCAAATGTTGCAAGGGCAAGAGCTTCAACAACACCACCATATTTGACAGCTGATGCTGCTGTCACTTTGTGATCAGCTTGGATGGCTTCAAACTTAGCAAAGTTAGACTTGATGAGATCGAAGTCAATTTCTTGTGCCAAAGCTTGACCTGGGATGTAATAGATATTTTCACCAGCAGCTTTAAATTCTGGAGAAAGGACCTTACGGCTATCTGCAGTTGTGACACCAAAAGCAACCAAGGTTGGTGGTACTGTCAATTCTTCAAAGGTACCAGACATAGAGTCTTTACCACCGATAGATGGCAACCCAAGTTGAATCTGAGCTTCAATTGATCCAAGAAGAGCTGATACTGGTTGACCAAAACGCTCTGCTTGTTTATCCATACGCTCGAAGTATTCTTGATAAGAGAAACGAGCCTTAGACCAGTTTGCACCAGCAGCAACCAAGCGAGCGGTTGCTTCGATGACCGCATAAGCCGCACCATGATATGGAGACCATTCTGCTACATAAGGGTTGAACCCTTGCGCCATAACAGAAGCAGTTGTTGTCACACCATGTTGGACTGGCAATTTCTGTACAGAAGCTTCAGTTGGTGTAATTTGGTAGCGACCACCAAGTGGGTGATTGACTGTTGAACGACCAACTGAGCTATCAAAGATAGTTTGCAACCCTTTTTGACTGGCATGGTTAAGATCAGCCAAGACTTCAAGAGTATCAGCTTCAAGGGTTTCGGCAGATGTTTGGCGTTCTTCTGGAAGCTTGACATCCTTGTCAACTACCTTAGCATCCACAACTACACGCACACCGTTTGTATCAAGGAAACGACGTTCCAAATCAACGATGGTTTCGCCATTCCAGTGCATAACAAGATTTGGTTTTTCAGTCACTGTCGCAACGACAACAGCATCAATATTTTCTTTATTACATTCAGCAACGAAGGCGTCTACATCATCTGGACGAACCACTACAGCCATACGTTCCTGAGACTCAGAAATGGCAATTTCTGTACCGTTCAAGCCTTGATATTTCAATGGCACTTTGTCTAGATCAATTTCAAGACCATCTGCCAATTCACCGATAGCCACACAGACACCACCAGCACCAAAGTCATTTGATTTCTTGATAAGACGTGTCACTTCCCCATTACGGAAAAGACGTTGAATCTTACGTTCTTCGATGGCATTCCCTTTTTGAACCTCAGCACCAGCTGTTTCAACAGATTCAACCGTTTGAACTTTAGATGAACCTGTCGCACCACCGACACCATCACGTCCAGTCTTACCACCGAGCAAGATAATCACATCACCTGCTTCAGGTTTTTCACGGACAACATTTTCCTTAGGAGCCGCACCGACCACGGCACCTAGCTCCATACGCTTAGCAACGAAACCTGGGTGGAAATATTCACGAACATAGGTTGTTGCAAGACCAATTTGGTTACCGTATGAAGAATAACCGTGAGCTGCTGTTTTAGAAATCACTTGTTGTGGTAATTTACCAGCACGAGTTTCAGCAATTGGTGTTGTAATATCACCAGCACCTGAGATACGCATGGCTTGGTAAACATATGAACGACCTGACAATGGGTCACGAATGGCTCCACCAATACAAGTAGCTGCACCACCAAATGGTTCAATTTCAGTTGGGTGGTTGTGAGTTTCGTTCTTGAACATGAGAAGCCATGGTTCTTTCACACCATTGACATCCACTTCAATTTCAACTGAGCAGGCATTGATTTCATCAGACACTTCCATGTCATCCAAACGACCATTAGCACGCTCATAACGGCCAAAAATAGTCGCCATATCCATCAAGGTTTGAGGTTTTTCTGTACGTCCCAACTCATCACGCATGGTGATATATTTGTCATAAGTCGCTTGCAATTGTTTTTGGAATTTAGAAGCTGAGAAGTCGATATTCTTCAACTCCGTCTCAAAAGTTGTGTGACGGCAGTGGTCAGACCAATAAGTATCCAAAACTTTCAACTCAGTCTCAGTAGGCACACGTCCAATAGACTTGAAGTAATCTTGAATGAAGAGAAGGTCATCCACTTCCATTGCCAATCCTTGCTCTGCCTTATACTTAGCAAAATCTTCTGCCGTATAAGTTTCAAAGAAATCCAAACTTGGAATGGTCTTGTCAGACTCAGAGAAATCCTGTTTAGCAATGCCAACAGTGATGTCTTTGAAACGAGAATCCACTGGGTTCAAGAGGTAGTTTTTGACAGCTTCCAACTCATTCGCATCAATATCCTTGTTAACCAAGTAAAGTTGCGCTGTGTTCACCGTTACATCATTTGAACTACCAAGCAAAAGCAAAGCTTCCTGTGAAGATGCCGCACGTTGGTCAAATTGACCAGGCAAACTTTCGATAGCAAAGAAAGCATACTTCTCAAGATCAGCCTTAACCGCAGCTTCATCCAAAACAGTATCGGTCACTTGCTCAGAGAAGATGTGTTTTTCCGCACACGCAAACAAGTCCTCTGCCAAATTAAAGACATCGTAAACTTGAACAATACGAAGATCATTCAAAGTTTTCAACTGAAGATTATGCTTTAATTCTTTTACTAAAGAGTGAGATTTCACACGAAAATCAGCTTTTTTCTCAACGAAAATACGTTTATCCATTTTATTTCCTTTATCTATTTCTACTTAAAGATTGTAGTGAAGACCAAGTATTCTATTTGTAAAAGGCTACTTCAATCCTTGTAATTTTTCCAATACAACTTCATAAACATCTGTCAAGCTACCAAGATCACGACGGAAGACATCCTTGTCCATATGGTGCCCTTCAGCATCCCAAAGGCGGCAGTTATCTGGTGAAAATTCATCTGCCAAGATAATTTTGCCATCCTTATCAAAACCGAATTCCAATTTGAAGTCAATCAAACGAAGACCAATTTGTGCAAACCAATCTTTCAGCAATTCATTGATACGACGCGTTTCTTCCTTGATATAAGCAATTTGTTCATCATTGGCAATATCCAAGAACTTCACATGCTCATCATTGATGAATGGATCATCCAAATCATCGTTCTTATAGTAAAATTCAACGATAGGAGTTTTCAAGTCCAAACCTTCTTCCACGCCAAAACGTTTAGAAAAAGAACCCGCAGTCACGTTACGAAGAACAACCTCCAAAGGAATGATTTTCACTTTCTTGTTGAGTTGTTCTGTGTCAGAAATACGTTCGATAAAGTGAGTAGCTACACCCGCAGCATTCAATTTTTCAAAAATAAGAGACGAAATCTGATTATTTAGCACACCCTTTCCCTTAATAGTCTCCTTACGAGCACCATTAAGCATAGTTGCTTGGTCCTTATAGACCGACTTAATCACATTTTCGTCTTCTGTACTATAAATATCTTTAGCTTTACCAGTATAAATTAGTTGATTTGACATGGTATTGTTCGCCTTTCAAGTTTATTCTTCCTAATTATACCACACCAGAATCCAAAAACCAATATATAGCAAACTTTATTACTTTAGTAAAAAAACAACGTTCGTCTTTTGATTCTTTTTTAGAGTTCCCTAATAAAAAATGTATAGAAAAAAGGAGTGTGACAGAACTAAATCCATATAACATTTAGTTTCTTGCCTCACTCCCACAAAATAACAATCATATAATACACAACTATTATACTCTTATCTAACTCTAGCTTTCTTATTCTTTATTCAATTCCTCAGACAAATAGTCCAACAAATCAGCTACCTTAACCATATGGTCAATAGTATCATCGGAAATCTCAAGAGCAAACTCATCCTCCAAATTAATAATGAATTCCATAAGTTCTATTGAATCCACACCCAAGTCATCTAATTTGGTTTCTTCGGCTAAAACAATATCCTCTTTACCCATCTGCTCTTGAATCACGAGCTGCATTTTCTGAAGAATTTCTACTCTACTCATCAGTTAGCCTCCTCTTTCGGACTAAAGGCTTCAACTAGCTGCTCAACAACCTTAGTATCAAGCATCGTACGAACCTGCTTAATGGTGTAGTAAACTGCCTTAGCATCACTAGATCCATGACATTTTACTACGGGAGCTTTAAGACCAAAGAGAACCGCACCTCCGGCACTAGAGTAATCCATAGTCTCTTTCATACCTTTTAGACTATCTTTCAATAGGAAGGCACCTAACTTAGCTTTAAGACCACCATTCATGATAGCTGACTTAAGAGTCTTCATGGCACCAAGTCCCGTTCCTTCAATTGCCTTAAGAACTGCATTTCCTGTGAAACCATCAGCGACTACTACATCAGCAGCTCCTGACATAATTTCACGCGCCTCAACATTACCAACAAAGTTAATACTTGGCTCCTTAGATAGGAGTTCAAAAGCCTCCTTACGAAGACTATCCCCCTTTGTTTCCTCAGTCCCATTATTAAGGAGACCTACACGAGGGTTGGCAATGCCACGCACATTTTTAGCATAGAAAGAGCCTAAAATAGCATATTGATGCAAATGACTAGCTGTATTTTCCGCATTTGCACCTAAATCAAGCATATCAAAGGGTTGACCAGTAAAACTTGGCATTGTTGACATAAGACCTGGACGCTCAACTCCCTTAATACGTCCGACCACGAAGAGACCTGCGGCAAGAAGGGCACCTGTATTTCCCGCAGAAATCACGGCACCTGCTTTTTTCTCCTTAACAGCTTGTGCACCTAAGACCATTGAAGCTTTTTTCTTCTTGCGAATAGCTTTAGCTGGCTCATCATCCGAATTTATCTTTTCATCAGTATGCACAATGCTCACACGTTCATTCGCTGTCAAATAAGTCTTGATTTTAGCTTCATCACCATAAAGCTGGATTTCAATATCTTTGAAATCTGCTATAGCTTGGTTGACTCCCTCTACAATTGCTTGTGGCGCATTATCGCCACCCATAGCATCTACTGCAATTACATGCATAGCATTCTCCCTCTCGTCCTCTGCCATAAAAAACAAACTCAGATTTCTTTCAATAAAATATTAGGTAACTAAAATAGACTAGTTCACTGTTTCTAGCAGAGTCTTTCAGCTTATTATCTTATTATTATAGCACGAACTGACCTGCATTTTAACCCCTGAGACTGAAAACCATTACTTTCCTGTTTCACGTGAAACAAAAAGAAGATAATGTCTAGTCAGCACTATCTTCTTTATTCATAATATGGCCCCAAGAATTTAGATTATCAATAAATTTCTTACTTTTAAGATGTATTCCAACATAATTATCATAGAGGTCATCGATAAAATATCGTAGCTTTCGTTTCATGTCATCCTTAACAGATATGCTTCTCAATTCTTCAAAGGAAAGCCCCTGAAAACGATCTAAAAGATAAGGCACATTAGGGTCCAAGTGACTACGCCTTTCATCCTCTGCATAGTGATTTGGACAAAGTAGCCCCGAGAACTTAAACGAGAAATCAAAAGGAAGACCTACACGATGACAAAAGACACACTCGTGAAAATTCAAGCGTACGCCGAAACGGTCTAAAACCTGAATCTCAAAGATATTAGTCAATATTTCATAATCCAAGCCTTCTTCCATTAATTCAAGCGTCTTCTCCAAGAATACAAATAATTGCGCATCTGGCACACCATCAGCAATAGTAGCATCTGTCAATGCAGCCAAATAAGTCGCATAAGACAGCTTGAAAATATCGCTTGTAATTTCCTTGAAGGACTCTACCTGGCTATAATCTTCTATGAAAGATAGACCTTCATCATTTACAGTCATCATGAATTCAGCGATGGTCAAAGGTTGAATGACAGCACTTAATTTACCTGCTCCACCACCTCTAACAAAAAACATCCGTTTACCAGCTTGCTCGGTAAAAATTTTAACTAGTTTATCATTCTCACGATAATTACGATTGAAGAGGACAAGCCCTCTACTCTCAAGCTTCTGCATGTTCTTCCATAAACTCTTTCAAACGAGTCATAGCTGTTTCAATAGTATCCATGCTAGCCGCATACGACAAGCGAACAAAGCCTTCGCCATACTTTCCAAAAGCGACCCCTGGGATAATCGCAATAGCTTTTTCACGAGCAAAGTCTTGGCAGAACTTAAAGGAGTCTTGAGTATACCCTTCTGGAATCTTAGCAAAGATGTAGAAAGCACCATCAGGTTTAATAATTCTGAAATCAAGTTCAGTCATTTTTTCAAGAATATAATCACGACGCTTCAAGTACTCAACTTTCATTGGTTGGGCATCATCCTTACCAGCAGATAAGGCTTCAATAGCTGCAAATTGTGCCATAGTAGCTGCAGCTGTTACCAAATACTGGTGACTCTTAATCAACTGAGCCGTTAAAACTGCAGGTGCAAAAATCAAACCAATACGCCAGCCTGTCATCGCATGAGATTTAGACAAACCATTAATCAAAATTGTTTGTTCCGGCAAATACTCAGCAATAGATACATGTTGGTCCACATAAGTTAGCTCAGAGTAAACTTCATCACTAACAACAAAAATATCGTATTTTTTCAGAACTTCAGCCAAATCTTTAATCTGTTGACGTGAGTAGGTCACACCGGTTGGGTTGGTTGGGTAGTTAAGCAAAACGGCTTTGAGCTTATCTCCCTGCTCCAAAATTGCCTTTTCTAACATCTCCGGAGTCAAAACAAAATCATTAGCTGTTGTATCAATTTCAACAATTTCAGCACCAACTAGATTTGCAATCGGCTCATATCCAGGATAGGCTGGTGCAGGTAAAAGAATCGTATCTCCTGGCTCCAAAATCGCTGTCAAAGTTGCAGAAAGGGCTTCTGTAGCTCCAATAGTCACCAATATTTCATTTTCTGAGTTATAAGTAAGATTGTATTTTTCCTTAACAAACTCCGCAGCTGCTTGACGTAAGGCAGGAAGCCCTGCCATACCTGTATAGTGCGACTGGTTAGCATCGATAGCAGATTTAGCAGCCTCTTTTACATGATCTGGAGTTGTAAAATCAGGTTCACCAAGTGTCAACTTTTTGATCCCTGGTACATCTGAAATTGATTGGTCAAACTGACGAATCATTGAAACTTCAATCTTATCTAAATTTTTATTAAAACGTTGTGTTAAATCCATCACAGTCACCTCTTTGCAATTATGCCTAACATTATATCAAAAACTCAAACGCATTTAAACACCAAAAAAGCTAGCCTAAGCTAGCTTTAGTCTATTTATGGCCCATTTCAAACAAAGGTGACAATGGACGTTTTTCATGAATACGAATAATTGCCTCTGAAATCAAATCAGCAATTGAAATTTGTTCAATTTTATCAATCAAACGTTCTTCTGGAAGATAAATCGTGTCCAATACGACAAGCTTCTCAATAGCAGATTTTTGAATATTATCAAGTGCTGGACCTGACAATACAGGGTGAGTACATGAAGCATAAACATGAGTTGCACCAGCTTCAGCAAGCGCATCCGCCGCATGACAGATTGTACCCGCAGTATCAATCATATCATCAATCAAGATACATGTTTTACCTTCAACGTTACCAATAATATTCATAACCTCAGAAGTGTTCATTTTATCAACACTACGGCGCTTATCAATGATTGCAATTGGTGTTTTCAAACATTGAGCAAGTTTTCGTGCACGAGTCACACCACCATGGTCTGGAGAAACAACAACAACATCATCCCCAGTAAGACCAGCACGATCAAAGTAATCTGCGATAAGTGGCGCCCCCATCAAATGGTCTACAGGAATATCAAAGAATCCTTGAATTTGAGAAGCATGGAGGTCAACTGTCAAAAGTCGATCAACACCTGCAACCTCAAGCATATTAGCAACCAACTTAGATGTGATTGGTTCACGTGAACGTGCCTTACGGTCTTGACGTGCATAACCATAATAAGGCATAACAACACTGATTGTTTCTGCACTTGCACGTTTTAGCGCATCAACCATAATCAAGATTTCCATCAAGTTATCATTTACAGGAGAGCTTGTAGATTGAAGAATAAAAACGTGATGACCACGGATAGATTCTTCAATATTAACTTGAATCTCACCATCTGAAAATTCACGAACACTTGATTTTCCGAGTTCAATACCCATTTTATCAGCAACTTTTGCTGCTAATTCCTGGTTAGACGATAAAGCAAACAACTTCAAATTCGTATAAGACATGATTTCCTCCAAAATATCTACTAAACCATTCTACCTTTTTTTAGATTGATTTTCAATGCAAAATAAATGGTGTCACAGTAACTTAACAAGACTAAAAAGATTTAACCTTAACCTCGACATTTTCCCGTCTAAAAGCTGTTCCAGAAAGTAAAGACATTTTGCCATAAAATAAAAACGACTCGAGAAAATTCGAATCGCCTTTTTGTGTTCATTATGGGTAAATATAATATACAGAACCACCGTGAGCTGAAGATGTTGGATCAAATGTACCACGGTAGTTACCGATTGACATGTTACCAGCATAGTTTGATTCCATAACTTGAATTGAATTTGCACCTGATGCTGATGTTACGTAAGCTACGTGACCATAACCACCACCATCATTTGGCCAAACCGCAATTGCACCGGCTACAGGAGTCGTACCAACTGAGTGACCAGCTGCTTGTGCGCTAGCAATCCAGTTTTTAGCATTACCCCAGTAATTACCAACCCATGAAGCTAATGATTTAGCACCCCAAGTACATTGACCAACTGGATATGTATTAGGAGTTGATGCTGCTGATACTTTAGGTGTTTCAGCAGCAGGAGCTGGTGCTTCTGAAGCTGCAGGTGCTTGACTTGCTGGTGCTTCAGATGTTGCCGCAGGTGCTTCGCTAGCAGGAGCTTCTGAAGCTGCTGGAGCAGCTGATTCTGGTTGTGCTTCAGATGTTACTGGGGCAGCAGGCTCTTGTTGTGCCTCTGACGCAGCTGATTCTGGCTGTGCTTCAGATGTTGCTGGAGTAGCAGGCTCTTGTGTTGCTTCTGAAGTTGCAACAGTTGGCTCTTGAGTAGTTTCTGAAGTTTCTGATGAAACCGGTTCTTGTGCTACTTCTGAGGCTGTCGCTGTTTCTGAAACAGTAGCTTCAGAAGGTTGAGCTACAGCTTCTGAAGTTGCTGCCGCCTCTGATTGAGCTACAAATGCTGCCGCTTCTGAAGATGCTACTGCTTGTGCTGCTGCCTCTGATTCTGCAATTGCTTGAGACTGAGCAACTGAGGCTGCAGTTGAAGCTGCCACAGCTTCTGCAGTTGATTTAGCAGAAACAAGTGATGTTTTTTCATCTTGTGCTGTAGCCAATTCTGCAGCCAAAGTAACTTGTGCTGCTTCTAGTTCAGCTTGTTGAGTTGTCAAACCAGCTTCTGTTGTTTCAAGCTCAGCTTTATTAGTTGCAATTTCATTAATAGCAGCTTGGTTTTGTTCTTGCTTTGCAGCAAGCTCTTTTTGATCAGACTCTTGTTTTGTCAACATGTCATTATTAGCCGTAACAACTTTTGAAATAGCTGTGATACGAGTAATAGCTTCAGAGATTGACTTAGAGTTCAAGATAGAGTTGATGTAGCTAGTCGCAGTATTATTTTGTTGAGCACTACGAGCTTGTTTCGCCAAAGAATCTTGACGAGCTACAATTTTACTTGATAATTCTTGAATTTCAGATTCCAAATCTGCTGATACTTTTTCAAGTTCAGCATTTTTAGTTTCCAAATCTGATTTTTGTGTTCTAAGTGTAGATACTTGAGATTGGATTGTAGCAACTTGCGCTTGTGCAGTCTCTTGTTGAGAAGCAAGGTTACTAATTGCGTTATCTGCAGCAGCGATTTGCGAATCATAATCCTCTGCATGTACTGATGCAGCTGCTGATAAGGTTACACCACTTACCAACACTGCTGAAAGAATACGTTTTTTCATAATATAAAATACTACTCCTTTTCGATAAGACCTTCTTATTGTATCAAAAAATGGCGCAAACTTTGTTACGCCAATATTACAGTTCTATTTAAATCTATCAACTGACAGATACAAAAATAATTTTTCAAGAATAGGTTTAATAAAGATAAAGATCAAAAGATTAAACACTATACTAGGACTTAGTTGATAAATAATAAAATCCGTCACAGACTCATTGGAGAAACCATAGAATAAGGCAAAGCCAAAATTTATGGTATCAAAGAGAAATAAGAATAAAAACATTAACAAAAAATCAACATAGGTATTTCTCTTAACAATTCGACCTAGCTGAGTTAACAGATAGCATAACAGTGGCAGAGTTAGAATCACTATACCAACTGTTTTGAAATAATAGGTATCATAAAGAAATCCAAAACAAATAAGGTAAAGAAATGCATACTTATTTGGAAAATCAAGAGTTAAGATGAAAATATAAATAATAAAAAGATGAGATGATAGAAAAAATTCAGGGGATAAATAATGATTAAGTATCATAGAAATATGACCATCCCATAGAAAAGGGACAATACTCAGTAAGAAAGGAATAATAGAATACTTGGACAATTTCATATTATTTACCATCTCCAACTAAAGTAACATAAGAAATTTTATCAAAATCAGCATAAGGTTTTACCAAAATCGTACGATTTCCTTCATAATCAATAACAGAGTCTACAGTACCAATTGGAACATCCTTTACTGATACATCATCAAGACCACTTGTGACTACTACAGTGCCGACCTTAACGTTAGAAGATGAATTGAGTTGTGTCATCTCTAATAGCTTCTTTTTATTGTCATAACGTGATATAATCCCGAAAATCTGATTATCGTCCTCTGATTTAACACTAGATGCAAGGTAGCTATCACTAGAACTACTAGAAAGTAAAGAAATAGTTGTTGTATCATTATAAACTTTAGTTACAAATCCAATAACTCCACCATTAGAAGTTGCTAGCATAGATTTACTAACATTCTTAGACTTACCCACATTAATAGTTAACTCTTTTAACCAAGTCACAGAAGGTCTCATAGAAACTTCAGCAGTGAGAACATTATCACGACTTAGCTTGTCCGAAAGATTAAGAGATGCTCTTAAAGAATCATTCTCTTCTTGCAAGTTAGAAATAATAGCCGATTGATTTTCTAAATTTGACAAAGATTTTTTTAAATCACGATTCTCAGAATAAGTTGATAAAAGATCAGAAAGCACATTGTGAGATTTTGATAGTGCAGTAAATGGAACTGAAACAACAGAGTCTACTTTTGTAACCAAACCAGATACATTAAAAGAGATATCCTTCGTTAATTTTTTATTAGTAAAGACAAAAGAAAAAAGCATTACAAAAAATAGAATAATAATAAACCCATAAAGAAGAAATCGATAAAAACTATTTTTCATTTTGTCACCTCAAAAAAAAGAAAACGAATTATCTAAAAGATAATTCGTCATAATACTACGGAGAATGGGGGATTCGAACCCCCGCGCCAGTTACCCGACCTAACGATTTAGCAAACCGTCCTCTTCAGCCTCTTGAGTAATTCTCCAATATGGGCACGAGTGGAATCGAACCACCGACCTCACGCTTATCAGGCGTGCGCTCTAACCATCTGAGCTACGCGCCCAAGCAAATGCTTGGCTATAATATCCAAATAAAGCGGGTGACGAGAATCGAACTCGCGACAACAGCTTGGAAGGCTGTAGTTTTACCACTAAACTACACCCGCTTAATAAAATGGCGCGAGACGGAATCGAACCGCCGACACATGGAGCTTCAATCCATTGCTCTACCAACTGAGCTACCGAGCCATATTGC
>NZ_JALT01000022.1:0-90424 GCF_000525585.1 Streptococcus sp. ACS2
GAGTTTTTTGAGCTCATAGAGAAGAATATAAGCAAGGTCAATCATTACTTCAAAACTGTCTTTAGGACCTTCCTTAGACACAAACCATACATCAAGAATGCGCTAGAAACAGACTATTCAAATGCCAAACTTGAAGCAACTAATAAGTTGATTAAAGACATCAAACGATTGGGCTTCGGTTTTAGAAACTTCATCAACTTTAAGAAACGTGTCTTCATCACTCTGAACATAAAAAAAGAGAAGACCTACCAGGTCCTCTCTAGATGTTAGCTTTTCGTCACCCACTACAGTTGACAAAGAGCCATAAAAACAAGCCTAACCTTGTGAGATTAGACTTGTTTGGGAGATTTATGAAAAAAGAAAGATACACTGCCTGACTTAAAACCAGAACATGTGAGCGCTACCGAACGACGTTCAGTAATACTTATTAGGATGACTATAGTATAACTTGAGTTCCTTAAAGAAAGCTGAAGGGATAAAGGTTGTTTTTGATGGGCTTATTTCACTCAGTTTTGTAAGACAAGATTGTTTTCTTCGATAAATTTAATAAAATCTTCACTATTAAATTTATAAGATTTTATCCCACAGAAATCTTCTAAAATTCTAAAATGCTCAACCGTTTGGTATATTAGTCCACTAAGTCTCTGTTGATGTTCTCTAATCTTTCTTAAGCTTTTTTTATTCATCGATTTATGAATAACTGTTACAGTTACTATGTTACTTAAATCAGATTTAGACAAATCATAAAAGTTTTCAAAAATAAATATACTATTAAAAATTTTTGCTCTTATATCACTCCACGGTATACTTGAACGTGAATTTTTAAACTCTATCAAATATAATGTATTGGAGGGTGTAAGTGGCAAAATCGAATCTGATGATTGAAGTTTTTCATAACCATGATTCTTGCATATAATTTCAGAAATTCTATCAAAATTATAACAATTGTACCCCGAATCAACTAATATAAATCCTTTTCCTTCTTTGTAGGCTTGGTCATAAGAACAAGTTCTCATATCCTCGATACATTCAGAAAAATTCATTCGAAAATCATGAAACATTCTAAATATTCTTTGATTATTCATCTAGATCCTCCGAAATTTCTTCAAGCAAATTCAAAGGAATATACATTTGATTATAAATACCATCAATAGAATCGGTTACATCATTAATACTGTCTGTAGCAAGGTAATACTTTAGATTATTAAAAGTACCGTATTTTTTACTATAAACATCAATCGCTTCTACAAGATAAGGGCTATGTGAATTAATTAGTATATGCAAATCAAATTCTTTTTGCAATAAAATAATTATTTCAGCAAATTTCAATTGCCATTCAGGATGCAAATGTACCTCTGGTTCATCTAGAATCAATGTTCCATTTTCTCTGATTACCCCCTTTTCTAACAAGTCCTTAATTAAATAAAAAGTCTTCATGCCTGAGGAGTAGTTAATAATATTAAGTTTACTTTCATCCTCGTCTTCTTCAGCTCTATTGACAGAATCAGTTACAAGCACGTTTGTTAATTGGCCGAATATACTATCTAACTTATCAGTGACCCTAGCTTTAACTGTATGCGTAACATTCGTTTTTCTTTGAATCTGTTCAACAAGATGATTATTATGATCTAATTTTGGATCAATCTCATACCAGAATCCATTCATAAAAGTATTATCAACTATAGCAGCAGCATCATCAATATAAACAACATCAGTTCTGAAATTGACCAATTCATCTGTAACAATTTTATTATTAATTATTTCAACTTTTATTGGCTCTCCCTTTATAATTAATGAAATCTCACCCTTTTTCTTACTATAAATATTATTAATCTGTTTATGAAATTCATCATTAAAAACATCAGTTAGAATTTGATTAAATATGGATATATTAGATTGTGATATTATTGAATATAACTCTTCAATAATTAAGTTCAAATCGACTTCATTAAGTGGCAAAATTTGATATTGCGAATTTTTATCATTGTATTCTTTAATAGAATCTATGATAATCTCTGCTATATCAGAAATGCTAAACTCATCATTTGACGTATCTGCAATATCAAACAAATTTTGCGATATTATTTCTGACAGTCTACGAGTTACGAATTTAGGTGGGACACGTCTCGTTATTTTTTCATCTTTACCAAAGTTATAAGAAAACTCAATATCAACTAAATATTTATCTAAAGCCTCTTTAACTGACTTCATCCGGTCTTTCATTATTTTATTATATACATCAAAGTAAGAACTAAAAATTGAAAACAAGGAACGACTAATAGTACTTTTTCCAGTCCCATTTTGCCCTGCAATAACTGTTACTCCTTTGATTTCAATCTCAGCATGCTCTACATTTGCTATATTTTCTATTATTAATTTCATATAGGGCACCTATTTAAAATTTTATTTCACCAACTTCTTCATTTCTTCAATACGTACGACTGTTGCATCGTATTTAGCTTGGTAATCTTCTTGTTTGTCGCGTTCTTTTTGAACGACTTCTGGTTTGGCATTGGCTACGAAGCGTTCGTTAGAAAGTTTCTTACCAACCATGTCGAGTTCTTTTTGCCATTTGGCCAATTCTTTTTCAAGGCGGGCCAATTCTTCTTCGACATTGAGAAGGTCAGCAAGTGGCAAGTAGATTTCTGCACCTGTGATGATGCTTGACATAACCAAGTCAGGTACTTCGACATCTGCTGCAATTTCCAAATGTTCTGGATTTGTGAAGCGTTTGATATAGTTAACGTTATCATTTAAGAAGGCATCGAGCTTGCTGTCGCTAGTCTTAATCAAGATTGTGATTGGCTTGCTTGGAGCAACATTTACTTCCGCACGTGAGTTACGAACGGAACGAATCACATCTTTAAGAGCTTCAACACCAGCTGCAGCTTCTTCATTTTCAAACTCTGGACGAACCACTGGGTATTCAGCAGTCACGATCGTTCCTTCAGAGATTTGGCCGTAGATTTCTTCAGTTACGAATGGCATGATTGGGTGAAGGAGACGCAAGATTTGATCCAAGGTGTAAAGAAGAACCGAACGAGTGATAACTTTTTCGTCTTCGTTATCGCTGTAAAGCACTTCCTTAGTCAACTCAACATACCAGTCCGCAAACTCATCCCAGATGAAGTTGTAGAGGATGTGACCAGCCACACCAAATTCGAACTTGTCAAAGTTCTCAGTAACTTTTCCAATGGTTTCATTGAGGTTGTGGAGAATCCAACGGTCTGTGACATTACCTGCTTGACCAGCAGCCACTTTAGCTACATTTTCACGTGCTACATCCAAGGTCAAACCTTCATTGTTCATGAGAATGTAACGAGAGATGTTCCAGATCTTGTTAATGAAGTTCCAAGAAGCATCCATTTTTTCGTAAGAGAAACGCACGTCTTGACCTGGTGCAGAACCGTTTGAAAGGAACCAACGGAGAGCATCAGCACCATATTTCTCGATAACATCCATTGGGTCAATCCCGTTACCGAGTGACTTAGACATCTTACGTCCTTGCTCGTCACGAATCAAACCGTGGATCAAGACGTTCTTAAATGGTTGGCGTCCTGTGAATTCCAATGATTGGAAGATCATACGAGACACCCAGAAGAAGATGATGTCGTAACCTGTAACCAAGGTTGAAGTTGGGAAGTAACGTTTGAAGTCTTCTGCTTCCACATCAGGCCAGCCCATAGTTGAGAATGGCCAGAGGGCAGAACTGAACCAAGTGTCCAAGACGTCTTCATCCTGTTTCCATCCGTCGCCTTCTGGTGCTTCTTCACCGACGTACATTTCACCCTCAGCATTGTACCAAGCAGGGATTTGGTGACCCCACCAGAGCTGACGAGAAATCACCCAGTCGTGGACATTTTCCATCCATTGAAGGAAGGTGTCGTTGAAACGAGGTGGGTAGAATTCTACCTTGTCGTCTGTGTCTTGGTTTGCGATAGCATTTTTCGCCAATTGGTCCATCTTAACAAACCATTGTGTAGACAAACGTGGCTCAACAGGCACACCTGTACGTTCTGAGTGACCAACTGAGTGAGTCATTTTTTCAATTTCGACAAGGGCACCGATTTCTTCCAATTTCTTAACAACAGCCTTACGTGCTTCAAAGCGGTCCATACCGTTGAATTCACCAGCCAATTCATTCATGGTACCATCATCGTTCATAACGTTGACTTGTGGTAAGTTATGACGTTGACCAACCAAGAAGTCATTAGGGTCGTGAGCAGGAGTGATTTTAACCACACCAGTACCGAATTCAGGGTCTGCGTGTTCGTCCCCAACGATTGGGATTGGCTTGTTCAAGATAGGCAAGATAACATTTTGACCAATCAAGTCTTTATAACGGTCATCGTTTGGGTTAACCGCTACGGCAGTATCCCCAAACATAGTTTCAGGACGTGTTGTTGCCACTTCAAGGGCACGTGAACCGTCTTCCAACATGTAGTTCATGTGGTAGAAGGCACCTTCCACATCCTTGTGAATAACCTCGATATCAGAGAGGGCTGTACGGGCTTTGGGATCCCAGTTGATGATGAATTCACCACGGTAAATCCAACCTTTTTTGTAAAGCTCTACAAAGACCTTGCGAACGGCTTTTGACAAACCTTCGTCAAGGGTGAAACGCTCACGAGAGTAGTCTACAGAGAGTCCCATCTTACCCCATTGTTGCTTGATAGTTGAGGCATACTCGTCTTTCCATTCCCAAACTTTAGTCAAGAAAGATTCACGACCAAGGTCATAACGAGAGATGCCGTCTTCAGCCAAACGCGCTTCTACTTTAGCTTGAGTGGCAATACCTGCGTGGTCCATACCTGGAAGCCAAAGTGTATCGAAACCTTGCATACGTTTTTGACGGATGATGATATCTTGAAGAGTTGTATCCCAAGCGTGACCAAGGTGAAGTTTACCAGTTACGTTTGGTGGTGGAATAACGATAGAATAAGGCTTAGCCTTTTCATCTCCTGAAGGCTTGAAAACATCCTCATCAAGCCATTTTTGGTAACGACCAGCCTCAACCTCGGCTGGATTGTATTTAGGTGAAAGTTCTTTAGACATGTGTGTGTCCTTTCTAGTTATCTCAATCTATAAATTCGGCTTCAATTATAGAATTTTCTTCCCATTCCTTTAACAAACGAATACGTGATTCTTTTTCTGCAATAAAACGTTTTTGGTAAAAAATATCAGCGTACTCTAATACTCTTTTCATTTGTGCGGTATCCAGAAATGCACCGATACCAGCAGAAACAAAGGGAATAGATTTATTTATCATTTTTTGAGTTAATTTTTTTCCAATTAACTCAAAAGTATCTTTAAATAATTTAGTTTCTAATCCTTTCTGACCGGTCTTCTCTAAAGCTTTAGCAGCACTTTTATGAGACAATGCTCTCAATTGTGTAAGAAGTAATGGAATACCACCCCTGGCAGCCATATCAGACCAAGTCTTTTTCGAAGTCTCTTTAATAATAGTAGCTTTACTCATTAGCATTACTTTAGTAATTACAGCAGATAGCTCATTATTTGTATCTGATTTTGACGGACTTAAAGCGTTAATAAAAACTGAATTAGCAATTATAAGTTCTTCATTATCATTTTTTACATCATACCCATAATACATGGCAATTGATTGAACTGCTCTAAAATAAATAAATATACTTAAAACAAGATTAAAAGGAAGGCCAGCAAATCCAAAAAAGCCGGTTCCACCCCCTTCGAGAAAAGCTGTAAATAAATTTATAGTTCGAAAATTATCTACACACTTTGAGATACTATAGCATCGAAGTTTTGGAATATCTTGATAACTATCTAGTTTCTCGTACTTTTGTAAATTTTGAACTATTTTTTGTTTGCTGACTGATAATTTCGCAGCCTGTTCTTCAATTATTTTAAAACCATTAGAAATTTGTTCCATAGCTTGTATGTAGAGCTCTTGTTCAGAAATAGAATTTCCAACTCCGTTGAGAAGGGTTTTTATTTCACTTGGAACAATTTCTATTGCTCGTTCTCCAATTTTTGCTAAGTGACCTGGTTCTGTAAGTTTTTTATAGCGATTATTTAAGCTATCTAAAGAATCCATTTCCTTTTTATCTAAAATATTTTCCATAATTCTTATTTCTACCTTCTTTGTATTATATATATTTATAGTACAAATATTAGAATTAATATCCAAATAGATCGTTTAATATTGAAAAAATTTGTAATTCTGGAAAACGCAATTTCTAATCGTTCTGGTAAATGTGCTTGCGCCACCTTCCTTCCTCACTTTCTACAAAAAATCGTCCCTGCCATAACTATGACAGGGACGAATGTGTATCCGCGGTACCACCCAATTTTGAGTGGCAACCACTCACAGCTTTCTTGATTCAATTTGACCATCAGCAACCAGCTTTGACATTTGTGCGGATTTCTCAGTACCACCGCTTCCTGTGACAAATGGGCTTCAAAGCACCTCTGAATGGTCCTATTCTATCACATTTTTAATCTCAAGACAAATGAAATTATAAGGAGACGTTGAGATAAGAAACCCAAAAGGTATCAAATCTCGATTGGACTAATAATGTGATCATGAAGCTTAAAGGAGAACTTCTAAACTCCAAACTTATCGTGTGAAAGGAAGATAGAAAAATGTGTCCTCACAAGAAAAATCCCTGTCTTCCGACAAGGATTTCATCTTATTTTTCTTCCTTAGCTCTTTCTTCTTTGAGCCATTTTTCATAGCTTTCGAGTAGATTGATAGCCATTTGGGTTGCCAAGGCTAGTGAGAAGGCTTCTGTACCTTCAGTTGTTTCGTCTTGGACTTCCAATTTACTTTCTTCGTAAATGGCTTTGAGAGCCTTATTGCTAAGCGTGTCTTTAAATGCTTGGAATTCTTTCATGGTCAAAGCCTCCTTGATTCTACGGCAAGATCTACAGCTACTGTTACCGTTTTTACTTTAAGTTTACACCATTTCAGAGAAATTGCAAGGATTTTCCTTAATAAGAAGGAGAGCTTTCACTCTATCTGCGACCTACTGAGCAGGAGTCGCAGCCCCTGTGAGATACTCAGTCGTATAGGCTACGATAGCTCCCGAATCAGCATTTACCGCGTATTTATAACGTAGACCGCTAGCAGCATAGTCAAAGCTGATATTGTAGACCTTACCGTCTCCTTCAGTCTTCAATTCCGTTTTCAAGTTTGTCACAGAACCTTCAGCTAGGCCAGCATGGTTAAGAGCTGTTGTTTGCGCAGTCTCTTTCGATACAGCTGTCTCTTCCTTGCTTTCACTAGGTTGAGTCTCGTCTTTAGGTTCTTCACCTTTTTGAGCGTCATCCTCATCCTTAGTTGTTGGATGGTCACTCTTATGTTTCAAAATAGATCCTGACTGACCATCAATTGTATACTCAAAATGGTTGTCTGACGTTGTGAAACTAATCTCATAACTTCCGTGAAGCCCAGAACGTGCTTTCGAAACTGTTGATTGAGAAATCTCAGAAGTTTTGACACCTGCATTTTTGTAAGCAATGTCTGCCGCATCTTGTTCTGATAAGCGATAACCTGAACCGTTAAAGATAAACAGGCCTGCAGCGATGGCAACTGGGATAGCGAGCAGAATCAGATAGCCCGCTAGCTTTTTCATTTTTCGCATAAAATTCTCCGCTATTTTAATCTAATACTACTATTATATCTTAAAGTTCTAAAATTGTCAGATAAACTTGGCTCATTTTTAGGACAACATCATAAAAAGTTCCCGATAGCTATCAGGAACTTCTACGAAATGTTACTATTTGGCCAGTTATAAAGACTAGTATGGCCATCCAGATAAAGAGGAAGCCTTTCAACTCTCCAAAGCTGACCGTCTCACCAAAAATGAGGATGGCTACGAGAAGTTGAATCGTAGGATTAAGATACTGGATAAAACCAATAAGGTTAAGCGGCGCCCTTTTGACTGCTTCTGAGAAGCAAAGCAATGGAACGGCCGTCACCACACCGGATATGGCTAGGAGAAATATTTCCATGCTCGAATAGGAAGAAAATGATTCTGGAGAAAAGAAAACGAGATAGATAGCTACAAAAGGTAGTAGCAAGCCACTTTCTACTAGCATGGCTACGTCACTGGAAAGCCTAACCCCTTTTTTGATTAGACCATAGAAACCAAAGCTCAGAGCTAATCCCAATGAAACCATGGGAAGTTTTCCTGTATTGGCAACAAGAACCAGTACTCCTATAAAGGCCAATACTACTGCTGCCCACATGGTCCTACTCAATGATTCACGAAGAAAAATGAGGGCAAACAGGATAGAAATAATAGGCATAATGTAATAGCCCAGGCTAGCCTGCGTCGCTTGACCATGACCCACAGCATAGATATAAATCAACCAGTTAGCTGCTATGAGAAAACTAGCAAGTAGCATACGAAGCAAGGCTTTCTTATCCTGCCAAAGTTCCACAAGCTCCCCTTTGAAACGTGTATTTTGCTTAGCGACTAAGGCGTAAGTCAGCATAGTCACCACTGTAAAAACAATCCGCCACGAGAAGGTGTTGTAAGCCGAAACACCTGCTAAAAGCTTCCAAAAAAGGGATAAAAATCCCCATTGAATATAGGTGGCTAGACCAAAGAGTAGCCCTTGATTTTTTCTAGTCAACGACAACACCTGCTTTATCCACAGACAGGATGAAGGTTTCACCATCTAAACCAAGACCGTCGATAGCCGTTTTAAGAGCCTCAGCTTGATCATTTGGTGTCAAGGTCATAACTGTTGGGCCAGCGCCTGAGAGATAGGTCGCATAAGCACCGTATTGACCTGACAATTCCTTAATAGTCGCAAATTCTTTAACCAATTTTTGACGGTAGCGTTCGTGGAACATATCCCCTTGAATAGCATGTCCCGCCTTAACCAAATCGCCTGCAAAGAGGGCAGCAATGGCAACGTTGGCAATAGATGATGCAGCTACAGCTTCTTTGTAAGACAGGTCACTTGGAAGTACCCCACGTGAATCAGATGTCTTAAGTTCATAGCTCGGAATGAAGGCTACAAAGGCACACTCTGGAAAGTCTGTCACGATGCTATTAACATGTTCATCCACATAAGAGGCTACAACGAGATTCCCAAAAATAGCTGGGGCAACATTGTCCGGGTGACCTTCAATCTTGGTTGCAATATCAAGTTTATCATCGTCTGAGAGCTGCAAGTTTGCCAATTGATTGGCAAACTCGATTCCTGCTACAATAACAGAACTTGAAGAACCTAGCCCACGCGCCAAGGGAATATCTGATGCCATCACCAATTTATGGGGCTGCAAATCAGACTTAACTTGCAAGGCAGTTGAAATGAGGAGGTTATTTTCATCTGAAGGAATATCGCCCAAATCATGCTCAATATGCCATGCATCCGCTGGTTCAAGCACCTCGATTGTCAAATATTTAGAAACGGCAACACCCACAGAATCAAAACCTGGACCAATATTGGCAGATGTTGCTGGAACAGTAATTTTCATAATAATACACCAAAAGGAGGAAAGCCATCAGCGACTTTTCTCCTTGAATACCTTTCTTATACGCACCAGTATGGGCTTATCAACTAGTTAGACAAAACTTTCAATGTGTTGACAACAGTGAAGTCTTCTGCTGCTTCAAGTTTTTCAGTAACAGCTTTGAGTTGTGTCTTAGACATAGCATGGGTAATCACAACGATACGAGCTGTTGTGCCATTTGCTTTTTGTTGCAAGACTTGTTCAAATGAAATATCTTCTGAGTTGAAGATTTCAGACAAGTGAAGGATTTTACCTTTTTCGTCTGGCGTATCAAGGGCAAAATAGTAGTTGCTCTTAACATCTGCTGGATTAGCCAATGGCAAGTCACGACGGAACTCGTTAAATGGTTTACCAACATTGCCATCTGAAAGACGACGAGCAATACGGATAATATCTGCCAAAACAGATGTTGCTGTTGGTTTTTGACCAGCACCTGGACCGTAGTACATTGATTCGCCAATACCGATAGATTCAACAAAGACTGCATTCATAACATCGTTAACGCTAGCAAGTGGGTGATTTTTTGGCAAGAATGTTGGCGATACTTCTGCAGAGATACCTGATTCTACTTCGCGCACATCACCAACCAATTTGATGACATAACCCAATTCTTGAGCAACAGCTACATCATCAGTAGAGATGTTTGTAATCCCCTTGTGAGTCACATCGTCGAAATCAATTGTGGCACCAAAACCAAATTGGCTAAGGATAACAGCTTTATAAGCAGCGTCAATACCTTCAACGTCGTTAGTTGGATCACTTTCAGCATAACCAAGTTCTTGGGCAGTCTTAAGAGCGTCCTCATATGACCAACCTTCGTCAACCATCTTAGTCATCATGAAGTTAGATGTTCCGTTAAGCACACCAAGGATACGTGTCACCTTATCAGACGTCAAAGAGTTAGCCAAAGTACGCAAAATTGGAATACCACCAGCAACAGCAGCTTCATAGTAGAAAGCCACTCCCTTATCCTGGGCAAGAGAAATCAACTCTTTTCCATGAGTAGCAATCAAGTCTTTGTTAGCAGAAACAACGTTTTTACCTGCTTCAAGTGCTTTTGTGATGAAGGTACGAGCTGGCTCGATACGACCCATCAATTCAACAACGATTTGAATCTCTTCATCGTTAAGGATTTCGTCAACATTTGTGACAAAATTGTAGTCGTTTCCGGCAGCGATAAGACGATTTTTTTCCTCGTCATCTTTAACCAAAACTTTGGCAATTTCGAGTTGGTCACGTGAGGCTGCAAGAACCTTTTCACCATTTTCCTTCAAGAGGAAAGGAATACCGCTAGCTACTGTACCAAAGCCAAGCAATCCAATTTTAATAGACATTTACGATTTCTCCTTAAAAACATACATTTTTTTAATTGTACCACATTTCTATCGGAATTGACAGAATATTGTTGCCATTTAAGGAGGCAAGTATTCTTTTTACTGAAAATTCTGTGCATTTCCATCCCATTTTTGTTAGAATAATAACTAGACCTATTTGAAAGGGGATACAATGACTTCTCAAAAGAAAAAAACAACTCAAGCTAACAGAAAGAAACTGAACCTTCTTCTGCTTTTCCTAAATATTGTCCTTCTTGGCTTACTAGCAGTCTTTATGCTTAACCGACCAAATCAGTCGAAAAGCAAGCAACAACAGGCTCAGACCAGTCAGTCTAAGACGACAGCTAAATGGAAAACCTATGACGAACCTGTCCAAATCCCTATCCTAATGTATCATGCGGTACACGTCATGGATCCATCTGAAGCCTCCAACGCCAACCTTATCGTTGACCCAGACCTCTTCGAGGCACAAATCAAGGCCTTGGCGAAGGCAGGATACTACTTCCTAACGCCTGAAGAAGCCTACAAAGCCTTCACTGAAAATGCCTTGCCTGCTAAGAAGGTTGTCTGGCTGACCTTTGATGATGGTAACGAAGATTTCTATACGATTGCCTATCCGATTCTCAAAAAATACAAGGCTAAGGCAACCAACAATGTCATCACTGGCTTTGTTAAGAAGGGAAATGCTGGAAATCTTACCGTCAAACAGATGAAAGAAATGATGGCTCACGGTATGAGCTTCCAGTCTCATACGGTAAACCACCCTGATTTGTCAGCCACTGACAAGGCAACACAAAAGGTTGAATTAACGGATTCTATTGACTTCCTTGAAAATAAACTCAATACCAAGGTCAATACCATTGCCTACCCATCAGGTCGCTACAATCAAACGACACTTGACCTAGCTAAGAAAACTTACAAGTTAGGACTAACAACCAACGAAGGGTTAGCCAGTGCCAAGGATGGTCTTCTCTCACTTAATCGTGTCCGTATTCTGCCAACAACAACAGCTAAAGGACTTCTCAGCGAGATTGATACTGACAATGAGTAAAAGAAATCACTTGATTCAAGAATCAAGTGATTTTTATGTTCTAGTCAAATATTTCTGATAGGAGAGCCACACCCTTTTCAATTTCAGCATCACTTAGGGTGATTGGTGGCAAAAGACGAATCACGTTTGTCCCTGCAGTTAAGACAATTAACCCCTTATCTCGAGCCGACTGGACCAATTCTCCTAAATTGCCAGTAGTCTCAATCCCAATCATATAGCCCAAGCCACGTACAGTGGTAACCATCTCTTTATCAGATAAAGCTGCCTGCAATTTTGCTTGTAGCTGGTTTCCATTTTCAAGGGCAGTATCTAGAAAACCTGGGACCAACATAACTTCAAGCGTAGCTTTGGCCGCCGCCATAGCCAGTTTATTTCCTCCAAAGGTAGAGCCGTGACTTCCGTAAGAGAAGGCTTCTCCAAGAGATGACTTAGCAAGCATGGCACCAACTGGCACCCCATTTGCCAAACCTTTTGCCAGAGTAAAGATATCTGGTTCAATATCGTAGTGCTCATAAGCATAAAGCTTACCAGTACGACCAAGTCCTGTCTGAACCTCATCTACAATAAGATAAATACCCGCCTCCTTACAAAAGTCAGCCAAAGCCTTAACAAAGGCCTTATCAGCAGGTTGAACACCTGATTCCCCTTGAACCAACTCCAACATAATAGCCGCTGTTTCGTCACTAGCTAGGGCCTTGACACTATCTATGTCATTGAAAATAGCATAGCTAAAGTGGGGCACACCTTCACCAAAGCCTTGTTTGATTTTATCCTGACCAGTGGCAGACATGGATCCAAACGTTCGACCATGGAAGGAATTTTGGAAGGTAATGATTTCTTGTTTACCCGATGCCTTTCGGGCGATTTTTATGGCTGCTTCATTGGCCTCTGCACCACTGTTACAGAAAAAGGCTAGATAGTCCTTGTCACCAATTAAAAGTCCAGCAACATCTTCTTGCAACTGATTGTAATAAAGATTAGGCTGGTGCAAAATCTTACCCACCTGATCTGTCAAAGCCTGATTGACATGGGGATGGTAACCCAGATTGGTTACCCCAATACCTGATGAAAAATCCAAGTAGGGCTTGCCAGTTGTATCTGTCAAATAATTGCCCTGAGCCGAAGCAAAATCAATCGCTGCCCGTTTATAGTTTGAAAATAGTTTTGTCATCTCTTACTCCTTGATTATGGTACCGTCTGTCAGGTTATCACCAATAATGACCTGCTCGACACCAGCTTGAACTGTCTGAACAGCACTTTGAATTTTAGGAATCATGCCTCCAGTTATCACACCTGAATCTATTTTTTTCTGAACGTCCACAAAGTTCAGCTGTTCCAAAACCTGACCATTTTCTAAAACGCCCTTGACATCTGTCATAAGGATAAGTTTTTTGGCACCTAGACTAATCGCCACAGCTCTGGCAAGGTAATCGGCATTGATATTGAGCAATTCCCCCTGCTCACTATAGCCTAGGCTAGGAATCAAGGGAAGTTTATCTTGAGATAGGAGGCTCACTAGGGTTTGATTAGTGATGTTTTTGACTTCACCCACAAAACTATAGGTCTCTTGATCTAAGAAATCAGCATGGACAAGGTCTGGCAATTCATCTACAAGCTGATAGGCTGGCAAACCTGCAGTTGTCAGCTCATCCGCTAAGTTTTTCCCAACTATGTCAACCAAAGCTTCTTTGATCAAGGCCATATCTGACTGACCCGTCACACGAAGACCATTGACCTTGTGAATTGGAATATGATGTGCCTCCATCAGCTGATTAATAGCAAAACCGCCCCCATGGACGATAACAATTTTTTGACCAGCCTGCTGCCATTCGGACAGTTTAGCCAATATCTCAGGAGTTAGCTGCTTACTGGCTACTCCACCAATCTTGATTACAATATATTCAGTAGTCATCAGTTAACTCCTTTGTCATAGATAACTTAAGTATGGTAGAGGGCATTAATCTTAACGTAATCGTAGGAAAGATCACACCCCCATGCAGTTCCTTTTTCATGACCAGCATGAAGATCTACCGTTATAGTGACTTCATCATCATGCATGATGTCTTTCATTTCTTCATCATCAAAGGAAACAGGACTAGAGGCCAACATAACTGGCAGACCGCCAATCATAATATCAACATTATCCACAGGAACATCCACACCAGCATAGCCAACAGCAGCTAAAATACGTCCCCAGTTAGGATCTTCACCAAAGATAGCTGTTTTAACTAGGCTTGAACCGACAACAGATTTTGCCATCATACGTGCATCAAGGTCATTAGGGGCATTGACCACATCAACCTGGATGAGCTTGTTAGCACCTTCACCGTCCTTAGCAATTTTCTTAGCCAACTCTTCCATCACGAAATTCAACATCTTCGAAAATTTATCAAACTCTGGTGTATCTGGCAGAATCTCTTCATTTAGTGTGCAACCATTTGACATGACAAGAACCATATCATTAGTCGAAGTATCCCCATCAACCGTAATCTGATTAAAGGTCTTTTCCACATTTTGGCTCAAGGCCAATTGAAGGGTGTCACTAGAAATATTAGCATCACAAGTGATAAATCCTAGCATGGTCGCCATATTAGGGTGAATCATGCCTGAGCCCTTAGCGACACCAGCCATAGTGACCACATCGCGTCCAAAGGTCTCCGTCACAGCAATAGTCTTAGTCGCTGTATCAGTCGTCAAAATCGCCTTGGCAAAATCATCCGCATTCCCATTGACCACCAACTTGGAAAGACCATTTTTCAAGGTATCCATTGGTAGCAACTCACCGATAATCCCTGTAGAAGCTACACCAACCAAGTCTGGTTCAACACCTAGCTTTTCAGCGGTCCACTCCTGCATGGTGTAAGCATCCTCCAAACCTTGAGTCCCTGTACAAGAATTGGCTACACCTGAGTTAACAACGATAGCCTTCATTTTTCCAGCCTTTTTAACTGAGGTCTTGGTCACAATCAGAGGAGCTGCAATCACCTTATTGGTCGTGTAAACACCTGCAACACTGGCTGGTTTTTCAGAGACAATCCAACCAAAATCCATTTTTCTCTTTTTAAATCCTGCATGTAGCCCATCTGCTGAGAATCCCAGCGGACTAGCAATTGTTCCATCGATGACTTTCATATTTTTTCTCCTAACTCTATGCTTTCATCTACAAGTATGACGGTGTCATAAGCAAACCTTCCGTCTCATCCCACCCCTGCATGAGGTTGAGATTTTGCACTGCCTGTCCAGCTGCTCCTTTAAGCAGATTATCAATAACCGAAATAACTGTCAGAACATTGGTTTTTTCATTGTAGGCAAAGCCGATATCTGTAAAATTCGATCCGATTACGTTGTGCAGTTCTGGCAAGCTGTCTTGAACACGTACAAAGGGTTTATCGCTATAAGCCTTTGTGAATGCTGAAGCCACGTCAGCTACAGTCACATCCTTCTTCAACTTACAATAAACCGTAGCCATGATTCCGCGATTAACTGGTAAAAGAGACGTTGAGAACTGAATCTCAGGCATTTCTGGATTAAAGGTCTGCAAGGTTTGAACAATCTCAGGAATATGCTGATGATGATTGAGTTTATAAGTCACGTAATTATCGTGAACATTGACAAAATGACTAGACTCACTCAAAGCCTTACCCGCACCAGTTAAACCAGACTTGGCATCCACAATGACACTATCCGTCTCAATCAGACCAGAAGCAACCAAAGGAATCAGGGCCAACTCCGTCGCTGTTGCATAGCATCCAGGATTGGCAATGAATTTCTTATCCTTCACATCTGTATATTCTGATAATGCGTATGTAAATTTATTCAAAACACTCTGCTTAGCAGGTGATTTTTTATACCATTCTTGATAAACATTTGCCGGCAAGCGATGATCCCCAGATAAATCAATAACAGGAAAATCAGCTTGAACAAATTCCTCCGCAAGCGAACTAGCAACTCCTGAAGGTGTGGCAAAGAAAACCAAATCCGCCTTTTTCATAATCGTTTCCGCACTGTAAGCTTCAATATCTAAGTCACAAACACCTGTCAGATAGGGATACACATCAGACAATCGTCGGCCCACTTCCTTGGTTGCGTGAATAGAAACAAGTTCCACTTTTTTATGATTATTCAAAATTTTAACTAACTCTAAACCACTATAACCAGTGATACCAACGATTGAAACTTTCATTTATGCACTCCTTTTGAATAAATATGTAACTAGTTTATTGCATTTTTATTCATTTGTCAAGAGGAACATGTAATTAATATGAAAAAACAAGCAGTCTTTTTCAACTACTTGTTTTCATAATTGCTATCTAGTTATTAAATAAATGCAAGTTGGCGATACGATTGACCGCTTCTACCAGACGCTCTGGCTCTACCAAAAGCCCAATACGAACATAAGCGTTACCCGCAGGACCAAATCCTTTACCTGGTGCCACAGCAACATGGGCCTTCTCAAGCAAAAGATCCGCAAAACTCTCACTAGTGTAACCCTCTGGTACAGGCATCCAAGCATAGAAAGAACCTTTGGATGGAAAGGCCTTCCAGCCAATCTTAGCAGCTGTCTGGACAAAAGCATCTCGACGGCTATCATAAGTCGCATTCAGTTGAGCAACAGCCTCCTCAGATTTAGGATCTAAGAGGGCTGCAATCCCAGCCTCCTGCAAGGCAGGAAAGATTCCCACAAAAAGATGGTCTTGAATCAGATTTAAGGCTTCAATCATCTGGTCATTCCCAGCAGCAAAGGCTAAACGCCAACCAGCCATATTGAAGGTTTTCGAGAAAGTATAGAACTCAATGCCCACATCTTTAGCACCAGGTGTTGATAAGAAGCTAGGATTCTCATAGCCTCGGTAGCCCAAAGCTCCGTAAGCTAAATCACTCACCACACCAACTTCGTAAGTCTTAGCCCAGGCAACCAACTTTTCATAAAAGGTCTTAGTCGCCACAGCACCCGTAGGATTATTTGGATAATTGATATAGATAAACTTAGCACGCCGAGCTGTCTCTTCAGGAATAGCATCCAAATCTGGTAAGAAATCATTTTCAGCCGTCAAAGGGAAGGTCTCATAGGCTACACGTCCTAGACTCACTCCTGATAAATAATCAGGATATCCTGGATCAGGCAAGAGCAGGAGGTCACCAGGATTCATCAAAGCTAGGGGCAATTCCACTAGTCCAATTTTAGCCCCACCCATGACACAAATCTCACGCTCCGCATCCAAATCGACCCCATAATGTTTCTTGTAAAAACTAGCAGCAGCTTCCTTAAAAGGACGATTGCCTCGAAACTGTGAATACTTATGGCTAGCAGGATTTTTCGCTGAGGTACAAAGCGCCTCAACAATATGGTCATAGGTTGGTTGGTCTGGATTCCCCTGACCAAGATTGATAACATCTGCTCCTTCCGCCACCTTGGCATTAACTTTAGCAACCAACCCTGCAAAAAACTGTTTTGGCAATGCCTTCAATAAGTCAGATTCTTCAAATAACATAAACACTCCTTAATGATACAAGTCCGTGCGACGATCCTCAAAAACAGGAATCTGACCTCGAACCTTATCTACCTCTTCAAGATTAATATCAGCCGTAAAAACGCCCTCCTCATGCTCCTTGGTTTGTAAGACCACATTTCCAAGTGGATCTATAACCATAGAATGTCCTGAAAAGATATCGTTCGGTCCTGCTCCAACACGATTGACAGCAACTACAAAAGCTTGATTTTCAACCGCACGCGCCTTTAACAAAATCTCCCATTGCTGCACTCGAGGTTCCGGCCACTGCGCTACCACAAAAAGTACCTTTGCCCCTTGTGCCATCTGTGTTCGCACCCATTCAGGAAAACGGATATCATAACAAATGACACTGGCAGCTATCACACCATCAAGCTCAAAAACAGACTCATTCGACCCAGCAGACATGTACTTATCCTCTGCCATAAGGCCAAAGAGATGGACCTTGCTATAAGTATTGATTAGGTCCCCAGACTTATTGTAGACATAGGTTGTGTTGTAGAATTTGCCATCCTTCTCAATAGCAACGGACCCTCCGATAATAGCCACAGCATGTTTCCTAGCAAAATGAGACAAGAGTTCTTGAGAATTCAAACCATCCTTATCTGCAAGCCCATCCAGTTCATCTAAAGCATAGCCAGTATTCCACATTTCAGGAAGCACAATGACATCAGGATTTTCGCCAAGGGCCCTTTCCAACATTTCTTTCACGTGCTTTTTATTTTCCGTAGGTTGTCCGTGAGCAACATCCATCTGTACCAATGCGATTTTCATAGTAACCTCGATTCTATATTAACCATTATAGCACTCCAAAAGACGTCACAAAAATTGAAAAATTAAATCTCATGATAAAGAAAGCCTATCAAAAAAGGTTGGACACATTGTCCAACCTGATTCATTACTTCATTAAGCAATATCAACGTAACGACGAGCACCGCTCACTGTCATGTATGAGATCCATGTGTGACCATCCGCTGTCAAAACTTTGTCATAGTTAACACTCATGCCTTTGTCATAGTAGGCCAACTCTGGACTTGAAACCTTAGCTTCTGCCTTGATTGAGGCACGACCTGTGAAGGTATAACGACCTGACTCTGGGAGACTTGGTTTTGCGGCTGGTTGACTTGCTTCTGGCTTAGCTGCTGCAATGTCAACATAACGACGGTTACCACTTGTTGTCACGTATGAAAGCCATTGACGGCCATCGGCTGTGAGAACTTTATCATAGTTAACACTCATGCCCTTGTCATAGTAGGCTAACTCTGGACTTGAAACCTTAGCTTCTGCCTTAATTGACGCACGGTCTGTGAAAGTATAACGACCTGATTCTGGGAGACTTGGTTTATCCGCTGGCTTAGCAACTGGTTTTGTTTCTGGTTTAGCTTCTGACTTGGCTGCTGCAATATCAACATAACGACGAGCACCACTTGCGGTCACGTATGAAAGCCATTGACGACCATCGGCCGTGAGAACCTTATCATAGTTAACGGTCATGCCCTTGTCATAGTAGGCCAATTCTGGGCTTGAAACCTTAGCTTCTGCCTTAATTGACGCACGGTCTGTGAAAGTATAACGACCTGATTCTGGGAGACTTGGTTTATCCACTGGTTTAGCAACTGGTTTTACTTCTGGCTTAGCCTCTGCCTTGGCTGCTGCAATGTCAACATAACGACGAGCACCACTTGCTGTCACGTATGAAAGCCATTGACGGCCATCAGCTGTGAGAACCTTATCGTAGTTTACACTCATCCCCTTGTCATAGTAGGCTAATTCTGGGCTTGAAACTTTAGCTTCTGCCTTGATTGACGCACGACCTGTAAAGGTATAAGTTCCTGTCGCTGGAAGGTTGATAGTACCTGTAGTGGCTGGTTTGCTTTCAGCAGGTTTGCTGCTAGCAGCATAATCGCCACCTTCGATACCGAAGTATTCTTCCAAACTCAAACCTGAATCGTGGATGTCTTTAGCTTCTTTACCCACATAGCGGATGTGCCATGCTTCTGGCATGTAGCCGGTTGACGCTTCTTTACCTGCTTGGAAACGCACGATAAAGCCATAGTTATGTGCATTGTCTTTAAGCCATTGACTAGCACGTGAATCTTCAAGCAAATTACCAGATTTATCAGTCAAATCAAAGACTAATCCAGTTTGGTGTTCGCTATATCCAGGACGAGCTGAGTAACGGTCCGCAGCTGCCTGACCATCACGGCTAACATAGTTGTCGTAAAGAGTCTTTTGATAGTCATAAGAACGGAAACCACTGTATGAACGTCCAACATTCAAACCTTGGTTAATCATATCGTCACGAAGACGAACAAAGGCTGACTTAGCTGTAGGATTTTCACCTGGATTATAATCCTTAGAAAGACCATGTTTTTTATTGACAATGATAATATCATCATATTTACCACGAACACTGTAGTAAGAACCGTTATTGGTCAATTTTCCTGTTACTTGAGCTTCAGTAGATTGAGGGACTGTAGCTTTAGTTTCTGTGATATAGGTTCTCTTACCATTCAACATATAGTAAAGATGCACAGAATAGGTACCAGCATCGCCCTTATGGCTAGCTGTGTCTACATGAACCTTGTAACTTCCGTCTGATTGTTTGTCGGCATGATACCATGTAAGATCATCTTGACCATTCTTATCTGACCAGATTGGGACACGCACTTCTTTAACTTCTTTACCACCACCTGAAACATTGGTTACGACTACATCAAAGCCATTAGACGTTTGGTTGCTGATGGTCAATTTTCCTGTCACTTGAGATTCGTCAGATTGAGGGACTGTAGCCTTTAGTTTCTGTAATATAAGTTCTCTTACCATTCAACATATAGTAAAGATGCACAGAATATGTACCAGCATCACCCTTATGGCTAGCTGTGTCTACATGAACCTTGTAGCTTCCATCTGATTGTTTATCGGCATGATACCAAGTGAGATCATCTTGACCATTTTTATCTGACCAGATTGGAACACGCACTTCTTTAACTTCTTTGCCACCACCTGAAACATTAGTAACGACAACATCAAAACCATTAGAGGTTTGATTGGTAATCGTCAATTTTCCTGTTACTTGAGATTCAGGGACTGTAGCTGTAGTTTCGGTAATATAAGTTCGCTTACCATCCAACATATAGTAAAGATGCACAGAATAGGTACCAGCATCGCCCTTGTGGCTGGCTTTATCTACATGAACCTTATAGCTACCGTCTGATTGTTTATCGGCATGATACCAAGTAAGGTCGTCTTGACCATCTTTATTTGACCAGATTGGGACACGGACTTCCTGAACTGTCTTGCCACCACCTGAAACATTGGTTACGACAACATCAAATCCATTAGAGGTTTGGTTGTTGATGGTAAGGTTACCAGAAACACGGTTTTCTTGTGGTTTAGACTCAGTAGCTTTCAAGGTCGCAATATCAACATAACGACGTGTACCACTGTAGCTAATATAAGAAATCCATTGGTGGTTATCCGCAGTCAAGACCTTGTCATAGTTCACTTTGTAGCCTTTTTCCAAGGTATAAAGTGTTTCTGCAGAAGCCTTAGGTTCATTTTTAACATTCAAGCTACGTGTCACATTATAAGTACCACTTGCTGGAAGCTTTTCAGCACCAGTAGTTTCTGGTTTTGCTTGATTAGTCTCTGTTGGTTTAACAGTTGGTGTTTCAGCTTTGGCAGGTGTCAAAGTCGCAATATCTGCATAATAGCGAACATAGTCATACCCAAGGTAAGAAATCCATTGGTGATTATCCGCAGTCAAAACTTTGTCATAGATAACATGGTCACCCTTACTGAAAACAAAAGTAGGTTTGAGGTCTGCTTTTGGTTCTTTCTTAATATCTGTGTCACGTGTAAAGTAGAAAGTTCCTGTCGCTGGGATGTTCAAAGCACCTGTTGTGGCTTGAGTGCCATTAGAAGGCTTACCATCCCCATTACCACTATTACCATTACCACTACCAGCTGCCACTGGTTTCACTGGCGCATAACGACGCACGCCAGAGTATGATTTGTAGCTAATCCATTGGTAGCCGTCAGCCGTCACGACTTGATCGTAAAGGACGCTGTCTCCTGGATTTACATAAAATTCAGCCTTGGCAGACACCTTGGGTTGATTCTTAATCTCTGTACGTTCCTTGTAGACATAAGTTCCTTGACTTGGAAGGTCGCTGTCTGTAGTTGTAGCTGGTTGGCTCACCAAACTAGTGTTGACAGCCGCTCTCGTTAAGGCAGATACATCAAGGTTAGTGGCTGTTTCAGATGAAGCATTTGTGTTCCTTGTCGCTTCTGAGCTAGCAGTTGTTGATTCAGAAATTTTATCTGCTGCTTGTGAGGTACTAGCACTAACTTCACTCGTAGCAGTTTCACTAGCGGTTTGGCTAGTTGTTGAGACTTGGCTAGCTTTCTCACTTGATGCTGCTCCATCTGTTGCTACCCCACTGAAAATATCAGCTGCTGTCACAGCATCACTATCTGAGGTAGCACGCACAGTGGCATCTGAAGGTGTTGAAACTTCATGATGCTCATCAGCCAAAGCTTGACCTGCAAAGACCAAACTAGCTCCTAAAAGAACTGATGCTGCCCCAAATGAATATTTACGAATGGAAAAACGTTGTTGTTCGTGTAAAAATTTTTCTCGTTTCATATCAATTATTCTCTCTATCGAATTGATGTTACTGTTTGATTGTAACACTCAGTGACAAACATTACAAGTATTTTACAGAATGTTACTGAATATTTCTCACTTGTCCATTAGTATACCAAATTTATTTGACTTGTTCACACCTAAATCATAAACTGTCCAATTTTTGTCATAATCGAAAGTCGAAGCAAGCCATACTTATTTATTCGTAATTTTGTTAGAAAAAAGTGAAGAAAAATATAAAAGATCACTATTGAAATAGCAATCTTTTTTTCATATTAATTACGATAAAATGGATAATTTTCTGCATCATCACTTTGACCAATAACAAGATGGTCTGAATCGCCATTACCAGTTCCAGGAATAGCCCAAAAAGCTGCGCTATCAATATCAGAAGCAATTGTTCCTGAAAAATTTCCATTATTTAAATGTCCAGAATAGAGATGATAAGTATAACCACTCCCATTTTGTACTGTGCCATCTGGTGAAATTGTAACAAATTCTCCTCGAGAGTTTGTCCAAGTACCAGCGATTGAACTATAATCACCTGAACTTAGTTGCTTCCCATTAAACGATGATGATTGTGTTTCTTCTCCTGTTTTTTCTTTTGTAGGCTCAGAAACTCCTCCTGAGGATAAGACCGTTTCATCAGTGTCTTTAGTTGCAGAATCTTTGGCAACAGAAGACTCACTAACCTCAACTGTTTCATCTTTTGTGTCTTCATTTTTTACATGCGAGTTTGAATTTTTCTTATCCTTCTTAACAGCCTTACTTGAGCTTGAAGATGACTTCTTAACCGTTTTGACTGGACTACTACTTGTGCTAACACGCGCCGACTCATGACTATTAAACTTAGTCACTAAGAAGACAGCGAGGATAACTACAATAAGAGCTGATAGGATACCAATGAGTTTACTTGTATTTTTCATGAGTGATGTTCCTTTTCTGATAATTTACTAGGTTATTATAATATATAGACAGCTAAATTTTTCATTGAAGTCATAAACAGTCGTTTTTTCGTCATAATCAAACCACATCTTCTATTTTTAGTGTCTGTTTAAAACGATAGTCTTTAGATTGTGTTGACAAAGAACAATTAGTGTACTTCCCTAAAATCTCTCGAACAGTGGACAGACCTATACCACGTCCTTCTCCTTTACTTGAGTGACCAAGTTTAAAGATACCGACTGTATTGATAGATTCTTGAGCAATGGTATTCTCCACTATTACTACCTTTGTCTCTCCACTGATAAGAGCAATGTTTACTTCTTTAGCACTGCTATCCAGACTAGCTTCAATAGCATTATCCAAAAAAATAGACAACACTGTTATGAAATCCAACAATTCCATCCTTGATACTTCAAAGACGTCGCTGACCTCAAGGTGAATGGTAATAGACTGTCCCTGTGCTTCCAAAATTTTACTAGCCAGAACACCTTTAACGGCTTCATCTTTAATATTAATCAAGTTGGCAATTTCGTACTGTTTCCCCTCAATCCGAGTCTTTGTTTTTTCAAGGATGTTATCGTAGATATCGGAAATAATAGCCATATCCTTGGAGTCAATGCCATATTTGATACTAGACAAAACATTTAGGTAATCGTGCCTGAAGCGACGAAGATCCGTATAGAGTTGCTCGATTTGTTGACTATAATGAGCCAAATCACTCATTTGCCTATCTTTTTGGAGTAGGACTTCTTCTTTTAGTCTCTCACTGAAGGTCGCATTGATATAAACAAGGGTCGCAAGAAAGAGTAAAGCATAGGTCACCACGAGATAAACATGCCAATCTCTTCCTCCAGGGCTCTGTTGCACAAAAAAGGTAATATATTGGAGAAGGAGGGCATAAGATAACATTGATATATCTATGAGTAATAAGAAGTACTTTGAAAATGACTTTCGAAAACCATAGTTTAATGCTTTGAAATCCACTTTTAAGGTCTTAATGATTAACCAAAACACAGGAAAGACTAGCAACTCAATGACAAGGTTTAAATGAAAATGGTTAAGTACAATCAGATAATGACGATTGATAACCAAGGCAATCCCATAAATAATAAGATTGTGAACAAGACTTTCTATGATGATTGGAAACAAGCCATAGAAAATATCTAATAACCTATTGCCATAACGATTTCTGTAGAGGGAATAAACAACCAAGAAGGCATGCCCTAAAACATAGGATAGTGCTGGAGAAAGCACAAACAAAAATCGGATAATCAAGGGGATGATGATATACCATCTTAGCTTTATCTTCTCGGAGGTAATGTATTGATAAATGAGAATAAAGAGGATAATCTCCGCTAAAAACTCTAGATTATCCAACAAAAAATTGATTGCTGTCATAGGCTGATTCTCTCAAGCAATTTCTTTAGTTTCAACTTTGAAACATAGCAAACGCCACCATTTTCAAAATAGACTGTCCCCGTACTTTTATCTAATTTGATGATATTTTCTGGATTGATAAGGAAAGATTTGTGGCATTTAAACAGTCTAGGGTCACTCTTTTCGATTTGTGAGAGACTGCCATAAAACTCAATCTGCTCCTCTTTAGTATAAAGGATAACCTTATGAACAATATCTGACGTCTCAAAGTACAAGATATCATGAAAAGGAACCTGAATAACGGTCTTAGCATTCTCAATCCGAAAAGCGTCTTCTGGATTCTGACTCTGTATCTTTTTGCAGGTTAATAAGATAATACTTTCCACACGCTTTTGAAAGTCCTCACCCTCCAAAGACTTATCAATAAAGTCTAGAGCTGCCAGTTGGTATTGAAAAGTTAAGGGAAGATACTCTGAATGAGTCGTGAAGAAAACAATATTGGCATAGGGGTCGTTCTTGCGAATCTGCTTTGCAACTTCCAAGCCTTTTTTAGTATCGTCTTTAATCTGAATGTCCAGGAAAAAGAGCTGATGAGACCCTCTCTCGGTAACAGACTCTAACAGTTGATTGGGTTTGTCAAAAACCTCAAAGTCGCCTACTTTAATGTTATTTTTCTTAAGAATCGTATGAATAACCTCTTCAATACGATTTTGTTGGATAAAATGATCTTCTAAAACATAGATGTTAAGCATGGCATAACTTCCTTTAGCATAATCTTAAGAGAAATTCTAAGTTAGAGCATTTCTTTAATAAATGAACCTCTCTTATTTATTAAAAATGAGATTTATTGTTCTCTTTACTTATTTTACATTTTTATTACAAAAAAACAATAGTTTGTAACATTTTTTTGCTTCAATCAACCAAAAAAACACCACCCTCAAAAGAGAGTGATGTTACAACTCTTAAGCAATGTCCACATAGCGTCTTGCACCGCTATAGGTTACATAAGACAACCAGGTGTGGCCATCAGCTGTAAGGACCTTGTCATAGCGAACGGACATGCCTTTATCATAGTAGGCTAACTCTGGGCTTGCAACGCTTGGTTGAGCCTTGATAGAGCTAGGTTTAGTAAAGGTATAGGTGCCAGTTGCCGCTAGGCTTGGACTTGCTGGTTGAGCAACTGCTGTTGCTTTAGCATCAATAGCAATGTAACGGCGGTTGCCTCCATGGCTAACATAAGAGAGCCATGTATGACCATCTGCAGTCACCAATCTGTCATAGTTAACAGACATACCAGCATCATAGTAGGCCAACTCTGGACTTGCCACACTTGGTTCTGCTTTAATGCTAGAGCGTTCCTTGAAAGTATAGGTACCAGAAGATGGTGTACTTGGTTGAACTAGTTGTTCTACAGGTTTAGTCACACTTGTTGGTGCGATAGCCACATAGAAACGATGTCCTGAATAGCTGAGATAAGAAAGCCATGTATAGCCATCATTATTGACAACCTTGTCATAGTTAACTGACATACCTGAATCATAGTAGCTAACATCAGGGTTGGCTACCAAAGGTTGAGTCTTAATGCCAGAACGAGCAGTAAAGGTGTATGAACCTGAAGCTGGAAGGTTGTGGCGGGTTGCATTTTGAACTGGAACAGTTGTGCTAGTGCCTCCAATACCTACCATCTTACCATCTTGAACATAGTAGAGATGGACAATATATTCGCCCGCTTCAGCCTTATGATCAGTAACATTGATGCGAACCTTGTAGCTACCATCACTTTGTCTGTCGGCTTGGTGCCATACAAGATCGTCTTGGCCGTCCTTAGCTGTCCAAACTGGAACACTTACGCCTTGGATAGCCTTATCACCACCAGAAACATTAGTGATATGAACGTCAAAACCAAGGTTAGAGAGATTTTCAATATTGATAGTACCACTTGGTTTGCTTTCTTGTTGAGCAAGTTTAGACACTGCTACATAACGGCGGTTGCCATTGTAACTGAGGTAAGAAAGCCATTGATAACCATCACCACTGACAATCTTGTCGTAGTTGACTGACATGCCAGCATCGTAGTAGGCCAACTCTGGACTTGCCACACGAGGTTCTGCCTTGATGCTAGAACGTTCTCTGAAGGTGTAAGTTCCTGCATCAGGAAGGCTATAGCTAGTAGTTGTATGAGTTTCTTCGACTTTGGCAGGAACTGTGTAAGTTGTGCCACCCACACCAACTAATTTACCATTAGTTTCAACATAGTAAAGATGAACATTGTAGAGACCACGTTCATTCTTGTGGTCAGTTAGACTGACGTTAACCTTGTAGTTACCATTGTTAAGACGAGTCGCATTATACCAGATGATATCGTCTTGGCCATTCTTTTCAGACCAGATTGGAACAGATACCCCGAGGACACCGTTTTGGTCTGAAACATTACTGATAACCACACTAAAGTCACCATTATCATGGCTTTCAATAGCAATATCGCCTCTTGGTTTAGCTACAGCCTCTGCAGCAGCACCTAGGTCGACGTAACGACGAGTACCATTGTATGACACATAAGAAATCCAACGGTGGTTGTCAGCAAGCAAAGATCTATCGTAGTTGACTGACATACCTGGATCAAAATTGAACTCAGTCTTAGCAGTCAAGCTAGGTTGGTTCTTCACATCTGCAGGTTTAGTGAAGTAATAAGTACCACGTTCAGGGATGACTTCATCTCTAGTCACTTCAGTGGTGCTACTAGTGTTTTCAGCCTTCAATGCTGCGATATCAGCGTAGTAGCGTTCATAGTCGTAACCAATGTAAGAAATCCATTGGTGATTGTCTCTCTTCAAGACCTTGTCGTAGATAACATGGTCGCCTGCACTAAAGACGAAGGTAGGTTTGATATCCATGATTGGCGCAGTACGAATTTCTGTTGTGCGACGGAAATAATAGGTACCGTTTGATGGAATATCAAGAGAACCATCAGCAGTCACTGGACCATCCACACCAGGTTGAGGAGTATCCACAGCTTCACGGTCAGTAACTCTAGCTTCTGCTACTTCTGAAGTTGCTGAACGGTTAGTTTCACTTACTACTTCAGAGCTAGCTACTGATGACACTTCAGAACGTGGACTAGCCACTTCTGATCTAGAAACAGTAGCAACAGCAGCTTCAGAATGAGCAACCTCTGCCGGTACTTCCAAAGAAGCAGCCTCGCTAGCCACTACACTATTAGCTTCAGAAAAGGCAACCTCACTGCTAGCAAGCTTAGGTCTTGGCGCTTCAGATCTTGAAGCTGGTTGATTGAGGACATCGGTAACAGCTTCTGAAGTTGCCTGGTCGATTTGAAGTGGTTCAGAATTATTTACAAAAACTTCATAATCCTTGCTGGTACTTGTGCTGTTGGCTTGTTCCTGAGCCAAAGCATGTCCACCAAGCAACAAGCTCGCACCAATCAAGACTGATGCAGCTCCAAAAGAATATTTACGAATTGAGTAACGTTGACGTTCCTTAACAACATATGCCTTTCTCATTTTGATCACTCTCACTTTCTAGGCTGTTTGATAAACATTGGAACCGTTTTCACATTTCTATTATACCCCTTTGAAATATTTTTTACAATTATTTCAATATTATTACTAAAGTTTTTAAGTATGAAAAGATAGGATTTTCATCCTACCTTTTCAAGTTACTTTTATTGTATCACATCTTAGAGCTGTTCTGCTACTGCTGAAAGAAGATCTTGGATACCATTGGCATCGCTACCACCGGCCATGGCCATATCTGGTTTACCACCACCACGACCTGATACGATTGGTGCGAGAACCTTGATAACATTACCTGCGTGAACATCTTTAGACTTGCTTGCTACAAGAACATTAACTTTTTCGCCAATGTGAGCTGCAAGGACAAGGACGTCAGAGTAGTCTGCTTGTTTCCATTGGTCCGCGAAGGTACGAAGGGCACCTGCATCAGAAACTTCTACTTGGCTAGCAATGTAACGAACACCGTTAGCTTCTTTAACATCTTTGAAGACGTCACCAGCTGCAGCTGCAGCTGCCTTTTCTTTAAGCGCAGCATTTTCTTTTTGAAGGGCATGCAATTGCTCTTGAAGGCTGGCAACCTTGTTAGGCACTTCTTTCAATTGTGGTGCCTTAAGTGTTGCTGCGATTGCTTTGAGGGCATCTTCTTCTTCACGGTAAGCAAGGTAAGCTTCACGTGATGTCACTGCCAAGATACGACGTGTTCCTGAACCGATACCTTCTTCTTTGACAATCTTGAACATACCGATTTCAGCAGTGTTGGCAACGTGCGTACCACCACAAAGCTCAACAGAGTAATCACCGATTGAAACGACACGAACATTCTTACCATATTTTTCACCAAAGAGCGCCATAGCTCCCATTGATTTAGCAGTGTCAATGTCTGTTTCAATAGTTGTTACTGGAGTAGCTTTCCAGATTTCTTCGTTAACTTGTTCTTCGATAGCACGCAATTCTTCTGGAGTTACAGCCTCAAAGTGAGTGAAGTCGAAACGCAAGAATTCTTGTTCGTTAAGAGAACCGGCTTGAACAGCATGATCACCGACGATGTTATGAAGGGCAGCGTGCAAGAGGTGAGTCGCTGTATGGTTCTTCATGACACGGTGACGACGTGTGTGGTCAATTTCAAGTTTGTAGTTAGCCCCTACAACAAGTTCACCTTCAACTTCAACAGTGTGAAGGGCTTGTCCATTTGGTGCACGTTGAACATCAACAACACGCGCAACGACTGTACCAGCTGCATCTGAGATTGTACCGTGGTCTGCTACTTGTCCACCCATTTCGGCGTAGAATGGTGTTTGTTCAAAGACAAGGAGGGCTTGACCAGAGTTAACACTATCATGACGAGCATCATCAGCAACGATTACGCTCAAACGGCTTTCAGCAGTTTCCGCTTCATACAAGAACTCAGATGGTTCAGTGATATTAGCGAGGGTTTCATTTTGCATCCCCATAGAACCACCTTTAACCACGCTAGCACGCGCACGGTCTTGTTGTTCTTTCATGGCAACTTTGAAACCTTCATGGTCAATCTTGAAGCCTTCATCTTCAGCCAACTCTTCTGTCAACTCCACTGGGAATCCGTAAGTATCGTAAAGTTTAAAGATGTCTTTACCTTCAAGCGTATCTTTACCAGATTTCTTAAGGTTAGCAAGAAGCTCGTCAAGCATGCTTGAACCTGCATCGATGGTACGTGCAAAGGTTTCTTCTTCACGTTTAACAATCTTCTCGATAAAGTCTTTCTTCTCAAGAACTTCTGGGTAATAGCTTTCCATGATTTGACCAACAGTTGGGACAAGTTTGTACAAGAAAGCGTCAGAAATACCGAGACGACGACCGTGCATTACGGCACGACGGAGAAGACGACGAAGGACATAACCACGACCTTCATTACCTGGAAGAGCACCATCACCGATGGCAAATGCCAATGAACGAATGTGGTCAGCAATAACCTTGAAGCTCATTGTGTCACCATCTGGATCGTAAGTTTTACCAGACATTTTTTCGATTTCACGAATGATAGGCATGAAGAGGTCTGTTTCAAAGTTTGTTTTAGCCCCTTGCATTACGGCTACAAGACGTTCAAGACCTGCGCCCGTATCAATGTTTTTATTAGGAAGTTCCTTGTATTCTGAACGTGGAACTGCTGGGTCTGCGTTGAATTGTGACAAAACGATGTTCCAAATTTCAATGTAACGATCGTTTTCAATATCTTCTTCAAGTAAACGGATACCAATATTATCAGGGTCAAAGTCTTCGCCACGGTCAAAGAAGATTTCAGTATCTGGTCCTGAAGGTCCAGCACCGATTTCCCAGAAGTTATCTTCAATTGGAATCAAATGACTTGGTTCAACACCGCAGGCAATCCAACGGTTGTATGAATCTTTATCATCTGGATAGTAAGTCATGTAAAGTTTGTCTTTTGGAAAATCAAACCACTCTGGGCTTGTCAAAAGCTCATAACCCCATTCGATAGCTTCATCACGGAAGTAATCACCAACTGAGAAGTTACCAAGCATTTCAAACATAGTGTGGTGACGAGCTGTCTTACCAACGTTTTCGATATCGTTGGTACGGATAGCTTTTTGTGAGTTGGTAATACGTGGATTTTCAGGAATCACAGAGCCATCAAAGTATTTTTTCAAAGTGGCAACCCCTGAGTTAATCCAAAGAAGGGTTGGGTCGTTAACTGGAACCAAGTTAGCTGATGGTTCAACAGCGTGACCTTTTGATTTCCAGAAATCAAGCCACATTTGACGAATTTGTGCTGAAGTAAGTTGTTTCATTGTTTCTCCTTAATCAATTGTTTCTTATTTTGAGCTATTCTCGAGCATTTCCACATAGTCAATAGCGACACATAGGGAAATGGCTAAATCGGCATAAGTATTTTCATAAACGGTAACAGTATAGGTCGATGTTAGATGGAAGAGTTCCTTTTGAATCCTAGCAACTACCTGATCTTGACTATTAAGCAGTTGAAAATCCAGGTCCCAAATATTCCCCTCTATTCGCAAGCCAAGATTATCGACATCATACTTATCACGAAGAAAGGTTAATTTTTTACGAATGTAAAAACTCGAACCATCCTGTAAATCCACCGTAAATTTAGGTAAGAGACTAATAGGCTCCTTGGTGATATGGCTAACCTCACGACCAGCCTCATCAAAAATCGTAAAGGTCTTTGGAATCTTAAAAAAGGACCCTTCTACCTGATAGGCAACTCGACCTTGATCATCCTTGATATCAAATCGTTCACCGCCCAATCGAAACTTCTGTTTGACAAAATAGGTTTTCATACGCCACCTCCAATAATGTCATACATTCATTCAAAAAATACTAAAAGAATAAAAGACAAGACCACTAAACGAAGGGCGACGTGAACCGCGGTACCACCTTCATTCAATGAACTTGTCATTCTTATTTGTCTTTAATTGTGAACTTTGAGTAGCAAGTAACCAGATTCGTCCATGGCTCGCAACGACCGCCATTTTTCTGTATCAGAAGCAATGATTACCAATCTCAAAGGGAAGGCTAAAAATGTCATGATATTAGAACTTTTAGCCACTCTTAATTTTAACGTGTTTTAGGTCTTAGGTCAAGCTGATAATAGCATTATCAACTCTATCTTGTGATTTATTTGCTAGAGCTTGATGATGAACTTGATGAAGCCCCAGAACCAGTCACATACTGGTCAAGAATTGCGCTGAAGGCCTTGTCTACAACTTTAACATTGTATTTTTTAAGGACCTTAGCAATCACTGAGTTAGTGAAGTTAGTATCAGCTTTCTTACCATTGATGATAACCTTAGTCAAATCATCCTTATAGTTTTTCCAATCTGCATTTTTCTCAGATTTTGAAACAGTTTTGACGATATAGTAAGTTGCAGCACCAGTTGAACTATTTGAAACAGTCACTACGTCAGAAACGGCATTAGCATCTTGTTTGAAGGCTGCTGTCAAAACATCTGTCGGGAAGTCTTGAGAAGCTGAGTTAACTGTCTTAGAAGTCACTTCCAAGCTGTTATCTTTAGCAACTTGTGAGAAGTCTGCTCCTTCTGCTTTAGCTTCAGAGTCTACCTTATCTGCCACTGCTTTATCAGTAGTTGAAACTACTTGTACCTCTGTATTTGGTGTGTAGTTATCATAGGCAGCCTTGTAATTTGCTTCCGTCAAATCTTTTTGTGCGGCTTGGTTAACAGCGTACTCAACCAATTTTTGTGTACGGATTTGAGTACGGTATGACTCTTCTGTTTGACCATAGGCTGCTAGTACTTGTGAGAATTGATCTCCGTATTGTTCTGAAGCTTGCTTATAAGCTTTGTCTACGTCTTCTTTGCTGACTTTGCTACCATATTCTTTTTCAAGAGCCTTTTGCAAAGTTGCACTCAAAACACTTTGTTGTGTTTGGCTGCTACCTTTAAGTGAATCAAAGACATCACCGACAGTAACAGTATCACCTTTCATAGATACCAAAGTTGTTTCTTCAGTCGTTTTGTTCCCTAGAGAAACGTACATAGCACCAGCACCAACAAGGGCTGAAACAGCTACAAGGGCAAGACCTCCGAGGAAGCGACCACCTGAACTTGGTTTACCAGCATCACGTGTTTTCTTAGTTTTAGCACGTTTAGCTTTTTCTTTCGCCTTTTCACTAGCGAGGGCGATGCTTTCCTCTTCTTCTTTTTGACGATCAAGTTGCTCTTGTTCTGCGTCTTTGTCTGCTACAACCTCTTCAACAGTTTCTTCTGTTGACTCAAGGTTTTCATTTTCTTTAGCCATTCTATCTACTCCTTAAATTGTCAATATCTTTGTTATTATACCACACTTACTTAAATAATGCTTAATCTGGCAAGATAATATTTTCAGAATTTTTCCGAAGCATAAGAAGTCCGTCACTCATAGGTACCAAACTAGCAGTCAAACCAGGGTTATCTAAGGTCGCATCAAAAAGGCGATGCAAACCACGGTAAATCGTACGCTGACCACGACGAACCTCCATAATGTCTTTGGCAATATCTCCACCTTGGAAAATATCATCAAAGACTATGACACCACCAACCTTAAGACGTTTTAAGATTTCAGGCAGAAAGACAATATATTTAGACTTTGCTGAGTCCATAAAGACAAAATCATAATCAGTGTCCAAATCTTGCAAAACTTCTGCTGCATCTCCTTCGACCAAGGTGATTTGTTTGCGGCTGTCAAACTTGGCTAGATTTTCCTTGGCAAAACCAATCATTTCTTCATTACGATCAACAGTCGTAATCTGAGCATCAGGCGCATATTCAGCCATAAGAAGGGCTGAAAAACCAATAGCCGTTCCTACCTCGAGTATTTTCTTAGGCTGCAAGGTCTGTAACAAAAATCGGAAATAAGCAACAACTTCGTGCTGGATAATTGGAATATTTTCCTTACGAGCAAAGGCCTCCAGTTCAGCCAAATGCCCTTTATTTTCCTGAAGATGCGTTCGCATGTAGTCCACGATATCCTTGTTTACTACTGGGCGACGCATGTTGTGATTTGCGTTTTTACTATATGATTTAACCATGTGTTTTATTATATAAAAAATCCCTAGCGAGTGCTAGAGATTTTTCTTATCTATAACTCAAATCCTCATCATTAGACTACTTGACGAATAACCTTCTTTTTCAAGAGGTAAGCAATAACTAAAGCTACCACGTAAAGAGCAATGAAAACAAGCAAGGTCATCTGGTAAGATTTTGTCAATTCATAAGCTACCGACAGGAGCATTGGTCCCACCAAGGCTGCCATAGCCCAGGCAGTCAGAATATAACCATGAAGGGTAGCCAATTCCTTTGCCCCAAAGATATCGCTAAGGTAGGGAGGAATCAAGGAGAATCCTGCCCCGTAGCAAGTCATCAGAACAGCCATCGCAACCACAAAGACAAGTGGAACTTGCAGGACAATTAGGAGGATAGCCATAACGATATTAACCACAAAGAGGAGGATAAAGGTCTTCGGACGCCCAATATAATCCGACAAGCCTGCCCACAGAAGGCGACCAAAACCATTAAAGATTCCCATAACACCGACAACAACTGCTGCTGATTCCGCTGACATCCCAACCATATCTTGAGCCATTGGAGAAATAGCAGAGACAAGGGCTAAGCCACATGAAATATTGATAAACAAGATAAGCCATAACCAGTAGAAAGTTGACGATTTCAGAGCTTCATTAGCCGTAACCCCTTTGCTCAAATCAGCAGCCTGACGGTTTGGACTCTTGTCAGCCAACAGTTGTGCTTCCTCTACACTTGGTCGTTTAATGAATTGTGAGACAAAAAGCATCACAATAAAATAAACAACTCCCAAGATATAAAAGGTCTGCTCAACACCACGTACCTGAATCAGATATTGGGCAATAGGGCTGGTTAGCAGTGAGGCAAAGCCAAAGCCCATGATGGCAAGACCAGTCGCAAGTCCACGCTTATCAGGAAACCACTTAATAATAGTTGAAACAGGCGTAATATAACCTACACCCAGTCCTAGACCACCAAGAATACCGTAACCAAGATAAAGTATCCACAGCTCTCCCTGAGCAATGGCAACTCCTGTTAGAATGTTACCTCCGGCATAGAGAACAGCCGACATACTTCCAGTCACTCTAGGACCAAATTTTTCAACCAAACGTCCCATGAAGGCTGCAGAAAGACCAAGACAAAAGATGGCCAATGAAAAGGCAAAAGAAACTGAAGATTGATCCCAGCCAGTCTGGGCCATAATAGGATTACGATAGATACTCCAAGCATAGGTAGACCCCAACATGAGATGGAGTAAGACACCACACGTTGCTACAAGATAACGATTGGTTGTTTTCACAAAAACCTACTTTCTATTTCTGAACATTGTTCACTTATCAATTATAAAACGTTAGGTTTTTAGTCTATCATGAATATAAACAAAGGGCTATAAATATGCTCATTAGTAATTTTCCGTAGCAATTAGGACCTGTATGCTATAAACGTTCGTTTTTTAGATGTAAAAAGAACCACTCTTATTCAGAATGATTCTTTCATATAGTATAGTAACTTCTTTTTAAGAAAGGTGAACACCTTTTTCAACCAAGGCTTCCAATTCAACGAGACGGTCTTCAAAAACTTTGAAGGCAGCATCCAAGTAGTCGGTATTGGTCATATCAACACCAGCTTTCTTGATAACTTCCAAAGGATAATCTGAGCTTCCCGCCTTAAGGTAAGTAAGGTAAGCTTCTTTATCCTCCTCAGTACCGTGAACAATTTTTTCAGCCAAGTAGCTTGCTGCCGCAAACCCTGTAGCATATTGGTAGACATAGTAATTCATGTAGAAATGCGGAATACGTTCCCACTCAAACTGAATTTCGTAGTTATCTTCAGCTTTGAGGTTATAGTATTTCTCATTGAGGTCTGCGTAAAGCTTATTCATGAAGTCCGCTGTCAAGATTTGACCAGATGCATCTGCCTCATGGATAGCATGCTCAAACTCAGCAAATTGTGTTTGACGGAAGACAGTTCCTTTGAATCCATCCAAATAGTGGTTAAGAATAGCAAAACGTGTCTTGTCATCTTTGACCTCTTTAAGAAGCGTTTCTGTCAAGATATTTTCATTGGTTGTAGACGCAATTTCCGCCAAGAAGATTGGGTAATCTCCGTAAACATATGGTTGAGTCTGACGTGTGAAAGTTGAATGCAAACTATGACCAGTCTCGTGAACCAAGGTAAAGAGATTGTCCAAAGTATCTTGCCAGTTCAAAAGCATGAAAGCATTGGTATCATAGGCACCACCTGAGTAGGCACCTGAACGTTTTCCTTTGTTAGGGTGAACGTCAATCCAACGTTCCGTAAAGGCTGCATGAACCCCTTTACTATACTCTTCACCAAAGATTGCCAAGACTTCTTCTGCTTTCTTGAGGGATTCTTCATAAGTAAGAGCAGTTTCAGTCTCAGAAAGTGGTGTATAGACGTCATACATCTTAAGCTCATCAAGCCCCAAGACCTTCTTACGCAAATCAAGGTAACGGTGCAAAAGTGGCAAATGCTTGTTCACTGATTCCAAGAGTGAGTCATAAACACTCTCTGGAATAAAGTTAGCCGCAAGTGCTGCATGACGTGCTGAATTATAGTGACGAACTTTGGCTTGGTAATTGTGAACCTTGACAACGCCTTGTAGTGTTTGTGCATAAGTATGTTGAAACTGCTCGTAAGTCCCATACATCGCTTCATAAGCTCCCTTACGAATGTCACGGTCCTTAGATTCCATGAGAGTGATAAAGTTACCATGCGTCAACTCAACCACATCCCCTTGGCCATCTGATACCCATGGGAAGAGGATATCAGCATTATCCAAGACATTGAAGGTATCCGTTGGACCGTTGAAGATATCACCTGCTGCTGCCAAGAGCTCCTCAGCTTCTTGAGAAAGAACGTGGTCCTTGTTTGCCAAAAGGCGTTCGAAATAGTGGTCATAAAGTCCAAGACCTGGCTCTTGTTCTTTAAACTCAGCTAATTTCTTATCATCCAAGGCCATAAATTCAGGCTCAAAGTATGCAAAGGCTTCACTCAACTGTGAGTAAAGGTTTGAGGCCTTAGCTTGGTACTCTTGGTAAAGCCCTACTGTTGTGTCTTGGTCATTTTTCATTGACGCATAGACATAGATTTTCTCCAAGCGACGCATAAGGCTCATATAAAGTTCTGTTGCCTCAAGCAAGTTCTTAGCAGAATCTAAGAGATGACCTGCATAAGCACTAGCCTTCTTCAAATCCTGAACAGTGCTTTCATATTCAGTCTCCCAATCTGCATCTGTCGCAAAAATGGTCGTCAAATCCCATGTGTATTTCTCTTCTAAATGAGCACGATTGTCTGACATAATATTCTCCTTAATTGTATCTATTCTTTACTATTTTAGCATAAAAGGTGGGAGAGTAGAGAGTTTGTCGATAAGAAAAATGCCTTTTTCGATAATATTGCATAAAAAGCTTTTCAAAACCTTCAAGTGACTGTCTAATTTGTACAAAACCCTGCTTAGATTCTGGAAATCTCACTTGTGGAAAAAAATCCTGATCAGACAGGCATAACAAATTCATTCCCTTAAGATAGGCTTTTTCCTGCCTTCTCATCCACCTTGGATTTTTCCCAATTAATTCTCGTTGAATCACATGTGAGACCTTCTTTCGCTGAGTTACTTGATAAGTCTCAACCTGCTCTGCTTGATAAGGAAAACGTAAAACTGTCATGAGATTTTCGGTTAACGGCCAAGCCTTAGTTAAATAATAGACTTTCCCAAAAATATCCTCATAGATGAGATACTTAAGTCTAATTTCCTCACGCTTCCAATCAAGCTCCCATAGGTGAAATCCTATCTTAGCCGTAAAATAGAGAAAGTCCCGCTGTAGGTCTGTTAAACGTCCATTCAACCAGAGTTCCTCACCCAAAAGCCAACGCACTTCGTAACCTGCTTGGTGATAGGCACATGTCCTCTCTCTCAAACGTTGCTGGGATAACCGAGAACACTGAACTTCTAGAGCCAGGGAATCGCCAACAAATAAATCTGCAATTTGCCCCATCTCAGACAAAACTTTTTCAATACTTACTTTTTCACCATGATTAACCAAAGATTTATACAAAGCTGCCTTAAGGGATAAATGTTGGGCCGATTCATTCTCCGAGAAGAACTGACAATCTTGCAAAGACTTATGAGCAAAATGTGGACACATTACCTGGCCATGTCTCAGAAGAACAACTCCCTGGCAACCAGGACAGCTATAGGATTCCTTACGTTGCAAACTGGTTTCTAGAGCTGAAACGAGCTTCCCCTCCTGATTTCTTGCAATTAACATGACTCTCTCCTTCGTGCACTCTCTTACTTATTCGTAAAAGAATTCACAAAATAAAAAAACATCTAGATTACTCTAGATGCGTCCCCCATTCAAACTGAAACTTGCTCCCTGCTGTATGGAAACTTAGGTTTATAGGTGTATTGCTTACCTTGGGATACAAGTGCCGCTCAGTCCATTTGATCTCTTTTCAACAATCTCAATTCTTCAAGGAAAATCCCCCAATTTTCCTAGGAATCAGGATTTTGAAAACAGTTTCTATCCCACATAACCATTAAAAATAGCTATTGTAGCATAGACAGATGCTCTCACAAACATCTGGTCAAATTCCGTCACTGAAGCATCATCCCAATATGCTTATCACCCTTTTGTTCCGCAATCCCACTAAAAACTTAATCCTTGAGTTGATAATGAGATAAAACAATTTTAGACTTTTACAAGTTAAAGTCTTTATTTACTAACATTGAACCACCATTTCCCTAGGTGCAGTTCAATACCAACAAACGCAAAACCGTGTTGGTCCAAAATGGTTTCTAGTCAAGAGTATCTTATGATTGATAGTCAGTCAATCTGAAGAACTTTCCCTCTAGCTTCTTTACGCAGAACGTCATACTGCTTACAAGATACTATTTCCTAGAAGAGTATTGGCTAAAAAAGCCACTCTCAAAACATACCACCTATCAGTCATTAGGTTTAGTCCACCTTCTGATAGGTATATTAGCAGTTACTGCTTTATTTTCTTTCCCTCTTCGCTTTTGACGATTAGTCTCTACCGATTCTGCTGTTTTTGAATCTGTCGTTTGCTCTACACGGATTAAAAATACCGCTAGCTCCCGCTACGATGATGCTGATGTTTAAAATCGATTAATCTATTTTTTTGCTGTTTAAATCTTCTCTTTTTAAATCATCACAATGAAACATTGGAATTTGATAACCTAGAATTCCAGATTCTAAGCTAGTCTTTTTTGACCAGGGAGTCACCCTGACAAAAAACAAACTCTTCCTAACACAATCTATTATACTGTATTATAATTTTTTGTCAATTAATTTATTTCATATTTTTTGAAAATAATATTTAGACTCTTGTTTTTTACATGGTTAGCTATAGATAAAGGCCTATAATATAGGCCTTTATACAGTTTTGAAAAAATTAGAAAATGTATATCATTTTTTCTTTTTTGAGTCTAAATCAAGTAGTTTTACTAAATGTCAGAAAATTTCATCTTCCTTGTTTCTAGCTAACTTGATTCTTCCAAACCAAAAAAGCTAGGAAAATTTCCTAGCTTTTTTATGTATTATCTTAGTGTTTACGTTTGTAAGTTGAGATACCGAACAAGGCCAAAGCTGATGTCACCATAGCTGCACCTGCTGCTGCAGAAGCTGCTGTTGATTTTTCACCAGTAGCTGGAAGAGCTGGAGCTTCTTCTTTTACAGGTACTGATGTTGGTGTTACAGGTTTACCTGGTGTAGGTTCTGTTGGAGTTGTTGGTACTTGAGGTTTTGGTTTCTCAGTTGTTTCTTCAACAGACACAAAGTTTTTGTGGTAAGTAACTGATGCTGAAACAGTATTTGGAAGAACTGGTTTATTTGGTTCTTCTGGCAATTCAGGAACAACTACTGTTGAGTTAGTTGCGAACCAGTAAGCAGTTGGAACGTTAAGGTTATTTCCGCTTACGATGAAGTCCATTGGTTCACCCTTGAAGATTGTTGCAGCAGCACCATAGTAGGCATTCTTCGTACGAGGTGTTCCATCTGGGTTAATCGCATCCCAACCTTCATCTGTGACTTCACCAGTTGTTGGGTCTACTGTTGAGTCACTGTTAAAGCGTGAACCGTTAGCCACAAATTCGTTATCGTTTGTTGCATAAGCATAACCATCTTCATGCAAAGTGATAGATGAACCAGGAATTTGAACATATTCATTACCATTCAAACCAACTTTTTCAATGTGGTTTCCAAGCTCAGTGTTCCAGTGGTTAAGTGATGAGATACTCAAAACTGATCCGTTCTTAGACAAATCAAGCGGTGTCACTGATGACTCAGAATCAAAGAAGTTCAAGTTCATCTTAACGTGAAGTTTTTTGTTAGTGTCGTCAGTTTGTGAACCAATGAAAAGTGTCTTAGTTGGATCGTGGTACAACTTAACAATGGCTGAACCATCTGCACTTGGTGTTTCTACCAAAGTGTAAGTTGCAACGATTTTCTTAACTGGAGTACCATTGAATGATGTTCCGTTTAGGTTGTTGTATGTTACAGTCAATGTTTGACCTGTAGCCATTTTCAACCATACATCTTCAGTGTATTCTCCGTCAGCATTGATAGTGTATTGTGTACCGTTAGCTGCACTAAAGTCACTTGGAATGTAACGAGATGTGTTGAATTGTTCAAGGATTTCATCTACTGAGTGACCTGATTGGATTGTTTTATCCAAGTAGTCAACAGAACCTGCTGAATTTTCAACAGTCATTGTAGCATCAGATTCTGTTTTATAGATTAAACCAGTAGCATTTTCAGCCAATCCTTTTGTCAAAAGACGAGCAGTTGTTCCACCAGTGTATTCTTTATAAGCTTTTTCCCAAGCAGCATAAGCAAGAACGTCTTGGTAGTATTTATCCAATTGTGTCTTGTAATCTGCAAGTTTTTGTTTATATTCTGAAACCGCAGTTGTCAAAGCTGTTGTTTGAACTTTGTTGTCATTGTTAGCAGCTTCAACGCTAGTGTGTTTAACACCTGCTTCTTCTGTAGCTGTGAATCCTCCTGTTGCAACAACATTTGCTTTAGCAGATGTAAGAGCTGCATCAGCTTCTTCACGAGTCAATTTATTTTCAGAAACAACTGTATTTGAAGCTTCTTGAGCATCTTTAGCTGCTTGATCTTGAACAGCTTTAACATCAGCAGAATCTTTTGATGCTGCTGCAGTCGTTGTTGCAGCTTCAACAGCGTTATTGAAGTCAGGATTTGAAACTTCAGCAATAGCTTTAGTTGTTGTTTTTACAGTAGTATCTGTTTCAGTAGTAGTTTTTTCTTCTGTTCCAGGTACTGTAGTGACAACTGCTGCATCACCTGTTGTTTTAACAAGATTAGCACTTGACTCTGCAGTCGTATTTGATACGGTTGCATCAGTATCAGTAGTTGCTGTTACATCTTTAGCTTCATCCGCAGCTGCTACACTTGTAGCCGCGAGTCCTGCAAGCAATACGCTTGAATACAATGTTGTTTTAAATGGATTGACTTTCATTTACACTTTCTCCTTCTTGGTTAACATTTTATTAACCTATTTTCTTCACCGTTTAATATACTACCGTGATTTTCAAAATTTGGCAATAGTTTTCTAAAAAAAATATTATATATTTGCTACATATTTTTAAAATTTGACACATTTTTGTTATAATTTAACCATTCCTTTACAATTAACTGTAATTCATAAGGGATTCACAGAGTTTTCACTTATTACTTTCTTACAGCCGTTCATTTTTTTCTCATAAAGAACTGTTTCTAAGATAGCATATGTTTTCTACTATATTCGGGTTATCATGAAGTGACCTCTTCATTACTAAAAACACATAAAAAACACCTTCAAGACCTTGACTTTAAGCGTTTTTCGTCGTATACTCGAAAAAAATGTTAAGAAAGTTGGGGGACTTTTCAATGACTAAAAAAGAAATGAGATTGCTGATCCTTCTTGGGATTAGTTTTATTTTAGCGAACCTTGTACTGCGTTTGCTTCTTAGGCCTCTGCCTGAGAATATAGGTTATCTCATTAAAACGCTTGGCCTTATGTGTCTATACTATTTCCTCGTACAGAGACGCCTTGGATTAAAGATCAAATCGACTAAAAAGATAAGTTGGTCTGAAACCTTAGGGGTTTGTTGGTTTCTTCTTTTGGCAGATTTCTTCTATGTTTCTGCGGTTGCTTTTGGGATCAGTAAAGCACCTCACATGATAGGAACTGCCTTGGTTATTGCCTTAGGAGCCGGGTTTTTTGAGGAATATTTTTTTCGTGGACTTTTCCTTAAACTCGCCTTCCAAGATGGTATTAGATCTTCAAAACAGGTTTTAGGAGTCGTTTTCTTATCTGCCATAATTTTTGGACTAGCCCATCTTGGAAACCTCACTCACCAGCCCTTGAACGCTACCTTGTTCCAGGTTTATTATGCGACAGCTATAGGAATATTCTTTGCTGCTATTTACCTACGTACTGGTAGCCTCTGGTGGACTATTATTCTGCACTGTTTGGTTGATTTTGCCAGTGTCCTTCTCTCGCAATCAACACAGGCTGCACCAGCTACAAGTATCTGGCATTTCATTTTCTGGCTACCTTTAATTGCCTTAGGACTCTTCCTTATTCGTCCTAAAAAATTGAAAGCCATTAGATATCTTAATGACTAATATTTCAAACTGCATCCCACAAGTTAGATTTTTGGTGTCTAACCTGGGGATGCAGTTTTTCATTTATCAGCACCACATTCTTACAACTTATCTCAATTTCCATTATTACTCCAAAAACGATTTAATCATAGAAATTTCATATCAGGTCTTCATCTATTCCTATCAGAATTTTGCTGATTTTAGACTTCTCATTTTGTTATAATATGACCTACAATCATATTTTTTTAAAGGGGATGCTTATGAATTTTCAACAATGTCGCTATGTTCAGACTATCGCTGAAACAGGGTCTTTTAGTAAGGCTGCTAAAAAACTCTTTTTGACTCAACCTAATCTCTCAGCATCCATCCGTGATTTAGAGGAAGAACTTGGAGTCCAACTCTTTGAACGTTCCAATACAGGAGCTAAACTAACTGATGACGGTCATGATTTTCTCAAATACGCCAAACGTATTCTTGGAGAGCTAGATCTACTAGAAGGACGCTATCGCAAATCCTTTAAGAAATCATTCACTGTTGCCAGTCACCACTACGATTTCTTGTCACTTCCCATGGCTCACATTGCCCAACGTTTTCGTAGTGATTATCAAGAATTTCAACTGATTGAAACAACAACTAGGAAGATTCTCAAAAGCGTTGAAAGCTTCGAAAGTGATCTGGGGATTATTTATCTAGATGAAGATAACGACCATATCTTAGAACGCAGTTTCCAACACATGGATTTAACTTTTACCCCACTTGGAGAGTTTGAAACCAAGATTTTCTTAGGTCGCCAACATCCCCTAGCTCACAAAAAATCCCTCAATCTCAAAGATTTAGAGGGATACCCACAGGTCCGCTTTCGTCAAGAAAGCTCTGGAATTCATTTTGACGAAGATCCTCTCGAGGTTCTGCCTGACCAACAAGTGATTTACAGTAATGACCGAGGCAGTGTCATGAATTTGCTCTGTGCCTCAGATAGTTACGCTTCTGGCCTCGGTATTGTTAATAGTTTCATTAAGGACCAAATTGTTTTACTTCCACTGAAGAACAGTCCAAAGCACACCTTGGGGTTTGTGACAAATAATAAACAGAAACAATCCGCAATTATTCAAGCATTTATCGAGGAAATTCAGGATAGCTTACTACCCCACCACTAAGGAGAAGAAAATGGAATTTCAAACACTTAACAATGGCATCAAAATACCCGTGCTTGGTTTTGGTGTCTGGCAAATTTTCGATCAAAAGGAATGTCAAAAAGCCGTTGAAGACGCTCTTTCTGTAGGCTATCGATTAATTGATACTGCTAGTCTTTATCGAAATGAGGAAGCCGTGGGACGTGCTATTAAGGCATCTGGTATCCCTCGAGAGGATATTTTCTTGACTAGTAAAGCCTGGATTAGCCAGCTCGGCTACGAAGATACCAAATTAGCCCTAAAAGAAACACTTCGCAAACTAGATACTGACTATCTTGATTTATATTTGATTCATCAACCTTTTGGCGACTTACATGGTGCCTGGCGTGCTATGATTGAGCTTAAGCATGAAGAACTTATTAGAGCCATTGGGGTCTCTAACTTCTCAACAGGACGTTTGGCAGATTTTGCCTTGCAAACACCTGTTATTCCAGCAGTCAATCAAATCGAGTTGCACCCCTATAAACAACACAAACTTATCCAGAAAGCTGATAAGGAATTTGGCACCCTAACGCAAGCCTGGGCTCCTTTCCATAGAGGTGAGGATGGTATTTTTCAAGACCCAACCCTAACTGCTATCGCTGAAAAACATGGTAAGACAGTTACTCAGCTCATTCTCAGGTGGCAAACCCAACAAGGTATTCTGACCATTCCTAAAAGTACCCATATCGAACGAATGAAGGAAAACTTTAATAGTTTTGACTTCCACCTAGACCAAGCAGATCTTGATGCTATCAGTAAACTGGACCGATACCCAAATGCTTATGGTCCTGATGAAAGTGTAGAACGCATTAAGCATTTATTGAAATATAGTGTATAAAAAAACGAGTTCGACTGAACTCGTTTTTCTTATACACCAGCTCCTCTTGTGGCTTTCCTTAAGTAGTGACGGAGCTTAGGTGATATTCTCCAGTAAATAATTTTCAGTTTTAAAGAATCAGAACTCCTAAGTGCTAGACTTAGATGTGTTTCAAGCGCTTTACTCACAACCGAAGTTTAGTAAAAAACAGTTTAGCAATTCTACGAATTGAAAAACTGTTTTTATATAATATTTTACCCAATCACACTTCCGTTTGGAACAGATGGATCTACTGTCAAGACAGTGAGTTTGCCGTCATGTTCTGCGGAAAGAATCATACCTTGGCTGACATATTTTTTCATCATCTTACGTGGTTTGAGATTAGCCACGACTTGAAGTTTTTTGCCGACCAATTCTTGTTCATCTGGATAGAATTTAGCGATACCTGAGAGAATTTGGCGGTCTTCCCCGTCGCCAGCGTCAAGACGGAAGCGAAGCAATTTGTCTGAACCTTCGACTTTTTCCACTTCTTTAACTTCAGCGACACGGATTTCAACCTTGTCAAAGTCGTCAAATTTGATTTGGTCTTTTTCAGACTTAAGTTCGACCTCTTCTGGGTTCCATTCTTTCTCTTGTGGTTTGCCTGCGTTCATTTGAGATTGGATGTAGGCAATTTCTTCATCCATGTCAAGACGTGGGAAGATTGGTGTTCCTTTTGAAACGACTGTCACATTCTCTGGGAAACCTGAAAGTTCGAGATTTTCAAGGTCAAACTTCCCTGACAATCCGAGCTGTTCCATGATAGCATTTGAAGTGGTCATCATGAATGGTTGGATCAGGTGAGCTACCACACGAAGACTAGCTGCCAAATGAGCCATCACTGCTGCCAATTGTTCCTTGTCACCATCTTCTTTGGCAAGTACCCAAGGAGCTGTTTCGTCAATGTACTTATTGGTACGTGAAATGATATTCCAAATGACATCTAAGGCGCGTGGGAAGTCCACAGCATTCATTTGTTTGTGGAATTCTTCAATATTTTCAGCCACAACCTTAGACAAATCAGCATCAAAGTCTGTAACGTTCTCAGCATAGTCAGGCACTTGACCACCGAAATACTTGTTAATCATGGCAACTGTACGGTTGAGGAGGTTCCCAAGGTCATTAGCCAACTCGTAGTTGATACGGGCCACATAGTCTTCTGGTGTGAAGGTACCATCTGAACCGACAGGAAGACTACGCATGAGGTAGTAACGGAGTGGATCAAGACCAAAACGCTCTACCAACATTTCTGGATAGATCACATTTCCTTTAGACTTAGACATCTTACCGTCTTTCATGACGAACCAACCGTGGGCAACAAGACGTGTAGGCAATGGCAGATCAAGAGCCATAAGGATGATTGGCCAGTAGATTGAGTGGAAACGAAGGATATCCTTACCAATCATGTGGATAATTTCGTGGTTTTCATCATTTTGCCAGAACAAATCAAAGTTACCATGCTCATCCTGACCATAACCAAGGGCAGTGATATAGTTGATAAGGGCATCAATCCACACATATACCACGTGTTTTGGATCTGATGGTACTTTAACTCCCCAAGTGAAGGTTGTACGTGATACCGCCAAGTCTTCCAAGCCTGGCTCGATGAAGTTTTTAAGCATTTCATTCATACGACCATCAGGTTGGATAAATTCTGGGTGTTCTTTAAAGAAGGCAGTCAAACGGTCTGCGTAGTTGCTAAGTTTAAAGAAATATGATTCTTCAGAAACTAGCTCCACTTCATGTCCTGATGGAGCCACACCACCAATGACATTACCTTGCTCATCACGGTAAACTTCTGCCAACTGACTTTCGGTGAAAAATTCTTCATCTGACACTGAGTACCAACCTGAATATTCACCAAGGTAGATATCCCCTTGTTCCAAGAGACGCTCGAAAACTTGAGCAACAACTTTTTCATGGTAATCATCAGTCGTACGGATGAATTTATCGTATGAGATATCCAAAAGTTGCCAGAGGTCCTTAACACCAACAGCCATACCATCCACATACTCTTGTGGTGTGATTCCTGCTTCTTCAGCTTTTTGTTGAATCTTTTGGCCGTGTTCATCAAGCCCAGTAAGATAGAAGACATCGTAGTTCATCATACGTTTGTAACGTGCCAAGACGTCACAAGCAATGGTTGTATATGCAGAACCAATATGTAATTTACCAGATGGGTAGTAGATAGGTGTTGTGATGTAGAATGTTTTTGTCATTTTAATTTCCTTTCATGTGTTAACAAATGGGCTAACACTGATGATATAACATCTTATTATAGCACGTTTTGGACACTAAAAAAACCAGACTAGCTGGTTTTAAATAATATTAATTTGCGAGGAACATAAGATTCACTTTGAATGACATTCGCAACTTAAAAGCTTAATATTAACCTTTTCAACTCCCTATCCTTCTTAGAGAATTTATCATAGTCAGATTGTAATTTTTCCTCTTTTGCTTTGGACAAGCGTTTGAAGGTCCGCACAGAATGAATTTCCCCATCTCCATCATAGCTAATAATTGTTAGTCTGTCTCCTATTAACTTATAACGATAAGTCCTTTTCAACTCTGATTTATACCTTTTTCTATATTCTTTTATGTCTCTCTCAATTCCCGACTCAGTTTTAAGAGGAGCACCCTTATAGTATTTTCTTAGAAGCTTACCAACCATATCTTCATATTCTGAAAGTGTCCAAGTATGCTTAAGACTCCTTGACCAAGCGTCACAGTCGAAATTATAACCAGTCATATAATCTATCTTATAAACATAGCCTTCGCCATTACTTAAAAAATAATCACATGTTTTTAAATGATTGCCTCTTACTTTAACAAAGTCTCGAACATATATATCGATGGATTCATTATACTCTAAAACATCAACCATCTCTTTCTCATCTTTGTCATAATAATAGTGAGATTCAATTAGATAGGTTCCCTCAGGAATTTTACCTCTTTGCAGGTGTATAAAGGCGTAAGAACCTAAGGAAAGTGCCAATAGAAGTATTGTCCCAACTAGAGAAACTATTATGATTTTTGCCTTCTTAGACAATCCTGTTTTAGGAGTCCTAACTTGTGAAACTGGTTGTGTCACCTGTTCTCTGAGTTGAACTTGTGGCTTGACTTTCTCTACCTTAGGCCCTTGAGAAATAAAATCGCCACTAGCTTTAGCCTGTTGGATTTCTTCCGCTGTCGGTTGTCGATTATTGATTATTTCGAAATAGTCTAACCACTCTTTTTCATTCATGATAGTACCCCCTTCCCATTTCTACTTTCATTTTACCAGAAAAATACCTTCTTAAACGCTTTTCATAAAAGAAAAAACCAGCTAGGCTGGTTAGTATTACAATCAATGTTTCTTGTTACCTGGTTTGGTATCATGAAAATAGCTAGTATCTAGTTTCTCTGCGTCCTTATATAGTACAGGTGAATAAATACGTTCCTCCATCAGATTACCCAGTTGATCGTATTTATAAATTGTCAATTTTTTATAGTGTTTAGGACCAAATTGCTGATAGTTTACTCTTCCTTGGAGAGACTCACTGTACTCATCAACGATTTTATTTTTTAGAGTCGCAGAATCAGACGCTGACATTTGCCTACCAGCTGCAAATCTGCTGTCAACATAAGATTCTACTTCTTTACGATACTCTGCAAGAGTTTTTGTCGGTTTAAGCGTTTGGTGAAAAGCTTCAACATGGAATTCGGTTCCTATCTGATAACCAGCTAGAGAGTCACTACTTAACGCTCCTTCTTTAGGATAACTATAAAACTTCAAAGTTCTCCCCTTAACCTTAACAAAGTCTGCAATCCCATCTCCGTAAGTATCATGTTCCCTATTAAATGCTTCCTCATCGTATCTAGAAGAACTATAAATATGAATAGATTCAAGTTGATAGGTTCCATCAGAAATTTGATTAGAACCATATACACCCAACAATACAAAACCAGTTATAAGGGCCATAGTCCCCCAAATAATTGAGATGGTAATCAAAGTACCTTTCACACCCTGAAGCCCATCCTGATTGTCAAGCTGTAAATCTTGTTGAGTCATAATTTCCTCTTTTCCACTTAAATTTATTTTATCTGGTATCAAAGAAAAAACCAGCTAGGCTGGTTTTAAACATTACTAGTTTTGAAAGAGCTTTTTATCAGCTCTAACATCACGTTCATAGTCATAATCTAATTTCTTCACGTCATCCTCTGATAGGCGTTTGAAGCTTCTTTCTTCTGTAAGTTTACCTTTCTTATTATAAGTTGTGACGATTAATTTATCACCCTTAACCTTGTATCGAACGGTCTCTTCGAGAGATTCTTTGTAGGATTTAACGTAAATCTTTTTACTTTCATCGTTATCAGCCTTAGTTCGATATTCACTTATTTTGTATTGATTATCTACTGCCTGGTCAATGACTTTCGTATATTCAGATAGTGACATGTTTGGTTTAAGCGTTCTAGACCAAGCATCTGGACGGTATGCTTCGTCAGTATCATAGTCTGTAAAGTCAACCAGATTGTTCCCGCCAGCTAAGGTATAAAAATAAAATTTAACATTGTTCCCTTTGACTTTAACAAAATCATGAGCCTCTAGGCCACTTTCCTTGAAAGATTCCATACCATCAACCATTTTCTTCTTATCTTTATGGTAAAAGCGATAAGTTTCAAGTAGATAGGTTCCTTCAGGTATTTTACCACCTTGCAGGTGCATAAACGCATAGCTACCAAATGAAAGTGCCACTAGGACAATCGCTCCCACCACAGAAGCAATAATAATTTTAGCTTTCTTAGACAAGCCTGTCTTAGCAGGAGCAACTTGTGAAACGGCTTGTGTCACTTGATCACTCAACTGAGATTGTTGAGGATTAACACCCTCGTCCTTAGACTCTTGAGAAATAAATTCCCCATTAGCTTTTACTTGTTGGATTTCTTCCTCTGTCGGCTTACGATTATTGATTGTTTCGAAATAATCTAACCACTCTTTTTCGTTCATAAAAGTCCCCTTTTTCATTGATATTTCCATTCTACCAGAAAAAAGACTCCAAAGCTATTTGACTATTTTCATAAAAAGAAAAGCGGTACCAAGATGGAGTTTTAGCTCTCCTTCTTGTACCACTTTGCTCATTTACATCATTGGCTGATTAAATTTTATCAATGCCTTTTTTGCTGCTTTTACTATCGTCAGAGCCTGATTTAGAACCACTACCATAGTCATCGCTGTAACCATAACCGTAGTCACCTCCATAACCATAATTAAAGTAATCCTTATACTCGTCGTACTGATCACTATAAGTCTTCAATTCTTTCTTATAATCTTTAATTGCATCCTTATAATCATCCCAACGCTCTTCAGCATCCCCCTTACTCATACGCTTAAAAGTAACACGGGATTGAAGCTCTCCATCCTTGTCATAAGTAGATAGCGTATACTCGTTACCTTTTTTGACGTAAGTTCGTTTTTCTTTGAGAGATTTCTTGTAAGATTTTACAGATTCTTTAACGGCTTCTTTTGTAGCGTCTTTAGTGTAAAAAGAATAATCCTTAGACATATCTTTCATGAAGTCTTTGACTGTAGATTCAAGCTCTTCAACTGTTAAAACTTCTGTCTGAGTTTTATTCCATGGATCGAACTGCTGAGGGATTTCATGTTCATACTCTAACAAGCTAACATAAGGTGATTTATTGTCCTCGAGATAAGAATAGTATCTAGATCTATTATTTTTTACTTCTACAAAGGAGTAGACATCATCAAATTCATCGAAAGCATTTACCATCTTATCTTTATCTTCATCACGATAAGAATAGGCCACTACCTCATATGTTCCATCCGCAATCTTACCTGACTGATAACGCCATAATGAATAGCCACCAACAGAAAGTAAAATCACTGCCACAGCACCCAAGACTGATGCTAGAATAATCTTGGCTTTTTTTGACATTCCTTTTTTAGCAGGTACGACTTGTTGGAAGGTTGCTGTTGTTTGGGCAAACTGAGGCTGTTGCGTCATAGAAATAACAGGTTCAGCTGGTTTAATATTTCTTGGCTCATTAGCCTGTCCAGTTGCTCCAAAGACATTAGGTCGTTCAAGGATAAACTCGCCTGCTGCTTGAGCTTGAGATAACTCTGCGGGAGTTGGTTTACGACCGTTGACTAATTCAAAGTACTCAATCCACTCTTGCTGGTTCATAATAATCTCCTTTTTTATTGGTCTACTGTTCTATTGTACCAAAATAAATGGTGAAATAGTATTTGACAATTATCATAAAGACTGTAAGGTTTTTTAATAAAACATTTGGCTATGATTCTCGATAGTAAAGAGGTGCTTGGTCGGTAAGTAGTTCAACGCCAGATGAGAAAATCACTTTCCGTTTGCCAATCAAATCTACTCTCTTTTACAAATTTATATGCACCTTCGTAATCTAAATGAAGGTCCTCTGCCTCACTCGAACTCAAACGCTCAAAAACTCTTCGAGAAGAAATATTTCCGTTCGTATCATAAACATTTATTGCGAAGCCTTTAGGTCTTTTCTCGTAAGTACGTTTTCGTTTCAACATTCTTTTATAATCTTCAACACACTCACTAGTAGAAATCTCTCGCCATTTTCTAAATTGACCACCGTCTTTATTGAACTTTTGAAGATTAGAATGGACCTTATTCCCATATTCTGAGGGTGTTAAATCCTGTTTCAAAGTCCCTGTGCGTGGATCAAAAGTCTGTGGGAGCTTTTCATCGTGTTCTAATAGATCAACATCAAGCTCTCCATCACCAACAGAATAAGAATAATATTGAGCTTTCATGTCTTTCACATCCATAAAGTCTTTTAAAAATAAGTCTCCATTCTCATATTCGGGCATATTATCAATTAATTCCTTATGTTTTCCCCAAGGCGTCTCATATTTTACCATCTGATAGGTACCATCTGGAATATAGTTCTGTTGATACTTCCAAAATCTTCCCTCTCCTATGGCAATCAAAACTGTCGCAACAAGTCCTAGAAAAACAATAATCCCAATCTTCCATTTTTTTGCCTTAGTCATACCTCTCCCCTCCTTATTGGCCTATTCTTCAATACTATTTTACCAAAAATAGAGAGGAAATCTGTGACTTGACTACCAAAGAAAAAGAGGTTGAGAACACATACTCTCAAACCTCTTTTCATCTATTTACTTTTTAAGATCCTCAGCACCTATAACTGGGTATTCAGTCAATCCTGACGCTACTGCTTCTTCAACCTTGTTTGATTCTTCTGATTTTTTCTCAAGATCAAACTTAGGTGCATCTTTTTCATAAGCATTAATGATATCAGCTACAACTGGGTGACGTACGACATCGCTAGCAGAAAAGTGAACAAAATCAATAGCCTTGATTCCCTTCAATTTCTCCATGGCATCGACAAGACCAGATTTAACACGACGTGGAAGGTCAATCTGACTCATATCCCCATTGACAATCATCTTAGAATTAAACCCAAGACGAGTCAAGAACATCTTCATCTGCATGATGGTTGTATTTTGCGCTTCATCAAGGATAACAAAGGCATCTTCGAGGGTACGACCACGCATATAAGCAAGAGGGGCAATCTCAATAATTTCACGTTCCATTAGGCGAGTCGTTTGCTCTTTGCCAAGAATTTGATAGAGGGCATCATAAACTGGACGAAGGTAAGGATCTACCTTCTCCTTGAGATCGCCAGGCAAAAAGCCAAGACTTTCACCTGCCTCAACTGCTGGACGTGTCAGAACTATACGTTTAACTTGACCACGTTTAAGAGCTATAACTGCAAGGGTAACCGCTAAAAAGGTCTTCCCTGTACCGGCTGGACCAATCCCAAAGACCACATCATGATTTTTAATGCTATCAACATAGACCTTTTGTCCTAAAGTCTTCACTCGGATAGGCTTACCACTATTGTCCTTGATAATCTCTTCTTCATATAAAGCAACAAACTTATCAATTGAACCATCTTGAGCCATGGTCAAGGCTGCGACAACATCTGATGTGTTGACTAGCATTCCACGCTCCACTAAAACAAGGAGGGCTTGAATGGTCAAGCGAGCCAATTCAACACTTTCCTCGTCATCTCCAAGAATCTGCACACGCTCTGTTCGAGCATGAATGATAACATTTAGGTTTTCTTCGATAAGTTTTAGATGGCGCTCATTGGTTCCAAAAAGTGATAAGACATCATCTGGGTGATTTAGGGTAATTTCAACAGAATACTCTTGCAAATAGAGTTCCTCTTTCTTAAGTATTTTTATCCATTATATCAAAAAAATCACGCCAAGCGTGACTTTTTATTATTCTGACTTATTCATTAAATGACACGTGAACGTGGTCATAGTGGTTTTCAGTAACGCTACCACGGTCTGGCATTTGGTTCCATGTGTTAGCTGGTCCGTAGATATTATCTACTGGTGCGTAGAATTGTTGTCTGTAGATGACATATGAGATACCTGCATTTGAGATATTGTCTACAGCATATTGAGCGACTTGATTACCAACTTCTGAACCAACTGGTACCATAACGTCAACGGCAAGTCCTTTACCATGGTCTTGTGGGTCACCTTCACGGTAACCACCGATGTCAGTAAGACCGAATTGTGCTGCTACATCTTGACGGAAAGCTTCAGCTTGTGGTTGAAGGTGTGGATCCGTTGGAAGTGTATTTGTTGATGCAGGTTGTGCTGCTGGTGCCTCTGAAGCCGCTGGTGCCTCTGATGCTACTTCTGATGTTGCTGCTGGCTCTACCACTGGCTGTTCTGCTGGCGCCTCTGAAGCTGCTGGTGCTTCTGAGGCAGCTTCTGATGTTGCTGCTGGCTCTGCAGCTGGTTGTTCTGCTGGTGCCTCTGAAGTTGCTGGTGCTTCTGAAGACGCTTCTGATGTTGCTTCTTCTTTTACTTCAGGTTGTGCTGGTGTTTCAGCAGCTGGAGTAGTTTCTGCTTCAGGTGTAGCTTCTGCTGACGCAGTTACATGATCAATAGCATCAGCAACTGGTTGTTCAGTTTCTGCGTATGCTGGTGCTTCTGATGCTGATGCGATAGCTTCTGTTACTTCTGAAACAGCTTGAGTTGATTCTTCTGTAGCAGGTGCTTGAGTAGCTGTTGTGCTTACTGTTTCAACTGGAGCTGTCAAGTCCGCTGCAACTACAGATTGACCATTTACAGTCACTTCGTTAGTTGTCAAATTAGCTTCTGCAACTACAGGTGTGGTTGATGTTTCTGAAGCTGGAGTTTCAACTTTAACAGAGACTGCTTGATTATCAGAATTGTAAGTTGCTGTCAAGACTGTTCCAGGGTAAATCAAATCAATGTTTGTAATTTGGTTGATGTTAGCCAAAACGTTCACATCGATACCCATTGCTTCAGCGATACTTCCCAAAGTATCACCGTATTGAACTGTATAAGTTTGTTGGTTATCACTTACAGCGATATCTGCTTTGATTTGATCTACTGAACGTGCTGCCCAGTTTGAAGTGTCATCGGCATGTACGTGACTTGCAGCAAAAAGTGAAAGTGCTGCGGTCGAGTAAAGAAGAGCCTTTGTTGTTTTAGATTTTGATAACATGTATAATTCATTCCTTTTTAACAATTTTAACATCTACAATAATATCACACTTTTTGTCAAAAGAGGGGTGATTTACTACACTTTAAAGCAATTACTAACTAGTTGTAACAAGCCTAATTTATTGAAAAAAAGCTGATATATTTGTAAAAAATTGTAATAATTCATCCCATTTCAAATGGTAATTACTTTTTAAAGAAGATGCTAAAAGTCATTATGCTTATCGTAAACTTAGTCACTATTAATGGGCTAGATAATCTTCCCAAATCTGGTCAAACTGCCCTAGATTAAAGGAAAAGCTAGCTTGATCTTCCAAGTAACGACTGACTTCTTCAAAGTCATCGGTATGCTTCGGGAAGGTTGAATCTTCAAAAGCCAAATCAGCCAAGATTGCTACTGGTTCATTGGATTTGGGATTACGCTGAGCCATCAGCCAAGTATAAAAGGATTTTCTCACGCCTTCTCCTAACCGATTAATTCTGTTCCAAACTGATCTTGTTTGATTTTTTTTGCCTTCATCAGACCACCTAAGGCTTTTTTAAATTGACCCTTAGAAATACCGAAGGTTGCCTTGATATCTGCTGGTGATGACTTGTCATTAAGTGTCATAAAGCCACCATTGCTCTCTAAATAGGTCAAAATCATCTGAGCATCATTTTCGAGCATTTCAAAAGAACGTGGTTTAAGAGAAAGATTGAGGGTCCGGTCAACTTCTCTGAACCCAATCACACGCGCTTCAAGGACCTGACCTAAACGTGGCTCCGCATAACGTTCTGATGGATGGATGAAACCAAGCATGTTATTCTCTGGCAAATAGACAAAAGTTCCTGACAATTTGAGACGGTAGGCAATAGCTGGCCATTTTTGGTTTTGCATATTATCGTAAGCAGGTCCAGCCATACGTTGAAAGACCTCAGGTTCAGCAGGAAGTCCCCAAATACGGTCTTTTTTGTCAACATCGAGTTTGATGTAGAGTTTATCCCCCTTCTTAGGCCAAAGCTCTTTGAGTTCTGGCAAAACATCGAGAGAGACAACAATCTCCTTATCTGGAATTCCTACGTCTACAAAGACACCCAAATCCTTACGAACTTCAGTGACCTCTCCCCAATCATAAGAATCGCGAGTTGCCTTGATTTCCTTTTGAGTCAGACGTGATTTTTGCTTGCTATCTGTATAGGCGAAGCCTGTCACCATGTCACCAATGGCGTATTTCCCTTCTTCTTTAGACAAGGCAAAAGTCACACCGTCCTTTTGTACAAAGTAAAATTTATCATTTTCATCAGTTACTAGGGCAGTAATGATCGTTCCAAGTAATGTATTCATCTTTTTCCTCTAAAAAGAGAGTCGGACAAGGAAGCTAACATAGTCCATGCTCTTTTGCTTCTGTCCCACTCTCCTTATTTTTCTATTGATTAAACAGTAAGGAGTTCTTTTTCCTTTTCTGCTGTCATGCTGTCAATCTTCTTAACAGCGTCATCAGTTGCTTTTTGGATATCTTTTTCCAAAGCCTTCAATTGATCTTCTGTGATTTCTTTGTCTTTTTCTTGCTTCTTAGCTTCATCCATAGCATCACGACGGATGTTACGGATAGCGATTTTAGCATTTTCGCCGACTTTTTTCACTTCTTTAGCCAACTCTTTACGTGTTTCTTCTGTAAGTGCTGGGATAACCAAGCGCACAACAGAACCATCATTAGCTGGGTTGATTCCAAGGTCAGATTCATTGATAGCACGTTCGATATCAGCAATTGAACCTTTATCAAATGGTGAAATCAAAAGGACACGTGCTTCAGGAACCGTGATTGAAGCCAATTGGTTAAGTGGTGTTGGGGCACCATAGTATTCTACAGTGATACGGTCAAGAAGTGATGCATTGGCACGACCTGCACGGATAGATCCAAATTCACGGGCCAATGACTCGTGTGAGTGGGCGAAACGTTCTTTTGCTTTTTCAATAATTGCGTTTGTCATAAATTCTCTCTTTCTTATTTGTGTGATTCTGCTTTGTTAGATACAGTTGTTCCAATTTGTTCACCAAAGATAACACGTTTGATGTTTCCTGGTTCGTTCATGTTGAAGACAACAAGGTCAATGTCATTATCCATTGAAAGGGTAGAAGCTGTAGCATCCATAATTTTCAAACCACGTTTAATTACTTCCACGTGTGTCAATTCGTCAAATTTAACAGCATCAGCGTTTTTACGAGGGTCGTCATTATAGACACCATCAACACCGTTTTTAGCCATAAGAATAGCATCAGCTTCGATTTCAGCTGCACGAAGAGCCGCTGTTGTGTCTGTTGAGAAGTATGGTGAACCAATACCTGCTGCAAAGATAACAATACGACCTTTTTCAAGGTGACGAAGGGCACGACCACGAATATAAGGCTCTGCCACAGATTTCATATCAATCGCTGTTTGAACACGTGTATCAACACCGAGTTGTTTCAAACTATCTGCCATAACAAGGGCATTCATAGTTGTTCCAAGCATTCCAGTATAGTCCGCTTGAACACGATCCATTCCTGCTTCAGCTGCAGGTTCACCACGCCAAAGGTTACCACCACCGATAACTAGAGCAATTTGAATACCTGAATCCGCTACCTCAGCAATTTCTTTAGCCATAGCTTGGACAGTTGGAAGATCAATCCCAACACCTCGTTCACCAGCTAGAGCTTCACCTGAAAGCTTAATGAGGACACGTTTGTATTTTGGTTCTGCCATGATTTCTCCCTATTAACTATTTTGTTTTATGATTTGATTCTTAACTGAGATTTATCTTTCCTAAGTCATCCATTACCAGCCTTTTAAGGTGGTTAAAGGGGCTCATTCGAGCATCTCCTTTTTATGATTAGGATAGGAAAATGGTTTCTTTTTTGCAAAGAAAACACTAAATCTTCATCCTTACTATTTTATCATAAATTAGGGTTTTCACCTAGTCAAATATTTAAAAAATATCCTTACAAGATGACCGTAAAGGTGATGGTGTCATTTTTATAAGAGGCAAAGATTCGACCTTTAAATAATTTGACCATGCTTTGAGCCATGGAGAGGCCAATACCAAAACCTTTGTGTTCCTTGTTATTATGGGATTCTTCGATACGATAAAAACGCTCAAAAAACTTACTATAGTCAACAGCCTTACCATCTTTATAGGTGTTTGACACTTCTAGACGAGCCCGTTTTCGTGTTCTTCCAATCTGACGGAGCCTTACGGTAACTGTTCCTTCTGGATCACAATACTTGTTAGCATTATCCACAAGGAGGGTTACAAGTTCAAAGAGAGACTTCTCCTCTGCTTTCACATGAATATCCGGTGTGATGTCCATAACGAAAGATTTACCATCTCGGACGACAGGCCCCTTAAAGTCCTCTGCGGCATCCTCAGTAATATAGGAAAAATCTACATCTTGAAGAACAATATCCGGCTGCTCCTCCAGACGAGATAGGGCTACAAGAGAATTGATTAGAGTGGTCAAACGTGCCACCTGGTCATTCGTCGACTTGGTCCACTCATTCTCTCCAGTCATGAGTTCTTGTAGCTCCGTATTAGCAGAAATAATGGCCAATGGTGTCTTTAATTCATGACCTGCATTGGTGATAAAACGTCGCTATTTTTCGTAGTTTCGAATGAAGGGACGAATGACAATTCCTGATAAGGCACTGACAATGATGACAAAAAAGATAAAGCCAAACATTGATAAAAGGATAGAAAGACTTAACAAGGCTTGGGAAGAATTATAATAAGAGGTCGTGTCCAGAAAGACCACAAGGATCTTATTTTTACTGACTTTACTAACCTGATAACTGAGATTAATAGTTTTTTCTCTAATGGTTCCAAGAGTACTCGTCATTCGGCTAGCTGCACGGGCATAAGTAGCGGCCTCTTCATCATTTATCAAGGAAGTATGGCTGGTATCCTGACTGACCACTTCATCACCAGACAAGATCACGCTGAAAAAACGAAAACTATCTGATGGAATTTCACGCCCTTGATTGGTCTCAATTTTTTTCGTTTTTCCGAAACTACCATTATTTTCTGTAAGTGTGTTGAGAACCTTACTAATTTCCTGCTCCGTCTGAAAGGACCTTACAGTATTGATGATTCCCACCGTAAAGACCAAGATAAAGAGGATAGCCAAGGAAGCAATCGTAATAAATTGAAGTCGTAAACGTCTAAACATGGGCTACTCCTCTCTAATTGGCGAGAAGGCAAAAGTCGCCACCTTTTTCACCAAGAATGCTGATGTCGGCCTGGATGGCTTGCAATTTCTGACGCAGATAGGAAATATAGACCCAGACAATCGACTCGTCCACATCTTCCTCATCCTCCCAGATGGTCTTAAAAAGGTGCTCAGTCGTTAATTTCTTGGCAGGATTGAGCATGAAGTGGGCCATTAACTTGGTCTCTCTGCTTGAAAGTCGAATGGCGTTCCCAGCTACCAACTCCTGCTCTTCTTGGTCCAATCGAACAGAACCAAGAGTCAATATTTTGGCAGTAAAGCTCTCACTCACACGACGCTCTAATGAGCGCAGACGCGCCAAAAGTTCCTTAAGAGAGATTGGCTTGGTCAAGTAATCGTCTGCCCCAGCATCAAGCCCGGTCACGCGGTCATCAATTTCAGCCATAGCTGTCAACATAATGACATGCGTCCTGTCCCCAGAGGAGCGAATCTCTTTTAGGGCCTCGATACCTGTTTTAATGGGCATCATAATATCCATAATCATCACTTGATAGGCATTTTGTGCAGCTAAATCAACAGCCTCTTGCCCATTGAAGGCTTGATCTACCTCATAACCCTGATGCTCTAGGGCTGCCCTATAAACTCGAGAAAGAGCCTCTTCATCCTCAGCTAGTAGAATTTTCAAAGCCATTCTAGTCCCCTCCTTCTTGAATTAAGTTACGGATGGTCTGCATGGTCAAATCGCATGAAGCTAATTCATCCGCACAGCGCTTAAGCTCACGGGTAATCATTTCTGGATTCTTGATGTCGTGCTTGTACTTCATCTGATGCTCCAAACTGGCCCACGAATCCTGAGCAATGGTCCGAAGCTGAACCTCAACAAAATAGGTTCCTCTCTCATTTCCTAGCACATCTGGAAACTCGGTTTCTACTTCCAAAATGAGATGGTAAGAACGATAGCCATTGGGCTTAGCATTTAAAATGTAATCTTTCTCGTTATAGATAGAAACGCCAGGGATAGCCTTGATGACATCAATAGTTTTGTAAATATCATCAACAAAACCACAAACAATTCGAATCCCAATACTGTCACGAATTTCCTTGAGAGCAGATTGGCTGGTTTCAGGCAAATTTTTCCTACGACACTTTTCACGCATAGAATCGCTTTCTTTGATTCGTGAAATAAAATGTTCATAGAGTTTAAAACCTGTTTCTTTTTTGCTAGTAATATTGGCCGCAATAATCGGGTCTGTTATTTCTTGTAAAATCTTGGGGAGATACTGAGCATATTCCCCATAAATACTTGGAGTTGACATATAAACCTCCTCTAATAGCGTTTCCTAATTATAGCATAGTTAGGCTTAAAAATAAGGAATGAGCCAGACAAGAAGGACTCTAAGGCTAAGAAAAAAATCCAGCCGAAGCCAGATTTATTTTGCTTATCTAAGTTAAATAGCACAAGGCTATGCATCAAGTGATTTGACAAAAGGCCAGTTGCCTAGTTTGTGTGTTTCGTAGGTCAAAACCTTATAACCACATTGTTTGTAGCCATTTTTCTCGTAGAAAGGTACATTGTAATCGCGATTGGTAATCAAACCAAGACTGTGACCTCCTGTACTACCTACAAAAGGTTCAACCCCTTCAAGCAAGAAACGACTCCCTATCCCTTTTCTTTGATAATCTGGAGTCACCGCCAACATCATCAAGTACCAGTCGTATTCTGCAGAATCTTCCAAATGTCTTTCGGACTCTTCAACAAAGTTAAAATACTTGAACAACTTAGTGATGCTTATAAAACGGAAAAGCTTGGTCGCCCCATTTTGAAGATAATTAAGCATAGAAATCGTCTGATGCTGTAAAATAGCTGCCGCAACAATGCGACCATCCTTTTCAGCCACCAAACATGAGTCCCGTTTAATCGCCAAACGCACCAATATTTCCTGCAAGGCTAAGACAAATTCCTGATACTGTTCAGGCTTCTTTAAATTACTGGCAATCATTGAAAGATAGGGGTAATCTTCAAAGGCATCTGCACATACTTGTGCCACTTCCTGAACTTCGTCTAGTCTTGCTTTGCGATATTGCATCTTAATCTCCTAATCTGTCTGTTTTTTTCAGTATAACACAAAACGCATGACTGACAGTCATACGTTCTATGGTTTTTTGTAAAATCTTATAATTTTATAAGAAAAGTTTAGGCAACTTCTTCTGTAAATTGACTATTATAAAGATCAGCATAGAAACCATCTGCTGCCATGAGCTCATCATGATTTCCTTGTTCAATAATATTCCCATCTTTCATCACAAGGATAAGATCAGCATTTCTAATAGTTGATAAGCGGTGAGCAATGACAAAGGAAGTCCGACCTTCCATAAGTTTGTCCATGGCTTTTTGAATCAATTCTTCTGTTCTGGTGTCAACAGATGATGTCGCTTCATCCAAGATAAGAAGAGGGGCATCCTTCAGAAGGGCACGTGCAATGGTCAAGAGCTGTTTCTGACCAACTGATAATGTCACAGAGTCATCCAAATAAGTGTCATAACCTTTTGGAAGTGTGGTGATAAAGTGGTGAACACCGACAGCCTTGGCTGCAGCAATAACTTGCTCTTCAGAGATATTTTCTTGGTTGTAAATTAAATTATCACGAATAGTACCTTCAAAGAGCCATGTGTCCTGAAGCACCATAGAGAATTGATCATGGACAGTTTCACGTTTCATGTCGCCAGTATCCACACCGTCAATGGTGATATGGCCTTGATCGATGTTATAGAACTTCATAAGTAAGTTAACAATAGTCGTCTTACCAGCACCTGTTGGACCAACAATCGCAATCTTTTGACCTGGCTTAGCAAGAGCTGAAAAATCATGAATAATAGTCTTTTCAGGAGTATAACCAAAGGAAACATGATCAAAGACAACTTGACCTTTAGTATCTGTCAATTCAGCTGTCTTACTTGATTCGTCATCCATATCTTTTTCTTCCAAAAATTCAAAGATACGACCAATAGCTGCAGTGGCTGACTGGAGTTGCGTAATCCCTTGTGCAATTTGAGAAAGAGGTTGTGAGAAAATACGAACATAAGTCATGAAGGCTACCACATCACCAATAGTCAAGCTACCATCAATAACCTTAATAGCTCCCACAAGACAGACCATGACGTAACCAAAGTTCCCAATGAAAATCATAAGTGGCATCATAATACCTGAGATAAACTGAGATTGCCACATCGATTTATAGAGCTTATCATTAAGCCCCTTGAAAGCTTGACTACTTTCTTCAGATGCATTGTAACTCGTTACAACTGCTTGACCTGTGTAGATTTCTTCAATATATCCATTAATGTTAGCCAAATTTTCTTGTTGACGTTTGAAAAGGGGTTGTGAGAAACCCATGATGAAGGCTACTAGAACAAATCCTATCAAGACAAAACCAATCGCAGTGAAAGCCATAGTGACATTTGAGTAAAACATCATAATAATGGCTGCGACCAAGAGAACACTTGAAGTAATTAGGGTACCCAGACCTTGACTAAGCGATTGTCCCAAAAGGTCAACGTCATTAGTCACACGAGAGAGGATGTCCCCTTGAGAATGACTGTCAAAATAATTAAGAGGTACACAGTTGATTTTCTTTTGGATTGCTGTACGGAAACGTTGTGAAAAGCGTTGTGTAACCGTCGCAACCGTAAAGCTTTGTAAGTAACCCACAATCGCTGAAATGGCATAGAGAACAGTCAAGGTCATAGCAATACTTGCCACCTTATCCAAATCAATACCTGGAATCGTCCCCATTTTGGTAGGTGTAATACCTTCAGTAATAGTATTGGTAATTTCTTTAAGCTTATCTGGTCCAATAACTGTAATGACTGCTGAAACAATTGCTCCAACAATCGCAAGGACAAAGGGAATTGGGAAACCTTTAATATAGGGTTTTAAGCGTTTATAGGACGATGTTTTTGGCTTATTTTCCATTTTCTAACTCCTCCTTAGACAATTGTGAATAAGCAATTTCTTGGTAAACCTCATTGTTAGCCAAGAGTTCCTTGTGGGTTCCTTGCCCGACTACTTTACCTTGATCAAGTACCAAGATTTGATCAGCATCCATAATAGTAGAGATACGTTGAGCAACAATCAACTTGGTCATATCTTGTGTTTTTTCAGACAATTCTTGACGCAGTTTACGATCGGTCTTATAGTCCAAAGCTGAGAAGGAATCGTCAAAAATCAAGATTTCAGGCTTACGGGCAAGTGCACGCGCAATAGCCAAACGTTGCTTCTGGCCACCTGAGAAGTTAGACCCAGCTTGAGCCACTTCTGCCTTAAGTTGGCCTTCTTTATTTTCAACAAAGTCTTTTCCTTGAGCCAATTCGAGAGCTTCCCAAATCTTAGCGTCATCTATAGGACTATTATTGCTCGTTCCCATTGTCATATTTGACGTGATATTACCTGAGAAAAGCACAGCCTTTTGTGGAATATAACCGACTATATTGTGCAAGGTTTCGTGGTCATAATGTCGTACATCCACACCGTCAACCTTGATAGTTCCTTGCGTGGCATCATAAAATCGTGGGATAAGGTTGACAAGCGTTGATTTACCAGATCCAGTCGAACCAATAAAGGCAACCGTGTCACCCTTTTTAGCTTTGAAGCTAACATGCTCCAAAACAGGCTCTGAAGTTTCAGAATAACGGAAGGAAACATCATCGAATTCGACAGTGCCCATGTCTTTAGGTTTTTCAGAACTATTTTCAGGGTAAGAGACTGAAGATTTGGTATCTAGAACCTCATTGATACGGCCAGCTGCTACAACGGCACGTGGAAGAAGGAAGAAAACGACAATCATCATCATGAATCCCATAACAACCTGCATGGCATAAGACGAATAGACAACCATATCTGAGAAGAGATGGACCTTGTCTTCCATGGCACCAGCAATTTTCGTTGGATCTGTTGGAATCTTAACATCTTCAATGAGATGCGCACCAATCCAATAAATAGCCAGTGTCAACCCGCTGGATACAGCAGTCATTACCGGTGTTAGCAAGGCAAAAGAACGACCGATAAAGAGGTTGTTTTGAGTCAAATCAGTATTGGCCTTTTCAAATTTATCCTCTTGATAACTTTCGGCATTGTAGGCACGCACCACACGAATTCCTGTAAGAGATTCACGCGTTACGCTATTCAGTTTATCGGTCAGAGTTTGAATCAAGCGTTGCTTAGGCATAACCATAATTAAGAGGAAGAGCATGAGAACGGCAATCACTGCCACAGCGACAAGCAAGGCAAGGAGCCAATTTCCATTTTTATCGGCAATCTTTGTAATCGCCCAAATGGCCATGATAGGCCCCTGTGTAATGACCTGTAGTCCCATGGTCAGTACCATCTGTAATTGGGTAATATCATTTGTCGTGCGGGTCAAAAGACTAGGAATGGAGAATTGCTTAATCTCTGCATCCGAAAAATCTAGAACTTGATGGAAGATATCATCACGAAGACGGGTTGTAAAACTTGCTGCTGTTCTGGCAGCTAGGAAACCAACCACTACTGAGGCCATAAAGCCCGCAAAGGACATTAAAAGCATTCGCATCCCTGGGGCATCTGTATTCCAGGTAAAAATATCCGACGCCTTAGTCCCCTTGGTTGATAAGAGAGTCGTAATGTCAGACATATAGTCTGGAATTTTCAAGTTTAGATAGACATTCAAACAAACAAATATCACAGCTAAGACAATCATGCTTAACTCTTTTGCTGTCAAACGTTTAAAAATTTTAAACATAAGTTACTCCTTATTTTTCTCTAAATTCTTACGAATTTGGTGAAAGACTCGAAAGGCTGTTTCAGCATCTTCTTTCGAAATACCATCTAACAACTGTTCATGGATAGCCTCTCGGAAATGTCCAACATCTTTGGCCTTCTTTTTACCCAAGTCTGTCAGATGAACATACTTGTAGCGTTTGTCCTTGTCAGATGTCACCAATTCAACAAAACCATTTTTCTCCATACGTTTGACCAGATTACTAGCCACAGACTTGGAAATAGATAGTCTTTTCTCGATATCTTTGATAAATATTTCTTTATCTTGGTTCTCAAACAAGTACCTGACAGCAAATCCTTGTGGGCCGGCTAAATGTTCAACACCGTGGACCTTCCCTAACTCTTGCACGCGAGATTCCATAGCATTGATGATTTCTCTGAAGTCACTAAAAGGATCTTTTCCATGCATCGCAAGTTCCTCCTTGAATAATTCTCATGGAAACTATCTTAGTTCTTATGAGAACTATTGTCAAGAAAAAAGTTCTTATGAGAACTAAAAAAGAGTGAGAAAGAAAATTGCTTTCCACTCTTACTCCCGTAACTGTGATTATTAAGGCTTTGGACTCTAAAACCTAACAACGCTTGAGCTAGGCTATCTAAATAATAATACCCTCCAAATGGTCCAATTCATGTTGAATAATTTGGGCTGGCATGCCAGAAAAACTTAACTGTTTAGGCATCCATTGTTCATCTAAATAAGCTACCTCAAACGACTCATAACGTCTGGTTGGACGACTGCCCTCTAAAGACAAACAAGACTCCTCTGTTTGATAAGGTGAGGACTTGCTGACTAAAACAGGATTAAACATGACTAGATTAACAAAACCGATATTGACGATAATAACACGCTTTTTAACGCCAATCATATTGGCAGCCATACCCACACAGGCATCCTTATGAAACTCCAGTGTATCACGTAAATCTTTGGCCAAATAGAGGTCTTCTTTGGTCGCTTCTGTCGATTTTTGTCCAAGGAAAAAGACATCCTTTACGATTGTTTTTATCATCTATTTACTCCCTTTTCTTATCTAAACTATGGAATGATATATCCTTCTTTTATCGGAACCAAAGGTTTTCATTTCCATATTAATCACCTTGACCTATTATATCAAAAGGCGTCCCTTCTAGTAAAACAGACAAAAAAAGAAACCCGCAGGCTTCTTTTTAGTCATCTTTTTTCACTCTATACAAATAACCAATAAACGCCAAAAGACTAATAGTTGAAACACCCATCGCCAATTTGGCAACTGGGCTATAGCCATAGGTCAAAACGATACCATGCTTACCTGGTGGTAGACCTAGATTAGTTGGATTCTTTTCCTTAGCTAAGTAAGTAGTTACTCGCTTCCCATCAATCCTCGCTTCTTGTCCTTTATAGTAGAAAACTGGTAACGACAAAACCTTAGTTTCTTTTGACTCATTGTTTACTGTAAGTGCTAGCTCCTTTGGAGAACGGCTGATGGTTGACTTAATTTCCTGATTATCCAAGAAAAGATGTTTGTCAAAGACAAAGCCAAAAGGCACTCCTTTATTGGTATAATCCCCATTTATATTTTTATAAGTTCCCTTGGCCAGCATTTCTCTCATAACTTTTGTATCGCTTGGCAATATATTCTTGGCTTTAGTCATCTTATCTTGGACAGTAACAATCTGAAACATATTCAGACAAAGACCAAACAAGACAAGTATCGTCGCTGCCTTCATAGACATATTTTTCAAGATATTCGCTAAGGCTAAGCTGAAGAAAAGCAAGGCAAAACTCCATAATCTCCAAGGAAATTGAAGATTGGACACTGGACTCTCCTGTAATAACTGCCAAGGAAAACTATTCAAAGTTAAAAAGGCCAAAACAAGAGAAATAAAAAGGTAAACTCTAGCTTCCTTATCCTTCACAAAACGCTTAGTAAAAATCAGGCTTAGCACTAGGCCCAGAAGGTAGAGAAGATTAACTGATGGAGTCCTTAAATCACTTTTTAGAATCAACTCCCAGTTGTCTGCCAGACTTAAAGCTGTCTTTGATAGGAGCGGTTTAAAAGTCGTTCGTAGAGTGACATACTTGAATTGCTCTATCATAGGAACAAAGAAAGCTAGAGACATACTAAGAGTGACAAGGGTGGCCTTAAGAAATCCTAGGACACGTTCTTTTTTATTATCCCAAATCCAAAAACTAATTACCACCGCAAAGAAAATCCCAACAGAAGCCAAAAGGACCGATAAGACATGGGAATATACTAAACCAAGCATCCCAAGAGTCAAGATCCACCATTTCTTGTAATCTCCAAAAGTTATCAAACGAACGCCAACGAAAACTAGAGGTAGAAAAATCATCGCTAGCGTTTCGCCAACGGCTGCCCGGTAATAAGAATTGTGCAAGAAATACCCCGAAAAGAGATAAAAGGTAGCAAATATCATCACCTGTTTATCAGAATAGTTCAATAAACGTAATCCGTAAAAACTAAGCAAACAAGTTACAAAGCGAACAAGCAACTGAAAACTCATCCAGGCTACAAAGACCGACTGAGTCAGCTTATAGATTATGAAAATAGGATAATAAGTTAACCAGGGATAAAAGGTATTGATTAATTGTCCGGTCCCTCCGTTAGTCGTAAAATTGATAGGACTCTTCCAGACAGTATCCAAAGATAACAGTCGGTTAATGTGAAAGACAATATCATCACCATAAAGCTTGTCCCTAAAAAAGAACATAGGCAGTATTGACACCATACTGATTAAGAAACTTATTAGAATGATTGTCTGATTAGTATACTTCTTTTCTTTTGCCCCACAGGGATCCTTTCCAACACTCAAAATTATTCCTCTCGTATTCTAATTCATCAAAATCTGCTCTAGAAAGAGATTTCTTACAAGGTATTATACCAAAAAAAGTACAGAACTCCTCTTCCTCCTAAGTCTGTCTAAACAAAAAAAGAAACCCGCAGGCTTCTTTTCTTATTTTATCGAGAGGCTTATCAATCAGGTCAAGGCTGTTAATTAAACAATACCTTGAGCTGACATAGCGTCTGCAACTTTAAGAAATCCAGCGATGTTGGCACCCACAACAAGGTTACCTTCATGACCAAATTCTTTAGCAGCTGCTGCAGCATTTTCGTAGATACCTTTCATGATATCGTAAAGTTTAGCATCAACTTCTTCGAATGTCCATTGTGTACGTCCGCTGTTTTGTGCCATTTCAAGAGCTGATACAGCAACACCACCAGCGTTAGCAGCTTTGGCAGGACCAAATGATACACCAGCTTTAAGGAAGACATCAATAGCTCCCAAAGTTGAAGGCATGTTAGCACCTTCTGAAACAGCCAATACACCATTTGCTACAAGTGTTTCTGCATCTGTTTCATCCAATTCATTTTGAGTTGCACATGGGAATGCCAAGTCAGCTTTAACTGACCAAACTGTCTTTTCACCACCGGCAGGTGTGAAGGTTGCATTTGGACGAGCTTCTGCATATTTAACGATACGTTCACGTTTAACTTCTTTGATTTCTTTCAACAAGTCAACGTCGATTCCGTCTGGATCATAAACAAAACCAGATGAGTCAGAACATGTTACAGCTTTAGCACCTAGGCTTTGCAATTTTTCAATAGCGTAGATGGCAACGTTACCAGCACCTGAAACAACTGCTGTTTTACCGTTAAAGTTTTCACCACGTGCATTAAGCATTTGTTCTGCAAAGTAAACAGCACCGTAACCAGTTGCTTCTGTACGAGCAAGTGATCCACCCCAGTTCAAACCTTTACCAGTAAGAACACCTGTGTACTCATTACGAAGACGTTTGTATTGGCCATAGAGGTAACCAATTTCACGTCCACCAACACCGATATCACCTGCAGGTACGTCTGTATCTGCACCAATGTGTTTGCTCAATTCAGTCATGAAGCTTTGGCAGAAACGCATGATTTCGTTATCTGATTTACCTTTAGGATCGAAGTTTGATCCACCTTTACCACCACCGATTGGTTGACCAGTCAATGAGTTTTTAAAGATTTGTTCGAAACCAAGGAATTTAATGATTGATTGGTTTACTGATGGGTGGAAACGAAGACCACCTTTGTAAGGACCAATTGCTGATGAGAATTGTACACGGAAACCACGGTTTACTTGTACTTGTCCTTTATCGTCAACCCATGGCACACGGAATGAAACGATACGTTCTGGTTCAACCAAACGTTCCAAAAGGTTTTCTTCAATATATTTAGGATATTTGTCGAAGACAGGAACAAGTGAATCGAAAACTTCTTCAACTGCTTGAAGGAACTCAGCCTCATGGCCATTTTGAGCTTTCACTTTTTCAAAAACGCTAGCAACGTACTCTTTACCTGTTGTCATATCAATGTTTCCTTTCAAATAATTACCTTAGTAATTTAATTACATGAATAGTATAAATTTTCAGAATCTTCTTGTCAAGTATTTTCTGCTATTTTTTTGATTTTTATGTTAGCTTTTATGACATAGCAAGTGATCTATCTTTTTTTAAGCTACTCCTAAAAAGTTGTCAATTCAACAATGTAAACGGATTCTATTTTTCTAGTTTTTCTCCAAAATTTTTTAAACTTTTTTTCAACTTTAAAGCTAAAATAGCCTAAAAACAATTTAGTAAATTTACTATTTTTACATTTACAAAGATCTCCAACTATGTTATTATGAATTTAGTAATTTTACTAAATCTTGAAAAGGATCATTTTTTATGAAAAGAAAGCAATTATCAGGAAAGCACATCGGCATTGTTTTTGGAACTTTCGCTCCAATGCATGTTGGGCACGTTGACCTTATTACCAAGGCAAAACGCGCTAATGACAATGTGCTCGTCATCGTAAGTGGCAGCAACACACAAGAAGATCGGGGGACACGCGCAGGCCTATCACTCAACCGCCGTTTCCGTTATGTTCGAGAAGTTTTCTATGATGATGAATTAGTCGTTGTGGATAAACTGGATGAGGCTGGGATGCCAGCCTATCCCGAGGGATGGGTACCTTGGGTTAATCGTGTCAAAGAGCTTATCTCTAAAAATACGGATAATCCTGAAAAGATTACCTTCTATGTTGGAGAGCCAGAGTACGTGACCGAGCTCAATCGCTATTATCCTCAAGCTCAGGTAGAACTCATCGAACGCTCTATTATCAACATCTCTGCCACCGAGATTCGCGACAATCCTATGGAAAATTGGCGTTTTATCACCAAGCCTTTCCGTCGTCACTTTACTCGTAAGGTCCTTGTCGTGGGCTCTGCTAGCGGTGGAAAAACTACTCTTGTTAAAGATTTGGCTCGAACTTACAACGCTCCCTGCTCTCTTGAATATGCTAGGGAGTATCAAGAAAAGTATAATGTACGAGATGACGAGTTAGATACTAACGATTATATTCACCTCCTGACAGATCAATATGCCCAGACCTCTGATATCATTGATAAAGGGCAGCACTCAGGACTTATCTTTGCCGATACCAACTCAACAGTCACAAAAGTTTATATCGACTACTATTTGAAAGAAAATATTTCTAAAGAAGAATTTGATATGCTGGATCGGCTCTATCAGGTAACTCAAGCTCGTGAAAAATGGGATTTGATTTTTGTAATTCTGCCAAAATCAAACTATGTGGATGATGGCTTCCGTGACATGACTATGGCTGATAGCCAAACACGTGACTGGTTTACCAAGCATCTCTTAGACCTCCTATCACCATTCAAGGATAAAATCATTATTTTAGGGAAAAATAGTAATAGTGACAGCTTCTTTGCGGACAACTACCACAATGCCAAAAAAGCAATCAAAGAACGTCTACACATCGAGATTTAAAAGACCAATCCAACGTAATCATCACTTAAAACTTACAATACAAACATGGAGGAAACATATGACTAGAACCTTCGAAAACTCTGGTAGCGAAAAGGAATTTTTGGACATCTATCAGCGAGAGGAAATGGATAAGTACGTTAAGCCCTCAGTGACCGTTGACTCGGTCATCTTCCGCTATTATGAAGGAAGAGTCCAAACCTTACTTATCAAGCGAAAAAACCATCCCTTCATGGGGAAATACGCCTTCAGTGGTGGCTTCGTTCAGGAGCAAGAAGATCTCAATCTAGCTGTCTGTCGCGAAGTACAGGAGGAAACATCCATTACACTCAATCCTGATCATATTGAGCAACTCATTACTGTGGGAACACCATATCGGGATCCTCGAATGTGGACCATTACAGTGGCTTACCTCTGCTTCATGACCTTCAATGACATTCAAGTGGAAAAGGCTGCCGACGATGCAGCGTCTACGCATTGGTTAGACATTGCCATGATAGACGGTCAACTGCAACTTGTTGATGGTGATAAGACGCTGTCACATGATGACCTTGCCTTTGACCATTGGGAAATTCTCTTAACAGCTATGGAACGTATCAAGGGACGACTCGAATACTATCCAACTATCCTTTCCATTATGCCCGAGGAAAACACCTTGACCACCTACCGCCAACTTTTTGGTACCTTCAATGAAGACTACCTCAAGATGGATTCCACAAATTTCTTGCGTCGCTTTAAACACCTCTTCCAAAAAACAGGTCGTCAGGTAGCTACTAGAACCAGAAAGGCTGCCACCTACACATATCATATCAAGCCACTCTAAAGTAAGGTCTTTGTTTGACAATTTGATACTTACATAGTAGTATTAAGAAAATTAATAAGAGGTATCCTATGAAAAGTTTTACATTGATTAGTGGAATTCTCATTACACTCTTGGGTGTCTTTTTCTTCGCTAATCCTACAAATCTTCTTGCCATCGTTGGTTGGCTATTTGCCCTAGTGATGCTGGTATCTGGTGTTTCAAGTCTCATGGTTTATTTTAAACGAGATAACGAAAACCGCTCCTTCTTCCAACTGCTTCAGAGTATCATTTCCATCGTTTTTGGTATTATCCTGCTATCAACATCAGCATGGGTACTCTCGGGCGTAGCTGTAACCATTATCGCTTGGTGGCTTCTTGTCTCAGCATTTACGCAAGGCTTTCAAGCTTATCGCCAACGTCAATTCGGCTTCTCAGGTCAACCTGCCCTATCAATCACCTTGATTTGTCTAGTCTTTGGACTCCTGCTCTTTAGTGCTCCGTTTTTCTCAGCCTTTCTTATTGGGCGCTTGGTAGCTTCCTTAATTATCTTCGCGGGGGTCTCTGTCCTCTCCTTTTCGTTCCGCTTGTGGTAGGAAGAAAGCAGTCACTACATAAACATAAAAAGCCTTGCAGTTCACATCTGCAGGGCTTTTGTCATACTTTGATTACTAAAGAGCTTATCCTTCTAGCTCACTCAAATACTCATAGCGTTCATACTTTTCAAGCAAGGTTTCGTTAGCAGCATCCAAGTCTCGTTGGAGGGAGGCTAACTGTCCATAATCGCTAGCATTTTCAAGCATGGCTGCTTCAATCTCTTCGATTTTGGCTTCAAGGTCAGCAATCTCATCCTCTATGGTCGCCCACTCTTGTTTTTCAAAGTAGCTCATGCGTTTTTTGTCTTCTTTGACTTTCTCAACTTTAACGCTAGCTTGCTCTTTTTCCTTCTCTAAGAGGGCTGCTTGCTCTTGGAAGAAGGCTTTTTCATCAAGGTAGTCAGTGTAGTTACCAAAGAACTCTCGCACACCACCCTCTTCAAAGGCTAGAATCTTGTTAGCCACCTTGTCCAAGAAATAGCGGTCGTGACTTACGGTAACGACAGGGCCACCAAAACCATTAAGGAAGTTTTCCAAAACCGTCAAAGTTGCAATGTCCAAATCATTTGTCGGCTCATCCAAGAGCAGAATATTAGGCTTTTCAATCAGAATCTTAAGTAGATAAAGACGTTTCTTTTCCCCACCAGAGAGCTTAGAAATCTGTGTCCCATGAGTAGAACGAGGGAAAAGGAATTGCTCTAAGAGCTCTGTGATACTAGTTGTTCCAACCGTTGTCTTAACCTCATCTGCAACTTCTTGCAAGTAGTTAATGACACGCTTGCTCTCATCCATGTCCTTAATTTGCTGCGAGAAATAACCAATACGTACCGTCTCACCAATATCCAGAACACCAGCTGTAGGCACAAGGTCACCATTAATCAGATTGAGCAAGGTCGATTTCCCGACACCATTATCCCCAACAATACCGATACGATCACGATTTTGCATGATAAGATTGAAATCACTGAGAATTTGCTTGCCATCTTCATAAGCAAAATCGACATGCTCGAAGTTCACTACTTTCTTACCAATACGGCTAGTCTCAAAGTTAATTTCAAGATCGTCATTATTGATCGTTTGGTGAACCTCACCCTTAAGCTCCTTAAAACGATTGATACGAGCTTGTTGCTTGGTCGCACGTGCCTGTGGTTGCGTTCGCATCCATGCCAACTCCTGCTTATAGAGTTGCTTTTTCTTGTGAAGAGCTGCTGCATCTCGTTCATCTTGTTCAGCCTTTAGACGAACATAGTCTTGATAATTTCCCTGGTATTCAATCAGATTAGCCTGGTCTAGCTCAAAGATACGTGTGGCCACATTGTCCAAGAAATAACGGTCGTGGGTAATAAAGAGGACCGTTTTTTTAGAAGACTTGAGAAAATTAGTCAACCAAGCAATAGTATCAATATCCAAATGGTTAGTTGGCTCATCCAAGAGCAAGAGATCTGCATCATTCAAGAGAACCTGAGCCAACTGCACACGGCGACGAAGACCACCTGAGAGGTCCCCGACCTTTTGCGAGAGGTCTGACAATCCCAACTTAGACAAGACTGTCTTAACCTCGCTCTCAATGGACCAAGCATCTAGACTATCCATCTCAGCCATTACCTTCTCCAAGTGAGCCTGATTCTCCTCAGAATATTCTGCCATAAGGGTTTCATATTCTCGAATCAAAGCCATCTCACGAAGGTCTGATGATAAGACTGTATCAAGCACTGTCTTGCTGTCATCAAATTCTGGCTCCTGAGTCAAATAAGCAATCTTATAGCCATTAGCCTTAGTGAAAGGTGACACATCACCATCAAAACCAATACGCTCAGAGACAACATCTAGCAAGGTTGTCTTACCTGTCCCATTGACACCAATAATCCCAATACGATCCAAATCATGGATAATAAATGAAATCTCTTTAAAAACCGTCTTGTCTCCAACGGACTTGGTTAATTTTTCAACAATAAAATCTGACATCTTACTTCCTTCTTACAAATAACACCGCTACGGATCCTACGCATGCTCTGTAGCGGTGTGTCATTTTTATAACGTCCGTAGACTTATTTCATCGCTTGAACAAAGGCCATAATGGCTTCCTTGTCATTAGCTAGTTTCCCATCAACGATGGCATTTTCAATGGCTTTAAGTACACGTCCAAGGTCCGGACCAGGTTTGAATCCTAGCTCCTTCATCAGCGTGCCACCATTCACAACGATTTCGTGCTTATCATGGATGAGCAACTGACCATCCAAAACGACAATACGCTCATAATCGACGTCCAAGCCCTGAGCCTGTCTCAAAGTTTCAGCCGCTTCTAAGAGCTCCTTACCATACTGATAAACATCTTGTTTAGTCACGGCTCTCTCCAAACGGAAATTGAAAATCTCAATCAAGGACTGAACTGTCTTTTGGAAATTAACAGACGTCTTCCATTTTTTAAGGAAAGAGCGTGGATTATCATGCTTGAGAGTCAAAAGAGTTGCCGCCCAAGCCTGTTCAGAACTTGTAAATCTAAAGTCCTCCACATAGTCTGCCACAAAAGACTGCCATTCTTCAGCAGTTTCTTGAAAATCCGGAAGGTACTGATAAGCCTTCGTCGCTAAAAGAGCCTTGATTCCTTTTTTCCAATGTGGTGCCAAGAGCAACTTATCAAATTCGATGAAACTTCGCTCAATCGAAATCTTTTCCAAAAGAGGAGCATGGCTGGCCATAGCCTGAAAAGTCTTTTCTTCGATATCAAAGTCTAAACTCGCTGCAAAACGTAGGCCCCGCATGATACGAAGAGCATCCTCGTTAAAGCGTTCCTCAGCCTTACCAACAGCCCTTAAGACACGGTTGTCTAAATCATCAAGACCATTGAACTTATCAATAATCTCAGCATTTTCATTAAGAGCAAAAGCATTGACTGTAAAATCACGACGCTTAAGATCCTCTTCCAATGAACGCACAAAGGACACGCTAGCCGGACGACGGTAATCCACATAGACGTCCTCTGTTCGGAAGGTCGTCACCTCATATTCACCGCCATTTTCCAAGACCAAAACGGTCCCATGCTCAATACCAATGTCTACCGTACGCTCAAAAATCTGTTTAGTCTCCTCAGGATAAGAAGACGAAGCAATATCAACATCGTGAATGGGACGGTTGAGAAGGGCATCTCGGACCGATCCACCAACAAAGTAAGCCTCAAACCCTGCAGCCTTAATTTTCTCTAATATTGGTAAAGCCTTCTGAAATTCAGAAGGCAAATAACTTAATCTCATAGTAAATGTTCCAAACCATAAACAAGCTGATCACGTTTAACAACTTCTTTAATCCCAAGATTAACACCACCCATAAAGGAAATGCGGTCGTAAGAGTCGTGACGCAAGGTCAATCCTTCTCCTTGGGCACCAAAGATAACCTCTTGGTGAGCCACAAGTCCTGGCAAACGCACACTGTGAATGCGGAAACCATCAAACTCAGCACCACGTGCCCCAGCAAGTGTTTCCACCTCATCCTCAGCTCCCTGACGTTTAGTCTCGCGAACCTCACGAATAAGTTCAGCCGTTTTCACTGCTGTACCTGATGGCGCATCTTTTTTCTTGTCATGGTGAAGCTCAATGATTTCAAGATCTGGGAAATATTTGCTAGCTTCTGCGGCAAACTTCATAAGTAAGATAGCACCAATAGCAAAGTTAGGCGCAATCAAACCACCAATAGACTTGTCTTTAGAAAGGTCTGTTAATTCCTGAATTTGTGCTTCAGTAAATCCTGTTGTACCCACAACTGGTGCAAAACCATTCTCCAAAGCAAAACGAGTATTTTCATAGGCAACAGCAGGCATAGTGAAATCCACCCAGACATCTGCATCAAAGCCAACCAAATCCGCTTTATCTGTGAAGACAGGAATACCGTCCACTTCTTTTTCTGTCGCAAATGGGTCAAGCAAGGCAGCCAAAGTCAATTCGTCATCTCCCTTGACCATTTCAACCGCAGTTGAACCCATTCTTCCTTTAAATCCAGCAACAATAACTTTAATAGACATGTCATTTTCCCTCTCTATTGATCTTAATCATAGACAAGCCCCATCCCACATGGATAGTACTTATTTGGTAAATTTAGGTGTTAGACCTAACACTAGTGCTCCTTCACCCAAGTGTGTCGCAATTACGGCACATAAGGATACCACTGTTGAAACGCTAATTTCCTGTGCTTCTAGCTGTCTTTTTAATTCCTCAGCTTTTTCAGGAGCATTCGTGTGAAGGATACTAAGCTCCATTTCACGATTTTTCTCAGCTAGGGCAACCAAACGTTTCACAGCTTTCTTCTCTGTACGCACCTTTTCAAAAACAACGATTTTTCCTTCGTCATTAAAATTCAAAATAGGTTTGATAGACAAAAGATTTCCTAAAATCGCCGAACCATTAGACAAACGACCACCCTTAACCAGATGATTAAGATCATCCACAAGAATATAGGCCGTCGTTTGGTCAACTTGCTCCTCAAGCTTCTTCAAAATGTTCTCAAAAGACATTCCTTGGGCTGACCAATGCAAAACGTTTCTCACCATAGCTCCCATAGGAGCTGCTGTGATTTTTGTATCAGGAAAAGCAATCTTCAACTTGGCATGGTCCTCAATCAAAAACTGACTATTGGCCCAAAAACCAGAGATTCCTGAAGAAAGGAAAAGCCCAATGACATGGGTATAACCTTCCGCCTCCAACTCCATAAGCAAGTTATCCAAGTCAGCTAGATTCGGTTGTGACGTCTTGAGCAGTTCCTCAGAGTTTGCCATTTGTTCATAAAACTGATTGACATCCAAGTTTTTTCCTTCAACAAAAGGCTGCCCCTCAATGATGACTGGAATATCTAAAACATAAACATCAGCATGGCCCTGAATCTCAGCAGGGAGATTAACCGATGAATCCGTAATAACTGCAAGAGACATCTTAGAACTCCAAGTTGATACCTGGGCGATCCAAGGCAATTTCAGTTACTTCATAAGTCAAACGTTGAAGCGTATCCAAGAGCGGTGCAGCCAAGGCTTCTGCTTCTTCTTGTGAGAAGTCTTTTGGTTCATTGACGATACGGTTTTGAATATGGTCCATTTGAGAAACAATCCCTGAGATGACAAACTCATCACGGACAATCATAAATTGCAAAACAGCTACAACAGACGTATTGTTAGCTTCTTCATCTTTATTGTGCAACTGGAAAGTTACTTCAACATTTGTTTTAGGAACACCATTTTCTTTTTCCCACTCATGGTTACGAACATCATAGTGGTAACGGTTAACAAATACTTTTTCGCGAATTAAATCCATTAGTCATTATTCTCCTTGATACAATTACTCTTTATTATAGCATAAATATGCTTTATTATGGGAATATTATTGACAGAAAAATGAGTATTTAGACTGATTTTGACAGCAATAATAAGCACTAGAAAAGTAGGAGCTTTGATTTAGGTCTAAGAACACTAAAATAAGGCTCCTTCATCAGAAAAGAGCCTTACATTGATAGCTAACAGTTCCTCAAAGAACGTTTCTGCTGTCCCTGTTCATCAAAATTCTCAGGAGCTAGCCAATTCTCAAATCGTTTCTTAAGTACTGGCCACTCACTGTCAACAATCGAGAACCAGTCCGTATCACGGCTACGTCCCTTATAGATAGCATGGTTACGAAAACGCCCCTCATAGGTGAACCCTAAACGCATGGCTGCATTGGCAGAAGGGCGGTTGAGACTATCACATTTCCACTCATAACGACGATAGTTGAGGACTTCAAAAACATATTTCATAACCAGATATTGAGCTTCTGTGGCTGCCCGAGTTTTTTGCATAGCAGGAGCCAAAATCACTCGTCCCATCTCTACACTGCGATTTTTGGGTGTAATAGCCATGAGTGAAAAGGTTCCTAGAACCTTACCTGAAGCCTTATCCCTGATGGCAAAGAAATAAGGATTCTGGGATTGCTCATAGTCCTCCAAACACTGACGTACAACTTCTTCAGATTCAAAAGGGTCCGCATACATATAGGTCCAATCCGAAAGAATCTGATTGGTAAAGTAAAAGTCTAAAATGTCCTCATAATGCTCTGCCACTGTCAAATGTTCAACGCTACAATAACGACCTTCTAATAGAGCAACATCTGGCATTTTACCTGGACTGGCATCTGCTAGACTTGGCCCTACTTCTTGTTGGTAGTGATTTAAAGGCATAGGATTCTCCTTTTTCATAAAGAAAAGTCTACACAAAAGTGCAGACTTTAGCTTAATTATTTAGCAACTGGGTATACAGATACTTGTTTTTTGTCGCGACCTTTACGTTCGAAACGTACAACACCTTCAACTTTAGCGAAGAGTGTATCGTCACCACCACGGCCTACGTTTACACCTGGGTAGATGTGTGTACCGCGTTGACGGTAAAGGATTGATCCACCTGATACAGTTTGTCCATCAGCTGCTTTAGCACCAAGACGTTTAGCTTGTGAATCACGACCATTGGAAGTAGAACCCCCACCTTTTTTGTGGGCGAAAAGTTGCAAGTTTTCAAGAGTTTTCAACATAAGATTGTGTCCTTTCTTAGTGATTAGTCGCTAACTTACGCGTTGATAGCGTTGATAACAACTTTTGTATAAGGTTGACGGTGACCTTGTTTACGGTGGCTACCTTTTTTAGGTTTGTATTTGAAAGTAACAACTTTCTTTTGTTTACCTTGTTTTTCGATAGTTCCGACAACAGTAGCTCCTTCAACAACTGGAGTACCTACTACAGTTTTATCACCACCGACAAGAACAACTTCGTTAAAAGTTACTTCTGATCCAGCTTCAGCGTTGATTTTTTCAACGTAGATCGCTTGACCTACTTCAACTTTAACTTGTTTTCCACCAGTTTTGATGATTGCGTATGTGCTCATGATGCACCTCCTATTAAAATTTTTAATGTGTCTGAGGTTTCCCTCTGTGAAGACTCGCCTAGTACTGCGGGGGCGAACCCACTTGTAAACAGTAGTCGTGCGGTTGCACAGGACGTGCATTTAGTCAACGTTACAATTCTATCATTTTTTCCCTCTAATGACAAGAGAAAAAGTTATTTTGATTATTCTTATTCTGCTCATTGAAATTTATCAAAGTAACGATTACCCTAATCAACTCTTATTCCATATCTTCCTAGGAAAGTCTTGGCTAGAGCCCGCTCCAGATCAACTAAGGAAAGGCTCTTATCCGTTGTCAAAATTTGATAGCGTTCACTTCCTTCAAAATAGAAGTGATTCAATGCCTGATAGCCATTTCGTTCATAAAAAGCCAGACGTTTTAGTCGTTGAGTACGGTTAGATGCATCCTCTTCATCCATAGGCTCAATCGTAAGCACACACGGTCGTTCTCCTGCTTCTTCCCTAACTTGTGCCAAAATTTGACTACCGTAACCCTGCGACTGTTTACTTTCCTCAACCGCAAGAAAGAGAAGGTAGACCAGGTTATCAGTACAGATTGCATAGGTAAAACCAATAAAAACTCCCTGATCAAAATAAGCCCAGAAAGATTGTCCATTTTTCAAACTGTTCCAAGACAATTGCCAGAGTGGGAGCCTCTCCTCCACAGGAAAAGCCGCTTCATAAAGTGAAGCGACCTTCTTAAATGTTGGTGTCAGAGGATAAATGTTACGAACCTCTAGTGCCATTTCCCTAACCAATAACCTTCTTATAATCTTCTGGTGTTGCTACATGAGCGTGCTCACGTTGACGATCAAGCAAGTGACTAAGGAAGTCACGGTTGCCCAAGGCTTCTTTAAGGGTTTGCTTAAATTGCCCAGCATTCATAGGTGAAAAAATATTGCTTGGTGCAGTATAATCTGGACCATGGCTTGTGTTCGTGAAAGCCAGGATAAGCAGGTTATTTTCAAAGGCAGCACGTGTCGCTGACAGGATTTCATTTTGGTGGTTAATATCTAAATAGAAATCAGCCTCTTGATAGAGACGCTTAACTTGCTCTGTCGTAATATTAGGGTAAAGGCTAACATTACTATATTTAGCTAAATCCATCAAACGACTTGACATTTCAGTGATTGCACCAATATGGTAGTGCATGGTAGGCACTTCACTAACAATGCCTTCCAAGTGTTCAATCTGATCTGAGTTGGTCAAGATAAGCGCTTGATTTTGGAAGTTGTTCTGGCGGGCAAATGGATACATGAATCCAAGGAAGGCCACGCGAGAAGCCTGCTCTGGACTAACCAATTTTAGAAGATTCGTATAAGCTGTGTAATCTTGTACAACAATCTTAGTCTGACGGTGATTGCTATCAAGAAGGAGACGCATATTCCCAGGGACTGAATCAGTGATAGGCTCTTGCCAGAAGAGGACATCTTGACCAGAATTCGGAAGATTCATAGCTGTCAAGAAAGGTGTTGACAAGGAGTTATAAAGGATACGTCGCAAATCATAACCAGCTTCTTTAAGATAAAAGACTACAAACTCCGATTTGTTTTTGAAAATGTAGACCTTGTCTTTCCAATTCAAGATAACGTCTTTGGTCAAATGGTTAATGACGATAACTTCCTTGTTATCTGGAGTGAAATAACTAGTAATGGTCGCTTCTTGCTTAACATTGTAAGTTGTTTGTGAGAAACGGTATCCCTTATTATTGTAGCGATCAGTCACACGCAGGCGACCTGACTCATCATACCAATCCACAGCTTTAACTAGACGCTGATGAGCAGGATGCGCATAGTGAATATGACCACGTTTCTTATCAAAACGGAAGATTTCCGCGTTGCTATTTGTTCCTAAAATTTCCCAGTAATCAGGCACAGGAACCTGATTAAAGTAAAGTGCAGAACCTTGAACCTTGTCAAAACCAGTGAAATAAAGGTAAGGTGAGGTCACATCACTAGGCAGAAAGCCACCATCTGAAAGACAAACTGTTGTATTTACATAGCCAGCGACAATCAGCGAGTAATGGAGATCCCAACTACCTTGACTATAGTTCTCAAATAAATTAATCATGATTAGTCATCTCCTTTACTAAGTTAAGCCACTTCTGCTCGATTTCCTCTGTCAAAAAGCCTTTGGCAATATCATAAGAGACTTGATGAACATGATCTAAATCTGAACGATTGAAGAAAGCTACAATTTTCTCTGCCAAGGCAGCCACAATAGCAAGCTCGTCATCTTTTTCAAATCGAGGGATGAGGTAACCATTTTCATTATCCTTGATAAAAGTTTGGTTCCCATAACGGACATCAAAACCAATCATACCAAGGCCCGATCCAACAGCTTCTAGAAGTGTCAAGCCAAAACCTTCACTCTTAGAACCTGATAGGTAAAGTTCGTAATCCTTGTAGACTTCTGTTAAATCTTGGTGACCCTTAAGATGGATGTAATCCTGAGCGTGATTTTCCTCGATAATTGCCTTAAGCTTGGCTTCTTCAGCACCTGTACCAAAGATATCAAAGTTCACTTGTGGCAGACTTTCTTTAGCCTTAACAACAGCCTTAGCCAACCAATCCACGTGCTTTTCATTGGCCAAACGTGAAGCTGTGATGATTGAGAATGGTTTACGCTCTCCCTCAGGCTCTCTCAGTTTATCCAAACTTCCCACAGGAATCGTTACGATATGAGGTGTAAATGGTGTGTATTTATTGAACTGGTCTAGCATAATGCTACGTTGACGTTCTGTCGCTGTGATGAAGAAATCAACCTTATCTGCATTGCTGAATTGGTACTCATAGAAGTTATTCCAAAGAATAGTCTTGTCTGTCACAGCATTTTCACTAAAGTGCTCTGCATGGACCACAACCCCAAGCTTAGCAGGTTTAGTATTACGGAAAACAGCCTGCCCTGTGCCAGTTGCACGGTCCAAAATGACAATATCTTGATCAGTTAGACCTAGTCGAGACATAAAGTAGGCAATAAACTCATGCTTAGAAGACAAAATCTTATCTGGGAAACGGAAGACACTATCCTTACCATCAACAATTTCATCATAAGCAATACTGCCATCTTCATTGAAGAAACGACGTTGATAGAGGTGTGCCTTGTTATCTACAGGGGTGTAGTACTCCGTGAACATCTTAGTGTAAGAGTAAAAATCTTTACGAATTAGGCAACCACGCGATACTTTTTCCACACGATGGACAATATCTTCACCCTCTTTACGCAAATAAGCGGCGTAGAAAATATCTTCCTTGGCACAAAAGAGCTTAACCACCTTGCCATTAATCTCACGACGCGTGATGTCATAAGGGATTTCCTTTTCCAAATCCTTGACAGTATAGGTCGTTGGAGCAATTTTCAGGTCTGTAAAATAGCTGTACAGCCAGATGACGTCTTCATCTTCAAACCCCATGTTACGGGTCAAATCTGAAAGATTGTCCTGCAGGAACATATCCATAAAGACAAATTTGGCCTTAATACCTGTGTTTTTGAAAATTGTAGAACGATAGGCCTGGGCGTACTCAACACCACTTGATGCCCAACCGATTCCTAAATTGATGTTATAAACAGTCATGTATTTTCCTTTCTGGGTAAAAGCTCAACATCGACATTTCTTTTTGGACATACCTAACTCTAGTAGCACCTAAATACTACTATGTTAGTACTATATCCTCCTAGACTAGAGCAAGTCTTCAATAAGTGTATCCACTTCGTCTTGCGCTTCTTCAATAGGTGTGATTTCAGTCACCATGATTCCCGCAACCGCACGTTCAACCAAGGCTTCAACATCCATACGACGTTCATATTGTTCAACGTTTTTGATTTTTGGATTAGTCTTTGGACGGTCAGGTGCAAAGATAGTACAGCAATCCTCAAAAGGTTGGATGGAAATGTCAAAGGTATCAATTTTTTGTGCCAAATCAATGATTTCCAACTTGTCCATAGTGACAACTGGGCGAATCACTGGCGTACATGTAACAGCATTAATCGCCTGCATAGACTCCATAGTCTGACTGGCAACCTGACCAAGACTCTCACCATTGATAATCACAAGACATCGACGTTCTTCTCGAATGCGGTCAGTAATACGCATCATAAAACGACGCGTCAAGGTCATCAAATAAGCCTCAGGTGCTTTTTCTTTGATTTCCTCTTGAATTTCAGTAAATGGTACTTCGATGAACTGAATATTACCACCAAACTTGGTCAACTTACGGGTCAAATCTTGAGCCTTTTTCAGTGCACCAGGGCTAGTGTAAGGAGGACTTGCAAAGTGAACAGCCTCAATATCTACACCACGTTTAAGAGCTAAGTAACCTGCCACTGGCGAGTCAATCCCGCCTGAAAGCATGAGCATTCCTTTGCCTGCAGTCCCTACAGGTAATCCACCTGCTCCCTTAATTTCCTCATGAGAAATATAAGCGGCCTCAGCACGAATTTCTACCTTCAGATTGACATCTGGCCCCTTCATCTGGGCCTTGATGTCAGGCAATACATCAAATACAGCATTTCCTAAAGTAAGGTTGAGCTCGCGACTATCTAAAACAAAGTCGTGATCACTACGTTTGGCAGTCACCTTAAAGGTAAGGCCGTCACGATAGAGCCCAGTCATAATATCTTGAACAGCCTTTTTCAAGACCTCGACATCTTTTTCAAACTTGTAAACAGGACTAAAGGCTTGAATACCAAAAATTTGCTTCAAAGACTCTGCTACTGGCTCATAGTCTGTACCGTTGAGGTAGATGTGACCACGGTCTCGGTCAAAAGTCACTTTAACATCTGGATAGATGGATAGAACATCCTTGATGTTATTTCTAAGTTTATTGATAAAGCGCATACGGTTTTTGCCCTTGGTAGACAATTCACCATAGCGAACCATAATTTCTGAATATGTTAGTGTCATTCCTTTTCCTTTTAAATTTGAATTTAGTTTTATTGTTAAATTGCTTAAATCTTGCTATCTCACTTTTTGTGTCTTGGCGTAGACCTGCTTGAAAATCGTGAGAAACTGTTCTACCTGTCCCATATCATTGTCATCATCAAGACTGATACGTACAGCCGTTTGAGCTAATTTAGTCGGAACACCCATAGAAATGAGAGTCCCTGCTGGTTTTCCCGCCTTAGATGAACATGCTGATGTCGTTGAAATATAGATTTGATGATCTTCAAAAGCATGGACAATAACTTCACCACGAACACCCTTGATTCCAAAGGTCAAAATATTGGGCGCAAAGTCTTCACCCTCACCTGAGAAAATAGTAATGTCCTCATACTTAGCCAATTCATCAAAGATAATCTTTTTCATCTTAGCAATTTTAGGCAGAGAAAATTCCTCTTTATCAGTGACTAGGCGCAAGGCCTTAGCCATACTCGCAATCCCAGCTACATTTTCAGTCGTTGAACGAAAGTCTTTTTCTTGACCACCACCTGTTAAGAGCGGTGTAATTTTTTTCCCATTCTTCTTGTAGACAAAACCTACACCTCGAACAGCATGGAACTTGTGACCAGAAAAAGTTGCAAAGTCAACACGGTCTGTTAAATAATCTGATACAGGAATCTTCCCAATAGCCTGGACAGCATCCACATGGAAAGATATGGTCGGCTCATCAGCTAGAAGGTCTGAAATTGCTTGAATAGGTTGGATTGATCCGATTTCGTTATTAACGGCCATAACCGAAACCAAGATAGTATCAGGTCGCAATAGTCCAGCAAGAGCATTCACATCCACGAAACCTTGTGCATTAACGGGTGCATAGGACACTTCAAATCCATGCTCTGAAAGCCATTTAGCAGACTCTTTTACCGCAGGGTGTTCAATATCAGAAACGATGATGTGTTTGCCATAAGGTTCTTTTTCGAAGGCCACACCCTTGATAACCCAGTTGTCACCTTCGGTTCCACCAGACGTAAAGAAAATCTCATCGGCTGATTTTCCAATGAGGTCCGCAACTTGCTTACGAGAAGCCTCCAAAATACGCGTCGCAGATGTTCCTAATTGATGTAAACTGGATGGATTCCCAAAAATTTTCGTGGACACTTCCTGATAGGTTCTAAGTGCCTCTGGATAAGGCACCGTAGTGGCTGAATTATCAAAATAAATCATGATTTTTCCTCGATTTTTATTTACTATTTATTATAGCATAATTTTTTTAGCAATTTTTGCGAGAAAATCATATAATAGAAAGTACGAAATATTTTTAAGGAGAGCATCATGTCTGAAAATTACTCACGCCGTAATCATTCATCAAAAGAAGAAAAAAAATCTGCCCCAAAGGTGACTGAACACGTTACAAAAGGCTTTACTGCCTTCCAAAAAGTCCTTACTGCTGTCGGGACAATCTTGTCAATCATTGTAGCTTCAATCACTATCATGAATTTTACATCATCTAAAAATAAGGACACTTCTGATTCATCATCCAATCAGTCAACTGTAGTCATTAAAGAGGGTAACAATAAGACCCAAGAATCTAGCACTTCTTCATCTAGCTATGGAAATGCGACTGATTCCGACACATCAACAAGTAGCCAAGCAGGAACTAACACCTATTCGTCATCTGCAGACACAACAACTGGTGGCAATACGACTACCTCTTCATCAGCAGCTACTGCAGACACAACATCTGGCAATGCGACTAATGGTGGTGCAACAACTGGTGACGCCGCTTCTAACTAAGACATGTAAAAGGCTAGGAAACCCTGCCTTTTTTCTATAATCCTATGAACTATACAGAAACTCTAAATTTTATCCATTCTTTCAAGGGCAATGGCCGTCGCCCTCAACTCGAACGTATGAGTTGGCTTTTGAAACAAGCCGGAAACCCTCAGACTCACTTTCCAACGGTGCATATTGTCGGGACCAACGGTAAGGGATCAACAACAAGCTACCTACAAAACATCCTAACAAAGTCAGGCTATCAGGTCGGGACCTTTACCTCTCCTTATATTACTCGTTTCAACGAACGTATTAGTATAAACGGCACAGAAATCCCTGATAAGGATTTGATTAGCCTTGTCGAGAAAGCTCAGGTTCTTCTTGATGATTTAGAAGAGCACACTGCTTTTGACCGACCAACGGAATTCGAGTTGGTCACCTTACTCATGTTCCTCTACTTCGACCTTAAACAGGTTGATATGGCTATCATTGAAGCAGGTATTGGTGGACGCCTTGATTCGACCAATGTCCTTTCGCCAGAGCTTGTCATCTGTACTTCAATTGGCTTTGATCACACTGAAACCTTGGGCAATAACCTTTTGGACATCTCCAATCATAAAGCAGGCGTCATGCGAGAAAACACACCTATCTTACTTGGTCGTGTCTCTGCAGAAGTTGAACATTTTTTCAACCAAAAATCACATGACCTACAAGCTCCTTTAGCCGTCATTGATAGGGAAATTCAGCTGCTTCCGAAAGACAACCAAACGATCCAAGTTTCTTATGACCATTGGGAAAGTCCAGATCTTAAGCTACCAATGCTAGGACGACATCAAGAAAACAATGCTGGGTTAGCTGTCACTGCTGCCCATCTCTTGACTCCAACATTTCCTAAGATTACTAATAAGAGCATTCAAGATGGTATTTGTGACACACACTGGCCTGGTCGTAGTGAGTGGATAGGAAACAATATTTATCTAGACGGTGCCCATAACCCTCAAGGAATTGCCAGCTTAAATCAGGTACTAAAAGATAACTTTACCAATCGTAAAATCCACATCCTCTTTGCAGGACTGAGACGAAAACCTTTAGCAAACTTACTAGAAGAATTGAAAGATTATGATATTACGGTAACCAGCTTTGACTTTTTTGAAGCACTGCCCTTGGATGACTATCCTCAAAACTTCAAATGTGCGGCCGACTATAGAGAATGGCTAGCAAAAGCTGAATCAGCAGATTCTGATGACCTATTTGTTGTCACAGGATCCCTTTACTTTATCTCAGAAGTAAGAAACTACTTATTAAACGAAAGAAAGGCCTAAAGGTCTTTTTTATTTAGACAATATACAGTTACACACAAAATATATAGGTTGTTATTTGAACACAAAGAAAAGTCTATCTATGTTTGCTAGACAGACTTCACCTTTTTATCTCATCGTTACAAATTCTTCTGAACCAGTTGGATGAATGGCAACCGTATTATCAAAATCAGCCTTAGTTGCTCCCATCTTAATAGCCACAGAGAAGCCTTGAATCATCTCATCGACACCGTAGCCAATGCCATGAAGACCGATGATTTTTTCATCCTCACCAAGTGTTACTAATTTCATAGTTGACGGCTGACGATTGTTTGCAAGAGCTGTATACATTGGGGTGAAACTAGATTTATAGACCTTGATATTCTCCGCACCATATTTAGCAATTGCTTTTTCCTCAGTCAAACCAACAGAACCAATGACTGGGTGGCTAAAGACCACAGTGGCTACATCAGTGTAATCAAGCTTAGCATCGGCTTTATTATTGAAGAGTCGCTCTGACAATTGACGTCCCGCCTTGATTGCAACTGGCGTCAAATCTAGTTTACCAGTCACATCACCAAGGGCGTAGATACCAGGAACTGATGTATTTTCAAAGGCGTCTGAATAAATGTTACCTCGTTCAGTCAACTCAACGCCCGTCTTTTCAAGACCAAAGCCAGAGGTATTGGCAGCACGACCAATAGCCCAAATGAGGCAATCAACAGTGATCGTTTCTCCATTGTCAAAGCTAATGGTCAAAGAATCGTCAGCATTTTTCACTACTTCTGTAGCATTAGCATGCGTGTGAAGGGTAGGACCTGATTTAGCCATCTCATCGACTAAGACATCGATAATATCCTTGTCAAAGGTACGTAATGGGCGATCCTTACGAACAAAGAGATGCGTGTCACTACCAAGAGCATTGAGAACACCAGCAACCTCAACGGCAATATAGCCAGCCCCAATAACAGCTGTACGTTTTGGCACCTCATCTAGTTCAAAGAAACCATCGGAGGTAATCCCATATTCACTACCTGGAATGTTTGGATAAAGGGCGTGACCACCAGTCGCAATAAGGATATGGGGTGCTGTATAACGTTCACCTGCTACTTCAACCGTATGAGGGTCAACAAATCTTGCATACTCGTATACACGTTCAACGCCATTGCTATCAAAACCACGCTCATAAGAGCCATGGATACGGTCGATATAAGTCTGACGATTGGCCTTAAGCCTTGCAAAATCAAACTTATTAACCGTCACATCAAAACCATACTCGCCTGCATAACGGTGAAGGGTCTCAGCAACCTGAGCACCATACCACATGACCTTTTTAGGTACACAGCCCACATTGACGCAGGTACCGCCGACCTCTTTTCCTTCAAAGAGAATAACCTTAGCGCCGTGCATAGCAGCACGATTAGCACTGGCAATCCCACCAGAACCACCACCAATGACAATATAATCGTATTCTTTTACCATATTTTACCTCTTATGTTTCTTTATACAGCGCATTAGCTACTAGATAAGCCATTTCTGCCTATACTTTATCATAAAATAGCTACCCTGACAAAAATCTGCTACGACACAAAAAAACAACCCCGAACTCAACGAGATTGTTTAATCATATCTTATTTATCAAGTGGTTTGCGGAGGAATCCGAAAAGGATACCTGATACCACAGCACCAATCAAGATGAAGAGAAGGTAGAGAAGGGCATTTGAAGTGAGGGCAATAACGAAGATACCTCCGTGTGGTGCCATCAATTTGATTCCTGCCATACCTACGAGAGCACCTGTAAGAGCTGAACCGACGATAAAGCTTGGGATAGCGCGTGCTGGATCAGCTGCACCAAATGGGATTGCACCTTCAGTGATGAATGAGAGTCCCATAACGATGTTTGTCAAACCAGAGTTGCGTTCTTCTTCGGTAAATTTATCTTTAAATAAGAGTGTCGCTACAAAGACTGCCAATGGAGGAACCATACCAGCTGCCATAACTGCTGCCATAACAACTGAACCACCTGAAGTTACTGTTGCTGCGAGAGTACCTGTACCAAAGACATAAGCTGCTTTGTTGACTGGTCCACCCATATCCACTGCCATCATACCACCAACAAGGAGACCAAGTAATACGGCTGAGCTTCCTGACAAGCTTGACAAGAAGTTATTAAGACCTGTATTGATTGCTGCCATTGGGATATTCACTGCCAACATCAAGAAACCTGTAGCAAATACACCTAGGAGTGGCAAGAGCAAGATAGAACGGATTCCTTCAAGAGCACGTGGGATACCTGCCAAGAGTTTACGAAGAACGAGGATAACACCACCTGCAAGGAAACCACCAACAAGAGCTCCAAGGAAACCTGAAGATACACCAGCAAGGGCAAGGGTTGCTTTACCACCTGAACCAAATGGAACACCACCAAAGGCTGCACCACTTGATGCGATAGCACCAGCTACAAAACCTGAAACCAAACCTGGTTTTTCAGCGATAGAGTAAGCAATGTAACCTGCAAGTACTGGAAGCATGAAACCAAAGGCCGCACCACCAATTGCTTTGAATTGAGCAGCAATTTCATGGTAAGAACCAAGTTGTGACAATTGATCTTTAGGAACACCCATGACTTGGTCAAGCAAGAAGGCAAGCGCAATCATGATACCACCACCGATAACGAATGGGAGCATTTGTGATACCCCACTCATCAAGTGTTTATAGAAGGCACCACCGAGGCTCAATTTCTCACTTGATTCTTGAGCAGCTCCAGCATTTTCGGCATGGAAGACTTCAGCCTTACCATCCAAGATATTTTGGATTAATTCTTGAGGTTGACGAATACCTGCAGCGACTGGTTTGGAAAGCAATTTCTTACCATTAAAGCGTGCTGTTTCAACTGCCTTGTCTGCCGCTACGATAACACCTACAGCCTTACTGATTTCTTCAGCAGTCAATGGTGTTCCGACACCTGAAGCACCGTTAGTTTCAACACGAACATTGACACCCATTTCTTCACCTGTTTTAATCAGTGATTCTTCAGCCATGTAAGTGTGAGCAATACCAGTTGTACAAGCTGTTACAGCTACGATAAGTGGTTTATCGCTTGAAGCTGCTTCTTTAACAGCTTGTGCTTTCTTAGCTTCCTCAGCTTGTGCTTCTTCTTCACCAGTATTAAAAGCAGCAATCACTTCATCTGGAGAAGTCACCTTACGCAAACGATCTGCAAAACCATCTTGCATGAGGTATTTTGACAATTCAGCAAGAGCTGCTAAATGAGTGTCATTTGCTCCCTCTGGAGCAGCAATCATAAAGAAGAGGTCTGTAGGTTGACCATCAAGTGATTCGTAATCCACACCTTTATTAGATTTAGCAAAAAGTACTGTTGCTTCTTTTACTGCAGCATTTTTGCTGTGTGGCATAGCGATTCCATCACCCAAACCAGTTGATGTTTGTGCTTCACGAGCCATAATACCTGCTTTGAAAACATCAAAGTCGGTCACAACACCATTGTCAACCAGGCTGTTAATCATTTCATCGATAGCAGCTTCTTTTGTAGTCGCTTGAAGGTCAAGCAACATGACTTTTTTGTTCAGTAAGTCCTGAATTTTCATAGTTTTTCTACCTCTACTTTATTGTATGTTTCTTTAATAAACTCAATTGTCGCTAAGTCATCTGAGAAAGCTGTAGATGTTCCACACGCCACTCCCCACTTGAGCGCCTCAATTGGGTCCCCTGATTTAACAAACTCACCAGTGAAACCAGCAACCATTGAGTCACCCGCACCAACAGAGTTTTTAACTGTTCCCTTAATTGGTTTGGCAAAGTAAGCAGCCTCTGGTGTGACCAGCAGAGCTCCATCACCTGCCATTGAGATGATAACGTTCTGTGCACCCTTAGCAAGGATTTCACGCGCATATTTTTCAACATCAGCCAAACCATTAAGTTTGACATTGAAAATAGCTTCTAACTCATGGTTATTTGGTTTTACCAAGAGTGGTTGGTAAGCCAAGGAATCAAGCAAGGTTTGACCTTCAAAGTCACAGACAACCTGTGCACCAGTTTCACGCACTAGTGGAATCAATTTGTTATAGACCTTATTTCCAAGATTGCTTGGTGCTGATCCAGCAAAAACAACCACATCATCAGCACTTACACTTGAAAGAACTGCTTCCAATTCAGCCAATTGATACTCATTAATGACAGGTCCTGCACCGTTAATTTCAGTTTCTTGGTCAGCCTTGATTTTAACATTAATACGTGTGTCTTGATCCACAGCTACGAACTTGGTTTTAATACCTTCTGCATCCAAACCATCTGTCACAAAACGTCCTGTAAAACCACCGATGAAGCCCGTTGCAGTATTATCAACACCTAAACGTTGCAAAATACGACTAACATTAATCCCCTTACCGCCAGCGAACTTATCATCACTCTCCATGCGGTTAACTTCACCAATCTCTACTTTGTCGATACGAACAATGAAGTCGATTGATGGATTCAGCGTTACAGTATAAATCATACTTCAATAACCCTCGTTTTCTCTTTTAATTCTTTTAGGAGCTCTTCTTCCGAAGCATTTGTAATTATGGTTACTTTCTCGACCTCGGCTACCTTAGCATAGGTAATCTGACCAAGTTTAGAGGCATCAGCTAGAACATAGGCTTTTTGCGCATTAGCTATAACCGTCCGC